>DASSQI010000120.1:0-2752 GCA_035702585.1 Anaeromyxobacteraceae bacterium
GCCGGCCAGTGGCAGAAGCTGGCGGTGGCGCGCGCCTTCATGCGCGAGGCCGAGGTGCTCATCCTCGACGAGCCGACGGCGTCGATCGACGCCGAGGCGGAGCACGAGCTGTTCGAGCGGTTCAGGGCGCTCGCGGCGGACCGCACCGCGATCGTGATCTCGCACCGGTTCTCGACGATCCGGACGCTCGCCGACCGGATCGCGGTGCTCCACGACGGGCGCGTCGTCGAGCTCGGGACGCACGCGGAGCTCCTCGCGAAGGGCGGGCGGTACGCGCGGCTGTTCGAGCTGCAGGCTCGGGGGTACGGCGCGTGACCCGCGGCGTGGAGCAGATCCCGTGGCTGTACGACGCCTGGATGTCGCTCGTGGAGCGCCTCGGATTCGGACGCTGGCGCGCGTGGCTGGCGCGCGGAGCCGCGGGTCGGACGCTCGACCTCGGCTCGGGCACCGGCCGGAACCTGCCGCTGCTGCCCGCCGGCACGGCCGCCGTCGCCGTCGAGCCCTACCCCTGGCCGATCGAGCGCGCGCGGCGGCGCGCGCCGGGCGTCCCGGTGGTCCTCGCCCGGGCCGAGGCGCTGCCGTTCAGGGACGGCGCCTTCGACTGCGTGCTCGGAGGGCTCGTGCTCTGCAGCGTCGAGGATCCCCCCGCCGCGCTGGCCGAGATCCGCCGCGTGCTCCGCCCGGGCGGCGCGCTGCGCGTGCTCGAGCACGTGCGCGACGAGCGTCCCTGGGCGGCCGCGGTGCAGGACGCGCTGCAGCCCGCGTGGACCCGCTTCACCGGCGGGTGTCACCCGAACCGCGACACCGAGCGCGCGATCAGCGACGCCGGCTTCCGCGTCGTGGAGCGCCGCGCGCAGGGGGTGATGCGCCGGGTGGCAGCGACGCGTCCCTGAGGAGCTCGAGCGCAGACGCGAGGTCGGCGGGGATCGGGGCCTCGACCGCGAGCGGTTTGCCGGTGCGGGGGTGCGCGAACGCGAGCCGCCACGCGTGGAGCGCCTGGCGCCCGAGCGCCTCGGCCGCGCGTCGCACCGGATCGTCGGGCGCGAGCCGGGCCTCGCGCCGCGCGCCGCCGTAGGTCGCGTCGGCGAGCAGCGGATAAGCGTGGTCCGCGAAGTGGACGCGGATCTGGTGGGTGCGGCCGGTGTGGAGCTCCACCTCGACGAGCGCGGCGCGGTCGCCGAACCGCTCGCGCACGCGCCAGCCGGTGACGGCGCGGCGGCTGCTCTCGACGCGGGACGTGAAGCGGGTCCGATCGGTCGGGTGGCGCGCGTAGGGCGTGTCGAAGCGGCCGCTGTCGGGCGGCGACCCGTGGCAGACGGCGAGGTACGTCTTCGCGACGTCGCGCGCCTTGAACGCGGCCTGCAGCGCCGCGAACGACTCCTCGCGCTTCGCCACGACGAGGCAGCCGGAGGTGTCCTTGTCGAGCCGGTGGACGAGCCCGATGCGATCGCCGCCGATGCCGGCGCCGAGCCGGTGCAGCAGCGCGTTCACGACCGTCGAGTGGGGAGCGCCGCGGGCCGGATGGACGACCATGCCGGGCGCCTTGTCGAGCACGATGAGGTCGGCGTCCTCGTACAGCACGGTCAGCGGGAGGTCCTGTGCGACGAGGCCCGACGGCTCCGGCGGAGGGATCTCGACGGCCAGCGTCTCACCGCCGCGCAGCCGCGCCGACGCGCGCGCCAGGCGACCGTCGACCTGGACGAGGCCTGCGTCGAGGAGCTTGCGGGCGCGCGCGCGGGAGAGCTCGGGCGCGACGCGGGTGAGCGCGACGTCGATGCGCAACCCGGCGACGTCCGCGGGAGCCACGAAGCTCCGATGGACGGAGGGATCGGCGGGCGGCGCCGCGTGGCGCGTCACCAGATCTTCGTCTTCACGTGCGCCTTGCGACGGATGATCACGTCGACGATCGCGCGATCGTAGAAGTTCGTCTTCGCGTACAGCTCGGGCGCGACGCGAGAGCGGTAGAGCTGCCGCCCCTCCTCGATCTCGCCCGCGAGCGCGTCGAAGAAGTCGTCCTGCTCGAGACCGCGGACGATCTTCTCGTCGTTGTAGATGGCGAGGTCCGAGCAGATCGCCCGCGCCAGTCGGTTCGCCGCGTCCGGAGTGTCGATGAGGGCCATGCGCGGCGGATCGTAAGCTCCGGTCACGAGGTGGTCAAACCCGTGACCGCTCTTCGGCGGCATGCTGCGCCAGCTCGAGGTAGGACCGGGCCACCCTGTTGCCGTCGAGCCGCAGCTCCCTCGCGACCGTGAGCAGGATGCCGCGCAGGTACACGTACGAAGGCAGCCTGTCGTAGAGCTCGCCCTCGATGTGCTCGAGGTGATACCGCGTCACCTTCGTGCGGTCCGCGAGCTGCGTCAGCGTGAAGCCCGCCGACTCGCGGGCGGCTCTCAGCGCGTCGCCGCTCCAGCGGCCGTCGGACGGCGGAACGAACTCGCGCGGCGCGGCGTCGGCTGATCCTTCGCCGGCGGTGGGCGGCGCGACGTCGGCTGTCGGTTCGGGGGCAGCGGGCGGCGCCGCGTGGGCTGTCGGTTCGGCGACAGTGGGCGGCGCGGCGTGGGCTGTCCGCTCGACGGCGGGCGGGACGACCACCTCCGTGAGCAGAATCGGCCGCTCGGCCATGGCGGCCGGCGCCGTAGGCCCGACCAGCCGGACCACGGGCTCGATGCGCGCGAGAGGCAGCGCCTGAAGGGCGCGAGCAGCCTCCAGCATCGCCATCGCCTTCGTCGGCGCGCCCAGCGCCTCCCCCCCA
>DASSQI010000121.1:0-15899 GCA_035702585.1 Anaeromyxobacteraceae bacterium
CATCCACCGCCGAGGCCAATGAGCGAGCCCCATCGACTGCGCCTCACGCTGATCCTCGGGTCCCTGACGGCCATCGGGCCGCTCTCGATCGACATGTACCTGCCCAGCTTCCCGAGCGTGGCGCGCTCGCTGGGGACCAGCGTCGCGTCGGTCCAGCTCACGCTCGCGACGTACCTCGCCGGACTCGCGCTCGGGCAGCTCTTCTACGGTCCGCTCGCCGACCGCTACGGGCGGCGGCCACCACTCCTCGCAGGCCTCGCCGTCTACGTCGTGGCGAGCCTCGCTTGCGCGGCGGCGCCCTCTTTGCCGCTGCTCGCCGCCGCCCGGTTCGCCCAGGCGCTGGGCGGCTGCTCCGGCCTCGTCATCTCGCGCGCGGTCGTGCGGGACAGGTTCGACGTCGGCGAGTCGGCGCGGATGTACGCGTCGCTCATGCTCGTGATGGGCGCGGCTCCGATCCTGGCGCCCCTCGCCGGCGGACAGGTGCTCGTGCACGTCGGGTGGCGCGGGATCTTCGTCGCGCTGGCCGCGATCGGCGCGGCGATGCTCGCGCTCGTCGCCGTGGCGCTGCCGGAGAGCCTCCCCGCGGACCGCCGGGTGCGGCACGGAGCGGTGGACGTCCTGCGCGCGTTCGGCGCCGCGCTGCGGCAGGGCTCGTTCGTGAGGCTCTCCCTCGCCGGCGGCGCGATCCAGGCCGCGATGTTCGCGTACATCGCCGGCTCGGCGTTCGTGTTCATCGAGCTGTACCGCGTGCCGCCGCAGCGGTTCGGGTTCGTGTTCGGCACGAACGCCATGGGGATCATCGGCGCGTCCCAGCTGAGCCGCTGGGTCTCGCGCCGGTTCGGAGTGCAGCGCACGCTGCGCGGCGCCGTCGGCGCGGCGCTGGTCGCCTACGGCGCGCTCTGGATCGCCGCGAGCAGCGGCGCCGGCCTCGCCGTGGTGTGGCCGGCCCTCTTCCTCGGCGTGTCGAGCTACGGGATCGTCGCGCCGAGCGCGACGGCCGCCGCGATGGGCGTGATCGAGCGCGACGTCGGCAGCGCGTCCGCGGTGCTCGGGGTGCTCCAGTCGACGTGCGGCGCGCTCGCGTCGGCGGCCGTGAGCGCGCTCGCGGACGGCACGGCGCGCCCGATGGCGGGCGTCATGCTCGGCTGCGCGGTCGCTGCCGCGGTGCTGGTCGGCGCCGAGGGCCGCGCCCGGCCCGCTCACGCGAGATAGATCGCCGCCACCGACGTCGGGAGCGCGCGCTCGGGCAGCTCGTGCACGTCGCCTCCCGCGAGGAGGACCACCTCGCACAGGTCGTCGACGACGTCCGCGTCCACGGCGTCCCGCTGCCGCTCCTGCAGGACGAGCTCGCCCGTCGACCGGTCGAGCCGTCCCCACTGGTGTGCGTCCGCGTTGAACACGAGGACGCGAACGCGCCCCTTCACGGCCGCGCGCGCGATCTCGTGGAGGTCGGTGCCGCCGCTGCCCGTCGAGAGCGCGCTCGAGAGCTGCGCGAAGAGCGCGCCGAGCACGTCGGCGTCGCGATCCCGGATGATCGCCAGCGCTCGCGCGTGGAGCTCGGACGCGTCCAGCGCCGCCGTCCCCTCCTCGATCGCCTCGTCCAGGAGCTCGGGGTAGCGGCTCACTCCTCGGTACGCGTCGAGGTACCGCGCCGATCCCGCCAGGACGAGCGGCGCGAGGTCGTCCTCGAGCCAGGCCCAGAGCGCCCTGTCGACGTCCGCGAACCAGCGCGCGAGCCCTTCGCCGTGGCCGTTGCCGCGACGCGCGCCGGCAGCGGGCGGCGGCTCGGCGGCGAGCTGCGGCGCGTCCTCGAGGTGCAGCGCCTCGCGCAGCTCCGGCGGCAGGTCCTCGGGATCGACGCGGGCGAGCCGATCGAGCGTGCCCTCGAGGAGCGTCACGGCGTCCGCCGCGAGCGCGAGCACGTAGAACTGGCGCCGGTTCGAGTTCAGGTACCGGATCAGCGGCCGCGAGTGGAACGTGTCGGCGACGACGGTGAGCTCGGGCACCTGGGCCGGGATCCTGTAGTGCGTGAAGACGTCGCCGGAGCGGAACACGGCCAGCGCGTCGACGCGCCCGCCCCAGAACCTCGCGGTCCTGAGCTGCCGCACCGGCTCCAGCAGCTCCGTCACGTCCTCAGGCCGCATCGCCTTCCCGAGCAGCTCGGCCGCCTCGCCGATCCTCGCGCTGAAGCGGCGCAGGTCCGCCGCGGCGTCCGCGTGCCGGTCCGCCGGCAGGTAGATCGAGATGCAGGGTGCGACGTGGTCGCCGAGCAACCAGCGCAGCTCGCGTGTCGAGATCGGTCGCACGTCCTCGGTCCCGCCGAGATATGACGCGCGCGAGTCGCGGCCGCACGAGTGGTTCGGGTCGTCGCGACAGGCGGTGCTCGCCTCGCCAGCAGCGCCCGATTCGCTTGAACGCGAGCGGGGTGGGAGTAACGGTTGCGAACGACAGACGGCAGCGGCCGAAGGGAGGCGACGTGACGACCAGCAGCGGGCGCGGTGACGGCGGCACGGCGCGGGTGGTCCCGCTCTTCGCGGCGGTCGTCAGGCCCGTCCAGGCCTTCCTCCAGATGGAGGCGGCGAGCGGGATCGCGCTGCTGTCGTGCGCGGTCGTCGCGCTCGCGCTCGCGAACTCGGCCGCATCGGAGGCGTACCGGGCAGTCGTCGGGGCGCCCCTCGCGATCCGGGTGGGGCCCCTGTCGGCGGAGCTCACCGTCGCGCAGCTCGTGAACGACGGGCTCATGACGATCTTCTTCTTCGTCGTCGGCATGGAGATCAAGCACGAGCTCGCCGTCGGGGAGCTGCGCACGCGGCGCCAGGCGACGCTCCCGCTCGTCGCGGCGCTCGGCGGGATGCTGGCGCCCGCGGCGGTGTTCCTCGCGTTCAACGCCGGGACCCCAGCCGCCGTCGGGTGGGGCGTGCCGATGGCGACCGACATCGCGTTCTGCGTCGGCGTGCTCAGGCTGCTGCGCTCGCGCGTGTCCCACCCGCTCGTCGTGTTCGTCACGGCGCTCGCGATCTTCGACGACATCGGCGGCATCCTCGTGATCGCGCTGTTCTACGGCCACGGGCTCGACGCCGCGTGGCTCGCGGCGGCGGCGGCCCTCGCCGCGGTGCTCGTGGCGATGGGGCGCGCGTACGTCCGGAGCGGGTTCGCGTACGCGGTCGCCGCGGCCGCGCTGTGGTACGCGCTCCATCACGGCGGCATCCACGCGACGATCGCCGGTGTCATCGCGGGGCTCTCCGTACCCGCGCGAGCGCGCCGGGATCCGCGCGTCGTGCTGGAGGACCTCTCGGCCCACACCGCCGCGCTGCTGCGCACGCCCGCGGACGAGGACCTCGACGGCGCGACCGTCCTCGCGATCGAGGAGCGGATCGAGGACGTCGAGTCTCCGCTCGCGCGGTTCGTCCACGCGCTCCATCCCTGGGTGGCGTTCGCGATCATGCCGGTGTTCGCGCTCGTGAACTCGGGCGTGGATCTCCGCGCGCTCGACGCGTCGCAGCTCACGAGCAACCTCGCCGTCGGCGTGGCCGTCGCGCTCGTCGGCGGCAAGCTCGTCGGCATCTTCACGACGACCTGGCTCGCGGTCCGGCTGGGTCTCGCTCCGATGCCTGGCGGTGGCAGCGTCGCGAAGCTGCTCGGCGTCTCGACCGTCGCCGGCATCGGCTTCACGGTCGCGCTGTTCATCGCCGGGCTCGCCTACGCCGACGACCCCGCGCTGCTCGATCAGGCGAAGGTGGGCATCCTCGGCGGTTCCCTCGTCGCGGGCATCCTCGGCGCCGCCGTCCTGCGGCTCACGCCGCCCGTCGGCGTGGGCGCCAGCGCCGATCGGCGGATCGCCGCGTCGGCATGAGCGGACGGATTGTCGCGCGCCCGGGCGCGCGCGCCTTGTCGCCGCCCCCAGGAGGCGGCTTTGACGGAGACGCGGACAGGTTCACGCTGGCGATGGAGGTTCGCCTGTCATGCAGATCCGTGAGCTCGTGAAGTTCATTCGTGACCTCCGGACGCCGCCCCTGCCCGAACACGTCGCGATGAGGTCGGTCGGCTTCGACTACGACGACCTCGGCCAGTTCGTCGACGAGGACGACGTGCCGGTGGACAAGGTGGAGCACGTGCACCTGAAGTCGACGGTGTTCGACTGGCCGCTCGACGACCTCGGCCAGTACGTCGACGAGGCCGACACGCCGCTCGACCGCATCAACCCGGCCTGAGCGACGGAGGTCAGCTCGCCTCCTCGCCGCCGAAGATGAGCTGCACGAACGGCTTGTCGCCGGGCTCGCAGAACACGTGTACGTGGTCACCGGGCTCGAGGACCGTGTTGCCCCGCGCCGCGAAGACCTCGTCGCCCCTCACGACGAGGAGGACCGTCGTGCGGCCCGGCAGCGGCAGTTCGGCGAGCGACGTCCCGGCCACGGCGCTCGCGCGGTCGACGTAGAACGAGGTGATCTCGCCGCGCACCGGCTGGCTCGAGCTGATCTCGATGATCGCCCGCGGCGTGGGCGGGCGCGCCTCGTCGAGCCCGACCTTGCGCGCGAGCCAGCTCACCGTCCAGCCGGGGATGAGCGCGTTCACGACGACGACGAAGAAGACGATGTCGAAGATCCGCTCCGCGCCCGGCGCCTTCGCGAGCACCGGGAACACCGCGAGGATGATCGGGACGGCGCCGCGCAGCCCGACCCAGCCGATGTAGCCGATCTCGCGCAGCGGGAACTTGAACGGGAGCAGGAACGCGGCGACCACCAGCGGGCGGGCGACGAAGGCGAGGAACAGCCCCATCGCGATGCCCTGCCACGCGACGGCGACGAGCCGCGACGGGAAGACGAGCAGGCCGAGCACGAGGAACATCGAGATCTGGCCGGCCCACGCGAGCGCGTCGTGCACGCGCTTGATGCCCACCTGGTGCGGCAGCGGCCGGTCGGCGAGCACCGCGCCGGCGACGTACACCGCGAGGAACCCGCTGCCGTTGAACAGGGTCGGCACCGCGAAGGCGACGAGCGCGAGGCCGACCGTCAGCACCGGATAGAGGCCGCTCACGGTGAGGCGCGCGCGGGCGAGTCCGAGCTGGCCGGCGCGGCCGGCGACGAACCCCATGCCGGCGCCGACCACGATCTGCGTCACGACGTCGAGCAGGAGCGACCAGCTCAGCGGCTCGCCGAGCGCGAGCGCCCGCGTCAGCGCGAACGTCAGGATGACGGCCATCGGGTCGTTGAGGCCCGACTCGACCTCGAGCAGCGCCGCCACGCGCTGCTTCAGGTGGACGCCCGCCCCGCGCAGGACGGCGAACACGGCGGCGGCGTCGGTGGACGAGACGATCGCGCCGAGCACGAGCGCGTGGGGCCAGGGGAGCCCGAGCGCGCGCGCGCCGACCGCCGCGACCCCGGCGACGCACGCCACGCCGGCGGTCGCGAGGAGCCCCGCCGGCAGCGCGACGGCGCGGATGGCGGAGAGCGGCGTGTTCAGGCCGCCGTCGAAGAGGATGAGGACGAGCGCCACCGTCCCGATCCGGAAGGCAGCGCCGTAGTCCTCGAACACGATCCCGCCGAGACCCTCGGACCCCGCGGCCATGCCGACCGCGAGGAAGACGAGCGAGAACGGGATGCCGACGCGCACCGAGGTCTTGCTGAGGATCGCGGACAGCCCGAGCAGCGTCGCCGCGACGAGCATCGCGATCGCGGTGGGGATGGGCTCCTGCGTCGGCACAGACGCTATGTGACCCGGAAACCCTGGCGCGTCGAGCGCAATGCGCCACGCGGTCGCGGATGTCCGCTCGCGGGAACGCCGCCACGCGTCGCAGGGGCGCGGCCCCCGACCGGTGCGGTGGCGCCGCGCGCGAGCCGCCGACTATGGTCACCTCATGTCGACCAAAGCCGAGCGATTCCGTTACGAGGCGGAGCGGTCTGGCCCGAAGCGTCCGAAGGTGCCCCGGCAGCCACCTCGCAACGTCCCCGTGGACACGTCCGAGCCCGGAGTGAGCGCGACGGACCGCCGCGCCGGCGTACCGCGCACTCCGTCCGAGCACGCGGCCCGCAAGGCGGCCTACAAGCTCGAGACGAGCGCGACGAAGCCGAGCCGGAAGTCCACGCGAACCTCCGCGAACCGGACCAAGACCGACTCCCAGATGCGCGTGAAGAGGCGCGTCGCGGAGGTGACGCCCCCGAAGCAGGTCAGTCGCGGCGGGAGGCGAGCGGCCGCGGGTCGGCGGACTTCTCCGTGATCGCGCGCTCCACCGGGCGCGCGACGACGGACTGGATCAGCCAGCCGCGATCGCGCCAGAGGCGGAGCTGCATCACGTTGACGCCGCGGCCCGCGCCGGCAGGAGCGCCGCGCTCGACCTCGAACGCGCTGATGACGACCGCGAGGTCGCCGAGGACGTGGACGGTCCGCGACCGCTCCGCGGCGCGAGGCCGCGAACCCGTGGCGCGCTCGCGCTCGACGAGCCGGTCGATCGGGACGTCGTCCATGCCCGTCGTGCTGGTCGGGTCCGGCGTGCCGGTCCCGACGCGCGCGCTGTCGTGGAACAGCGCCCGGAACTGGTCCCATTCCCGCGCGCCCTCGCTGCCGGACGCGAGCGAGTAGAAGCGGCGCACGACGGAGTCGATCGCGAGGAGGTCGCGCGAGGCGGCGCGCTCCTCCGCGATGTCGAGCGCCCGGTCGGGATCGACGCGGGTGGTCGCAGGCGGGGCGGGCTGCTGCGGCGGCGGGGTGGGCGCGTCGGGGCGCGCGCGGCGCATCGCGGTGCGCACGGCCGCCGACAGCGTGGCGGCGATCCCCGGCGGCCCGACCTTCCTGTCGCGGTCCTGACCCACGAGCGTGAGGATAACCGCAGCTGGGCACCGCCGTCAGCCGACCTTCACGGCCAGCATCGACACCGACCCACCGTCGAACCCCTCGGCCGGGAACGTGACCGGGTCTTCGTCGTCGTGCTGCGCGAGCACGTAGAGCAGCGGGAGGAAGTGATCCGGAGTCGGAGCGGACAGCGCCGCGTCCGGTCCGAGCGCCTCGTACGCCGCGATCGCGTCGACGTCGCCCGCGCTCATGAGCGCCCGCAGGCGCTGCTCGAACCGGATCGCCCAGTCGTACGGCTGGACGACCTGGCGACCCCACGCGTACGCGTGGAGGTTGTGGACCACGTTCCCCGACCCGACGAGGAGCACGCCCTCGTCGCGGAGCGGGCGCAGCCGCCGCGCGAGCTGGTAGTGCTCGGCCGCGGACGCCGTCTCGTCGATGCCGAGCTGGACGACCGGCACGCTCGCGTCCGGGTACATGTGCACGAGCACCGACCAGGTTCCGTGGTCGAGCCCCCAGGTGTCGTCGAGCACCGCGGGCGCTGGCGCGAGGAGCTCCTGGACGCGGCGGGCGAGCTCGGGCGAGCCGGCGGCGGGATACTCGACCTCGTACAGGCGCCGGGGAAACCCGCCGAAGTCGCGGATCGTCCGGGGCCGCTCGTCCGCCGTGACCCGCGTCCCCGGCAGGTACCAGTGGGCCGACACCGAGAGGATCGCGCGCGGACGGGGGAGCTCCGCGGCGAGCGTCGTCCACGCGTGGGTCCACGAGTTGGTGGTGATCGCGTTCATCGGATTGCCGTGCCCGACGAACACCGCCGGCATGCGCGCCTCGCCCATGCGGCGGATCTAGCGCGCAGCGTGCGTAGGTTCAGGGGGAACGTCCCCGGTCACGGCCTCGCGTGAGGGAGGCGCGTGCCGGGCCGGTGGCCGCCCCGCGACGGCTTCACCGCAGCGTCTGGCCGGTCGTGGCCGGGACGACCTTGCCGTACTTCACGCCCTTGGTGCTCACGAGCCCGTCGCCCATCGCGACGATCTCTCGCGCTCCTCCGCGCAGCACCAGCACCTCGAGGCAGTTGTGCTCGTCCATGTGGACGTGGAGCGCGGAGACGACGGCGCGGTGGTTCTCGTGCTGGATGTGCGCGAGCTTCTGGGCGAGGCTCGACGAGTCGTGGTCGTACACGAGCACGGCGACCGCGACCCGCTCCTCGCGCGCCTTCGACTCCGACCACTCTCGCTGCACGAGCGCGTCGCGGATCAGGTCGCGGATGGCCTCCGATCGGTTCTCGTAACGCTTCTCCCCGATGAGGCGGTCGAACTGGGCGAGGAGCTCGGGCTCGAGGGAGACGCTGATGCGCTCGATCATGGCAGAGGCCTTTCGATGGAGTCCGGGCGGCGGCCGGGTCACTCGGTGTCGTGGACGTGGAAGTGCGCGTGCTCGGACCCGGCGTGGCGATGCCGGTGGCGGTGCGCGAGCCCGCTCTCCACGAGCAGCGCCTCGCTCGAGAGGAGCTGCTCGGTCGGACCGTCGAACAGGAGCCCGGATCGTCCCGGCGCGAGCAGGAGCGCGCGCTCGCCCAGCTCCTGGGCGATGGTGAGGTTGTGCGTCGCGGTGATGACCGTGAGGTCGCGCCGTGCCGCGAGGAAGTCCACCAGCGCCGCCGACGACGCCGGATCGAGGTTGGCGGTGGCCTCGTCGAGGAGCACGACTCGCGGGCCGACCGCGAAGATCGCGGCGAGCGCGACCCGCTTCTTCTCGCCGCCGGACAGCTCGAACGGCGCCCGCTCGAGCATCGAGTCGACCATGAACGTCCTCGCCCAGCGCTCGGCGCGCGCCTCCGGCTCGGGCAGGTCGAGCTGCCGCGGCCCGAACGCGATCTCGTCCGCGACGGTCGGGTTGAACAGCATGGCGTCGACGTTCTGGAACAAGAGCCCCACCTCGCTCCGGAACGCGCGACGGAAGGTCGCGTCGTCGAGCGCGCGCGCGTCGATCCGCCGGTCGCGCCACCGCACCTCGCCCGCGCTCGGGAACACGAGGGCGTCGAGGAGCTTGAGCAGGGTCGTCTTGCCGCACCCGTTCACGCCCAGCACGACGACGCGCTCTCCCGCCTGGACGTGGAACGACACGTCGCGCAGCACCGCGCGGCCGTTCGTCTCGTACGAGAGGCCCCGGACGTCGAAGGGCATCAGAAGCCTCGCGAGCGCATCGCGTCCGAGACGTCCCGGGCGTTGCGCATGGAGAGCGTGAAGAGCGTCGCGGTGACGCCGCTCGCGCCGCGCACGACGTCGAGCGCGCGCGGCTTCCGCACGAGGCGGCTGCGGAGGCCGAGGAGCGAGTCCGTCGCGAGCAGCCGCAGCGCGTGAATCTGCGCCAGGGTGACCGCCAGCAGCCGCGACAGGGTGGGCCACGCGGCGAGGGCGCGCGGCAGGCGGACCCGCGCGAGCACCGAGAGCGTGACGAACCCGACGAGCGTCGTCCGGAGGAGGAGCGCCACGAACGGCGTCGGGTCGGGCCAGTCGCCGCTCCGGGCGCGGAGCAGCGCGACGGACGCGATGGAGAGCCCCGCGGACACCGGAACGATCGCGGCGAGCACGCGCCGGATGACGCGCAGCGAGCCCCGGCGCAGCGCCGCGGCCGCGATCACCCACGCCGCGAGCAGCGCAGGCACGTGAGACACGGCCGAGGCCGCGAACACGGCCGCCAGCCACGCGGCGAGCAGCGCACGATCGCGTCGCGCCTCACGCGAGCCCGCGGACATTCGCCCTCCTCAGGAGAGACAGCACGAAGACCGTGTAGAGACCCTCCGCGGCGCCGGCGATCGTGAGGCTCGGCAGCAGCATCGCGGTGAGCGTCACGGCGGGTGGCATCGGGAAGTACGCTGGGTCGATCGCGTGCTGCAGCGCCAGGATCGCCGCCAGCGCGAGCGTGGCGACCTGCATCGACACGTACGCGGCCGCGAAGGCGGCGGCCTTCTCCGAGGCGGGGCGGATGGCGCGGTAAGCGAGCCAGCCGGCCAGCGGGCCGAGGAGGCCCATCGCGAGCGCGTTGATCGCGAGCACCGTGACGCCGCCGGCGCCGAAGAAGAGCGCCTGCACGACGAGCACGAGTGACTCGCACACGAACGCGGCGAGCGGGTGGAAGATCACGGCGAGCAGCGTCACCCCGACGAGGTGCGTGGACGTGCCCCCCGGGACCGGGATCGCGATCGTCTGGATGACGAAGGCGAGGGCGGTGAGCGAGCCGACCACCGGGAGCGACTCCGCGGACGCGTGGCCGAAGTGACGGCGCGCCGCCCAGACCCAGAGCGGCGCCGCGACGGCGTACGCCGGCACCGTGAGCTGGGGCGAGACGAAGCCGTCGGGCACGTGCATCGCTACAGCGCCTTCGACCAGGAGAGGGTCGCCGTGGCGCGGACGTTCTCCAGGCCTTCGGAGCCCTGCTGCCCTGCGGCCTCGTTGAGGTCCTTCAGCGCGGCGCGCCTCGCGCCGAACGCGAGCGACAGGGGGCCGCGGCTGATGCGGACGCCGGCGCCGGCGTACAGGATCGAGCCGCCCGAGCTGCGGAGCGGCTCCATCGCGCCTTCCTCGTTCCGCTCGCGATCGCGCCGCAGGTCGAGCCCGCTCAGCTCTGCGGCGACGTCCGCCCGGAGCGCGCCGCTGCCGACGATCTGGTAGACGACGGCCGTGCCGACGCGGGTCTCGGCGCCGAAGCGGTAGCGCGTCGCGGGATAGTCGTGCGCGAAGAAGCGCTGGTGGCTCGCGTCCGCGAGCCACGTGAGCCGCTCCGTGACCTGCTTCAGCACCGCGAACCCGACGGCGGGGCTCGGCGTGCCGAAGCCGGTCTGCATCTCGGGCTCGAAGTAGTCGCCGCGCGAGTCGCGGCTCGTCGTCGAGCCGACAGGGATCGTGGACGAGGCCCACGCGGAGAAGTGCCAGTCCATGAGGTCGTCGAGGCTCTCCTTCTCCGGCACGAGCCGCAGGCCGCGGTCGTACTTGAACCCCAGCGCCAGCAGGAGCGTGGGATCCCCGATGCCGCTGTTGCGACCGACGGTGTCCTGCGACTTCACCGTGAACGGCTGGAACGCGTAGACCGAGAGCCACGGCGTGACCCCGTAGCCGACGCCCAGCATGCTGAAGGACGAGAAGGACTTGTTCTCGGGCTCTGCGAACCCGTACTGCCGGAACGGCACGTACTCGCTCTTCACCATCGCGAAGAGCGTCCCCTGCGGCAGCGGCAGCGCCGACGTGGTCTCCAGCGCCGCGCCCGGCCCCTCCGGGCCCGCCACGCTCACGGTCGCCACCCCGTGGTGGGCGCGCGCCGGGAGCGCGATCGCGAGGATCGCGACGGCGAGGAGCGTGAGACAGGACGTCTTCATCGTGGCGGAGCCTTCCTGCGATAGAGGGTGAACAGCGCTGCGAACACCGCGCCGATGGCCAGGATGCCGACGAGCGGACGGATCACGAACGCCGCGTCGGAGAGGCTGCCGCTGCCGCGTCCCGGCGTCGCGCTCGCGTCTACCGAGAGCTCGAGGCCGTGCCCCGTGCCGTCCGAGATCCTCACGCGCCAGCCGCCCGGCGCGTCCGGGACGAACGCGAGCCAGCCGTTGCGATCCGTCCGGCCCTTCTGGTGCGGCACGCGCGGATCGCCCGGCGAGAAGACCTCGTACTCACGGTACGCGAGCGACTCGCCGTCGGCGAAGTACGCGCGCACCGCGACGGCGCGCCCGCGCTCGATCGTGTGCAGCACCTCGTGCGCCGACGCGCTCCGCGGCAAGAGCGCGATCGCGGCGGCGAGGAGGATCGGCCGGATCACCGCGCGACCTCGAACGACAGCGTCGCCTCGAGGACCAGCGTGTCCGCGTCGCGGCTCGCGAGCGGCCGCCTCACGGTCGCGCCGACGGTCTCGAGCGACTTCGACCGGATCCGGAGCCGGACCTCCCCGCGCCGGTCGGTCTCGCCGATCGTCTTGTGCCCCACGGAGACGATGGCGCCGGGAGCGGGCTTGCCGTCCACGAGCACGCGGACGGCGATCTTGTCTCCCTCGCGCGCTCGCGACAGGTCGTCCGCAGGGACGATCTCGAGCTCGTCGCCCAGCGGTCGCGACGCCTGCGGCGCTCGCGCGTCGATCCACTTCGCGAACTGGCGTGACGCCCACGACCTCACCGCGTCGGGCACCTGGCTCTTCGGCAGGTTCTTCTCGCCGTCCGGGGTGAGGGTCCAGAACCCGCCGTCGAACCTCGCGGAGAGCGCGTCGCATCGCGCGGCGACGCGCAGCTCCTGCGGGGTCACCGAGGCGCTCGAGCGCAGATCGCGTCCGGCGCCGTCCTGCACGCAGCGCATCGTCGTCACGCGCGAGGCGTCGATGCCGACGACCTGGCCCTCGTGACCGAGGCGGAGCACGAGCTCGCCGCCCTCGCGCGCGACCCAGAGGTCGTGCGCGACGGCGAGCCGCGGCGCGACCAGCGACAGGGCGAGCGCGAGGGATCTGGTGCTCGGCCGGAGGCGACGACCGGTGGTGTTACGCATCGCGAATACGTAATACCGGCCGCTCGAAACGACGGTCAAGCGCGGCATGGAGTCGCACGCGGACCACCGCCCGTCCCGATCGGACGCCCGCGCCGCGCGCACCTCGAGTGTTGAACGCAGCTCGCCCGCCTGTTACGTAAGCCTGGATGGCAGTCCACCTCCAGCATGGCGTCGCGAGCGCTCACGGGCTGATCGCCCGGACGGGCGCGCTGCACGAGCGCGCGCTGGGGTTCGCCTGCCTCCGTACCGGCGCCTCGGCCTGATCACGACAGCCGACGGCGCCTTCCGGCGAGAATCCCCACCTGTATCCAGCAGCCCGTGCTCGCTCGCGCGCGCACGTACACGACAGGAGCAATCCCCATGACCCAGACGGTCCCGATCACCCTCATCGAAGAGGACTTCGCGAAGCTGCGGGAGCTCGTCGCGCAGCACGTCACGACGCGCGACGCCGGCGCAGCCGAACAGCTCGAGCTGGAGATCGAGCGCGCGCGTGTCGTCCCGTCGCACGAGGCGCCGCGAGACCTCGTCACGATGAACTCGCGCGTCCACTTCGAGGACTCCCGGACCGGGCGGGCGCGCGTCGTCGAGCTGGTCTACCCGCCGGACGCCGACGCGTCGGCAGGCCGCGTCTCCGTGCTCGCTCCGATCGGGGCGGCCCTGCTGGGGCTGTCCGTCGGTCAGTCGATCGAGTGGCCGCTGCCGAACGGGACGACCGCGCTCGTGAAGATCGTCGGCGTCGATCACCCGGCGGCGTCACCGGCGGCCGCGGCGACGTGATCAGGCTCCCATCGCGAGAAGCGCGCGTCCTCGAAAGAGGCTCACGGCGGCTCGGTGTCCTCCGTCGCCTCCGCGCGAGGCCAAAGGATCAGCGTGCCCACGGTCCCAGCGACCAGCGACGCGGCGAAGACGCCGATCTTGGCTGCTCCGAGCTCCTCGGACGAGCGAAACGCGCGCTCCGCGATGAACAGCGACATCGTGAACCCGATGCCGGCGATCGCCGCGGCGCCGCAGAGCTGGCGCCACGAGTAGGACGACGGCTTCTCGGCGAGCCCGAGCCGGACCACGAGCCACGAGAAGGAGAGGATGCCGAGCGGCTTGCCGACGGCGAGGCCGAGGACGATGGCCGTGACGAGGCGACCGTGACCCTCCATCAGCGCGGCGGACCACGCGACGCCCGCGTTCGCGAGCGCGAAGACCGGGAGCACGACGTAGCTCGACCACGGCTCGACCGAGCGGAGCACCTTGCTCGCCGGAGACTCGATGCGATCGTGGATCGCGTCGAGCGCGCGGAGCGCCGGCTCCGACGGACCGTGGCGCATGACCGCCTCGCCGCCGGCGCGCGTCTCCGCCTCGATCACCGTCTGCGCCTGGGCCATGAGCGCGTGCAGGTTCGCGGGGGGGCGCGTCGGCGTCGCGACGGCGAGGACGACTCCCGCGAGCGTGGCGTGCACCCCGGCGTCGTGCAGGCACGCCCAGAGCAGCACGCCGAGCAGCGCGTACGGAAGCGCGGCGTACACGCCCGAGCGGTTCAGCGCGACCATCAACCCGGTCACGAGGACCGACGCCACGAGGAAGCCTGGATCGAGCGCGCCGGAGTAGAACAGCGCGACCACCGCGATGCCCACGAGGTCGTCCACGATGACCGCCGCGGTGAGGAACACCCGCAGATCCACCGGCACGCGTCGACCGAGCAGCACGACCAGCGCCACCGCGAAGGCGGTGTCCGTCGTGATCGTCATCCCCCAGCCGTGATCGGTCGGGCCTGGCGAGACGAGGAGGTAGAGGATCGCGGGCGCGATCATGCCGCCGATCGAGGCCACGATCGGGAGCGTCGCGGCGCGCCGCGACGCGAGGCGACCGACGGCGAGCTCCCGCTTGATCTCGAGGGCGACGACGAGGAAGAAGATCGTGAGGAGCCCGTGGTTCACCCAATCGATGAGCGGCATGGTGAACGCGCCGCCGCCGAGCAGGAGCCCGAGCGGAGCGTGCCACCAGGACGAGAACGCCGGCCCGAGCGACGTGTTCCAGATCGCGATCGCGATCGTCGACGCGACGAGCAGCATCAGGCCGCTCGAGGGGCCCCAGCGGACGAAGTCCAGGGTCGCCGCGTGCAGCCGGTGCCCGAGCGAGCCGAGCATCGCCTCGCTGAGCTCCGCCTCGTCCCACGCGCCCTCGAACCGCCTGCCGTTGATGAAGAACGTCGGCGTCACCAGCGCGCCGCTCTGCCGCGCGCTGACCGTGTCCTCCTGGACGCGCGCCGCGGCGGCGCGCGTCGCGGCGGAGTGCGCGGCGTCGTGCGGCGGTAGACCGAGCTCGGCGCCGATCGCGTCGAGCTCTCCCGGCCGGAAGACCGGGCCGCGCCGCATGAGCGCGTCGTGCGCCTCCCAGAACTTCCCCGCGGTCTCGCCCGCGTACTCCGCGAGCGCCGCCGCGGTGACGGCCTCGTCGCTCCCGCGCAGCGGCAGGTGACGGAACACGTAGCGCATCCGATCGCCGAACCGGTCGCGCAGGTCGGCGATCACGCCGTGGGCGGCGTGGCAGAACGGGCAGCTGTAGCTCCCGTACTCGACGAGCGTGATCGGCGCGCCGGGAGCGCCGAGCACGTGATCCCGGGCGACGTCGACGGGCGGGACGAGTGGGCGTGCTCGGTCGGAGGTCATGCGAGGCGCGCAGATCCGCGGCCGCGTGCGTTCTAACGAGCGCACCGCCGGCGGCGCCGCGCGCGTACCTGAATTCTGCCGCGGGCGTCACCCGCGGGGGCGCCCCGGGGCGACACGGTTGTTGTTCCACCGTTGCAACAGAGATGTTCAGCGCGAGGCATTGCGCGGTAACGGGAACGGCTGCAGATTGTCCTCGTAGCGAGCGACAACCGCTCCCCTTCGAAAGGAAACCAAATGAACCGCTGGGACATCGACGTCGGCCACTCCTCCATCCACTTCTGGGTCCGCCACATGGTCATCTCCAAGGTGCACGGCCGCTTCGCGAAGTGGTCGGGCACGATCCACCTCGACGAGAAGGACCTCACGCGCTCCTCCGTCGACGTGACCATCGACACCGCCTCCATCGACACGCAGGTCGCCGACCGCGACGCGCACCTCCGCTCGGCCGACTTCCTCGACGTGGCGAAGTACCCGGCCATGACCTTCCGCTCGAAGCGCATCGAGAAGGCCGGCGACCGCTACCGCGTGATCGGCGACCTCGATCTCCACGGCATCGTCCGGGAGGTCACGCTCGACGCCGACTTTGCCGGGACCGGCAAGGACCCCTGGGGCAACCAGCGCGCGGGCTTCTCCGCCAAGGCGTCGCTCGATCGCCGCGAGTTCGGCCTGGTGTGGAACTCCGCGCTCGAGACGGGCGGCGTGCTCGTCGGCGAGAAGGTCGAGATCGCGCTCGAGGTCGAGGCGGTGAAGCAGGCCGCCGCGCCGGAGCAGGCGGAGTCGCGGGCCGCCGCCGCGACGGCGTGATCAGGCGACCGCGCGGCGCCAGAGCGCGACGGCGCCGAGCGCTGCGGCCACCGTCGCGGCGAGCGTCGAGCGATGACGCCGCAGCCACAGCTCCGAGCTCCACGTGCGCGCACGGCGGTCGAAGTCG
>DASSQI010000122.1:0-10345 GCA_035702585.1 Anaeromyxobacteraceae bacterium
CAGCTGCCCATTCTTTCCTGGGGGGCACTCACCTTCGGCTCGCGCCCCCCCGGGCCCCCCGCGCGCGCCGGGGCCCCACCCAGGCTGCGCTGGAGCCGAGCCCGGCTCGTCCTGCGCTCCGCTCCGGACTCCCGGGCTATCCAGCGGCAGCGGCTTCGCCGCTGATCGGGTCGGCGGATCGTACTCCCGATCACGCACGCCGCTCCGCCGCGGGCTCGTCCTTGCTCGCCGCCTTGAGCGCCTCGGCCGCGAAGAACGTCCGGCACGCGTCGAGCACGTCCTGGATGTCCCCGTCCATCACCGCCGGCAGGTTGTGGCGCGTGTAGTTGATGCGGTGGTCGGTGAGGCGGTCCTGCGGGAAGTTGTACGTGCGGATCTTCTCCGAACGATCGCCGGTGCCGACCTGACTCTTCCGCGCGGCGTCGCGCGCCGTGCGCTGCCGCTCGAGCTCCATCTCGTAGAGCTTCGCGCGCAGCATCTTCATCGCCATCGTGCGGTTCTTGAGCTGGCTCTTCTCCTGCTGGCACTTCACGATGACGCCGGTCGGCTTGTGGGTGAGGCGCACGGCGGAGTCGGTGGTGTTCACGCTCTGGCCGCCCGACCCCGTGGACCGGAACACGTCCATCTCGATGTCAGCCGGGTTGATCTGGACGTCGATGTCCTCGGCCTCGGGCATCACCGCGACCGTGACCGTCGACGTGTGGATGCGGCCCTGCTGCTCGGTCGCCGGCACCCGCTGGACGCGGTGCACGCCCGACTCGTACTTGAGCCACGAGTAGACCGAGTCGCCCGAGATCGTGACGACCGCCTCCTTGATGCCGCCGAGCGCGCCGGCGGAGGAGTCCACGAGCTCGGCCTTCCAGCCGCGCCGCTCCGAGTAGCGCAGGTAGGAGCGCAGGATCTCGGCCGCGAAGAGGCCCGCCTCGTCGCCGCCCGCCCCGGCTCGGACCTCGAGGATGACGTCGTGCTCGTCGGCTGGATCCTTCGGGACGAGGTACAGCTTGAGCTGCTCCTCGGCGGGACCGACGCGGGGCCGCAGCTCGGCGAGCTCGGCCTTCGCCATCTCGCGGATGTCCTCGTCCTTCTCCGCGAGCAGCGCCTCGTTGTCGCCGATCTCCTTCAGCATGCGGCGGTACTCGCGCAGGGCCACGACCGTCGGCTCGAGCGAGGCGCGCTCCTTCGCGACCTTGCGGTAGCGCTCCCCCGAGGAGACGACCGAGGGGTCGGAGAGCTGCTCGGTGAGCTCCTCGAACCGCTTCTCGATCCCGTCGAGCTTCTTCAGGATGTCGCCGCTCAGCATCGCCGGGGTTGTAACCGTTCCTTCGCCCGAGCGGAAGCGCGCCTCGGCGCCTCGCCCTAACGGATCTTGCCGAGCGCCGCGGAGATCGCCTTCAGCGGACCGACGTCGAGGCGCGCTCCCTCGAGCAACGTGTCGAGGAGGAGCAGCCCCGTGCGGCAGAGCGCGACGAGCTGCTCGAGACGCCTCACCCGGTGCCGCGCGACCGCCTTCACGTCGGGGTCGACGTCGGCGAGCGCCGCGCGCATGTCGGCGAGCGACTCCTCCGCCACCGCGAGCGCCGCGCGCACCACGCTCCGCTCGCGCTCCGAGAGGACTCGCCGCACCAGCATCCAGATGTCGGTCTCGGCCTCGAAGTGCTCCTTGCGGTCGCCGGGGATGTCGACGCTGCGCACGACACCCCAGTGGCGAAGCTCGGCGAGGCTCATCGAGAGCAGCCCCGTCGAGATCTCGAGCCGCTCGCACAGCTCCGGCGCTGCGAGCGGCCGCTCCGACAGGAACAGCACCGCCCAGATCCGCCCGAGCTGCCGGCGGAAGCCCCACAGCTCCATGAGCGAGCCGACGGCGTCGGCGACCTTCAGCTCGACGCGCGACAGCGCGTAGGAGGACGGCCGGTGAGGCGGCGGGTTCGTTCGCGCGGAGGGGGTCACGGGCGGAGGGCGAGATCGGCGAGGGCGCAGAGCGCGAACCCGACCGACGCGAAGGCGTTGTAGTTGAAGAACGCGACGTTGATGCGCTCGGGGCAGAGCCGGCCGCGCGGCGCGACGTGCACGTGCTCGGCGACGAGCACCGCCGCGAGCACGAGCGAGCCGAGGGCCCACCCAGGACCGCGGCGGCCGAGGACGCCGGACAGCGGGACGAGCACGATCGCGAGCATGTGGAGCGCGCGCGCCCACAGGAGCGCGCCGCGGATCCCGAAGCGGGCGGGGATCGAGTGGAGCCGGCGCGAGGCGTCGAACTCCCGGTCCTGCAGCGCGTAGAGCACGTCGAAGCCGGCGATCCACGCGCCGACGCCGACGCCGAGCACGATCGCCGAGGCGGGCGCCGCCCCGGTGAGCGCGATCGCGACGCCGATCGGCGCGAGCGCCTGCGCGACGCCGAGCCAGAGGTGGCACGCCCACGTGAAGCGCTTCGCGAACGAGTAGCCGAGCAGGATCGCGAGCACCGGCAGCGCGAGCACCCCGCAGACCGTCGAGATGAGCGCCGCGGCGCCGGTGAACACGGCGCCGCTGCCCACGAGCAGCGCCCACGCGGCCGCGGGCGACACCTCGCCCGTCACGAGCTCGCGGGACCGGGTCCGCGGGTTCACCGCGTCGAACTCCCGGTCGGCGATCCGGTTCATGGCCATCGCGGCCGTGCGCGCGGCGACCACCGCGACCACCACCAGCGCGAGGCGCAGCGCGTCGAGCCGGGCGTCGCGGGCCACGAGGACGACCGTCGCAACCGCGAACGGCAGCGCGAAGAGCGAATGGGAGAGCTTCACCATCCGCGCGAGCGCGCCGAGCGTCGCGCCGGCGCCGGCGCGGGCGGGGGCGCCGGAGGGGGCGGGCAGCGCCGATCCGGCGGAGGGGTCGCGTGGCGTCATGCAGCCTCCCGTGGCAGCTCGGGCCAGTGGCGCGCGATCCAGTGGACCCGGCGCTCCTCGGCGCCGAACCCCGACACGAGCCACTCCGCCGCGTCGTCGGGGCGCTCGCCGCCGAGCGGGGCGGCGACGATCCCGGGGGCGCCGCCCACCGCGATCCGGCCGACCGCCGGCGCGCCGACGGCGCCTCCCGCCCACGCGAGCGGCAGGAGCCGCGCCGCGGATACGTCGGGATACGCGGCGCGCAGCGTCGCCAGCTCGGCGAGCGGCGAGAGCGACGGTGAGGAGGCGAGCGAGTCGGTGCCGACCGCGAGCGGGATGCCGGCGGCGAGGAGGCGCGGGAGATCGGCGAGCCGCCCGCCGATGTGGCGGTTCGAGCGCGGGCACAGGACGGCGGTCGCGCCGGTCGCCGCCAGCGCGGCGAGGTCCTCCTCGTCGAGGTCGACGACGTGGACCGCGAGCGACCCCGCGTGGAGGTGCGGCGCCGCGGCCGCGACGGCGCTGCGCGCGAACGGCGCGAGGTCGATCGCGGTGAGCGCGTGAGTCAGGCCCGCGAACGGGCCGCCGCCCTCGGCGCAGAAGCGCCGCTCGGCGGGATCCTCCGCGAGGTGGATCGACGCCGGGCCGGCGCGCAGCAGCTTCGCCAGCACCTCGGGATGCGTCGAGTAGACGGCGTGCGGGGAGAGCACCACGCGCAGGCCGGGGCCCGGCGCCGGAGCTGCCGCCGCGAGCGTCCGCGCCTGCTCGAGCATCGTCTCGATGCGGCGCCGCGAGAACCCGAACACCTCGTGGAACACGGTCCCCACGACGCCCACCTCGTTCAGGTGGGCGACGGTCGCGAGCGTGTTCGACACGTCGCCCACCGCGGCGACGCCGAGCTCCTGCATCGAGAGCACCGCGTGGCGGATCGCGTAGCCGGGATCGGGGTGATTCGCCCGCGTCGAGAGCAGCAGCCGCACCCAGCCAGGCAGCCCTTCGCCGCCGGGCACGTGGCCGTGCAGGTGCGACAGCTCGAGGTGCGTGTGGGCGTTCACGAGCGCGGGGAAGAGCACCGCGTCGAGGTGCTCCGCGGGGCCGAACCGCGACACGACCTCGTCGCGCGGACCGACCGCGACGACGACGTCCCCCGCGAGCGCGACCGCGGCGTCCTTCAGGGCGCGCGCGCGGAGCTCGACGGGGTCGGCCCCGGTGAAGATCCACGGTGCGCTGAGGACGCGGACGCTCACGCGCCGGCGCCCCCCAGCCGCTGGTACTGCATGTTGCGGCGGACCGGGACGAACCCGGCGTCGCGGATGTGCCGCTCGACCTCGTCGCTGTCCATGGCGAACGTCGTGCCCGCCGCGGAGACGACGTTCTCCTCGATCATGACGCTGCCGAAGTCGTTGCAGCCGCCGTGGAGCGCCGCCTGCGCGACGCCGCCGCCCATCGTCACCCACGACGCCTGGAAGTTGGGCACGTTGTCGAGGACGAGCCGCGAGAGCGCGTTCACCCGCAGGTAGTCGTGCGCGCTGTTCGCGCCGGGGGCGAGCCGCGTGTTCGCCGACTGGAACGGCCAGCAGATGAAGGCGGTGAAGCCGCCGGTCTCGTCCTGCAGCTCGCGCAGCCGGGTGAGGTGCGCCACGCGGTGCCGCGCCTCCTCGCCCACCCCGAACATGAGGGTGGCGGTGCTCTTCAGCCCGTGGCGGTGGGCGGCGCGCATCACCGCGAGCCACTCGTCCGTCGAGCACTTGAGCGGCGCGATGCGGCGCCGGACCTCGTCGTCGAGCACCTCGGCGCCGCCGCCGGGGATCGAGTCGAGCCCCGCGGCGACGAGCCGGTCGATGGTCGCGTCGAGCGCGAGCTCGCTGGTCCGCGCGATGTGCCAGATCTCCTCGGGCGACAGCGCGTGCAGGTTGATGCTCGGGTAGTCGCGCTTCATCCAGCGGAAGAGATCCTCGTACCACTCGACGCCGAGCTCGGGGTGCAGCCCGCCCTGCAGCAGGACCTCGATGCCGCCGAGCGCGATCGTCTCCTCGATCTTCTTCGCGAGCTCGTCGCGGGAGAGGACGTACGCCTCCTCGTGCCCGCGTGGCCGGTAGAAGGCGCAGAAGTGACACGCCGTCGAGCAGACGTTCGTGTAGTTCACGTTGCGCGACACGATGTACGTCACGACGCCGTCCGGGTGCAGCGCGCGGCGTCGGGCGTCGGCCGCGAGGAGCAGGTCCGGGAGGGCCGCGCTCTCGTCGAGCAGCTCCGCCTCGCCCGCGTCGAGCCGCTCGCCGGCGGCGCCGCGCTGCAGGGCAGCGTCGATCGCGCCGGCGCTCGAGGCGCGGCGCGGTACCCGGCTGCGGATGCGGTCGTCGGCGAAGCGCAGCGTCGTCGGCGGCAGGAACCCGCGCTCGGCGGCGCGGGCGAAGAACGTCTCGAGCCCCTCCAGCTCGAAGTTCCCGAGCCCGTACCGGAGCCGGTGCGTGAGGTAGCGCCGGTAACGCTCGGGATCGCCGCCCCGCTCGCGCGCGAACGCCTGCGCGATCTCGGTGCGCACGCCGAGGCCGGTCGCGGCCGCGCGCTGGAACTCGACGCAGATCTCCGGCGAGAGGACGCCCGGCCGCGCCGCCCACACCGCGAACACCATCGGCTTGTGCGTCAGGTGGTTCCACTCGCGCGCGAGGTCGAGCACCTGGTTCGCGCGGACGTCGAACGCGCGATCGCCGATGACGAGCGCGCCCTTGGTGCCGCGCGCGAGCGCGAGCCCGTCGGCCGCCGGCATGGGCGTGAACCTCGGGTGGACCCCCATCGAGTCGAGGATCAGCTTCGAGAGGACGTGCGAGGTGCGCGACGCGGTGTCGAGGAACACCTCGTCCCAGATCGCCGGCGACTGCTCACCGGCGAGCAGCACCGTGGTGACGGGGCCGTCGGCGCCGATCCCGATGCCGGGCACGATCTCCCAGTCCGTGCCCGCGACGGCCGCGACGGAGAGCAGCGCGACGTCCACCTCGCCCTGCTCGAGTGCGCGCGCGCTGGCGGACGGCTCCTCGAGCCGGAGCTCGATCCGGTCGGACGCCTCGAGCCCGTACGTCAGCGGCCGCGCGTTGAGGAAGGAGACGGCTGTGGCTCGGATCTTCGGCATCTCGTGATCTCTCAGGCGCGCGCCGCGCCGTCGTGGACGCGGAGCACGCGGTAGACGCTGTCGCGCTCCGCCGGGGTTCGGCCTGCGCTGCGGATGAGCCGGTGCAGCTGCGGCTCGGCGAGGGCCTGCGGCGTCTCGGCCCCGGCCATGTGGTAGATGCGCTCCTCGAGCACGGTGCCGTCGAGGTCGTCCACGCCGAACGACAGCGCGGTCTGCGCGAGCCGCTCGCCGATCATCACCCAGTACGCCTTCAGGTGATCGAAGTTGTCGAGGAACAGCCGCGCGACCGCGTACGTCCGCAGGCCGTCGAAGCCGGTCGGCTTCGGGAACGCCTTCCCGATCATGTTGTGCTCGGGGTGGAACGCGAGCGGGATGAAGACCTGGAACCCGCCGGTCTCGTCCTGCAGCGCGCGCAGGCGCGACATGTGGTCGACGCGCTCCTCGGCCCGCTCGATCGTGCCGTAGAGCATCGTGGCGTTCGTCTTCATGCCGAGGCGGTGCGCGACCCGGTGCACCTCGAGCCACTGCTCGGCGGTCGCCTTGTCGTCGCAGATCTTCCTGCGGACGCGCGGCGCGAAGATCTCCGCGCCGCCGCCCGGGAGCGTCGCGACGCCGGCTTCCTTGAGCTCGGTGAGGACCTGCTCGTAGGTCTTGCCGAACTTCTCCGCGAAGAAGTGGATCTCGACGGCGGAGTAGAACGTGAGGGTCAGCTCCGGCCAGACCGCGCGGATCCGGCGCGGCAGCTCGACGTAGTACTCCCACGGCAGGTCGGGGTGGAGCCCGTTCGTCGAGTGGACCTCGGTGATGCCGAGGTGCCGCTTCGCGAGGACCTTCTCGACCGCCTCGTCGAGCGACATGGTCCAGCCCTCGCTCGCGGCGCGATCGTCGGGGCGCGCGAACGAGCAGAACTTGCAGCTCGCGACGCACACGTTCGTGAAGTTGAGGTGCGCGTTGCGGTTGTAGAACGTGAGGTCGCCGTGCCGCTCCTCGCGCACGTGGTTCGCGAGCGCGCCGACGGCGGCGAGGTCGTTCGCCTCGAAGAGCCTCAGCGCGTCCGACTCGGTGAGCCGTTCGTGCGCCATCACCTTCTCGCTGACGTCCGCGAGGCCGTCGCGCTCGAGCGCGCGCTGTGCCAGGTGAGAGAGCATCTGCCTAGTCCTCCCGCGGCGGGGCCTTCGCGCGCGGCGCGAGGCCCTCCCAGCGCGCCATGAGCGCGTTCGGTATCCCGATGCGATCGAGGAGCCGCGCCACGACGGTGTCGACGAGCGCGTCGATGGTCTTCGGCCGCGAGTAGAAGCTCGGGCTCGCCGGCAGCACGACGGCGCCGGCCTCGGTGACCGCCGCGATCGCACGCGCGTGCACGAGCGACAGCGGCGTCTCGCGCAGGCACAGCACGAGCCGACGCCGCTCCTTCAGCATGACGTCGGCGGCGCGGCCGACGAGGTCGTAGGACACGCCGTACGCGATGCGCGAGAGGCACCCCGCGGAGCACGGGACGACCACCATCGCGTCGTACAGCGCCGACCCCGACGCGAACGGCGCGGTGAAGTCGTACGGCTTCCAGACGCGGAACGGGTAGCTCGGCTCGGCGCCGATCTCCGCGTTCCACACCTGCTTGCCGGTCTCGGTGAAGACGAGATCCGCGGTGACGCCGTGCGCCGCGCCCTCGGCGGCGAGGAAGTCGAGCAGACGCTTCGCGTAGGGCGCGCCGGTCGCGCCGGAGATCCCGACGACGAGCTTCATGCGCGCGTCCCGGTGACGAGGCCGCACACGCCGGGGAACAGCGTGCTCCCCACGACGCGCGTGAAGCCGGCCTCGGCGCTCGCGCGCTCGAACTCGGGGCGCGAGGCGAAGCGCTCCATCGACTCGACGAGGTACCGGTACGCCTCGGGGTCCGGCGACAGGATCCGGCCGAGCACCGGCAGGGCGAGGCGGTTGTACGCGCCGTGCACCGCGCGCGATCCGGCCGACTCGGAGCGGAAGAACTCGAGCACGCCGAGGCGGCCGCCGGGGCGCAGCACGCGGGCGATCTCGGCGAGGCCGCGGGCGTACGAGTCGAGGTTCCGCATCCCGAACGCCACGGTCACGGCGTCCACGCTGCGATCGGCGAAGGGCAGGGCGAGCGCGTCCGCCTGGGCGACGGGCAGGCCGGTCTTCTCGGCCCCGCGCGCGAGCATGTTGAACGAGAAGTCGGCGCCGACCACGCGCGCGCCCGGCTGCTGCCGCAGCGCCTCGGCCGAGACGTCCATCGTGCCGGCGCACAGGTCGAGGAGGAGGTCCCCCTCGCGCAGCGCGACGGCGGAGACGAGGCGGCGCCGCCACGCGACGTCGACCCGCAGCGTCATCACCCGGTTCAGGAGGTCGTAGGTGGGCGCGATGCGATCGAACATCGCGCGGACCGCGGGCGCGCGGTTCGCCTCGCCGGGGAGGGGCGGCGCGCTCATCCGACCGACCCTCCTCGCCGCGGCACCCAGCTCGCCGCCGGCGGCTCCACGAGCTTCATCCGCACGGGGGGCGGCGCTCCCGGCACGAGCCGCTCGTACAGCGCGTCCATCCGCGCGACGACGTCGGCCGGGTGGACGCACGGCTCCGGCCACTCGCGGCCGCCTTCCTCGGTCCACTTGCGCGTCGCGTCCACGCCCATCTTCGCGCCGTACGCGAACGCCGGTGCGGCGTGGTCGAGCACGTCCACCGGCCCGTCCACCATCACGACGTCGCGCTTCACGTCCACGTTCGCGAACGCGCGCCAGGCGCACTGGCGGTGGTCCTGCACGTCCACGTCGTCGTCGAACACGACGAGCGTCTTCGTCGAAGACATCTGCCCCGAGCCCCACATGCCGTGCATGAGCTTCTTCGCGTGGCCGGGGAACTCCTTCTTCATCGAGATGAGGACGAGGTTGTGGAACGCGCCCTCCGGCGGGAACGACATGTCGACCACTTCCGGGAACACGGTCTGCAGCATCGGCAGGAAGAGCCGCTCGGTCGCCTTCCCCAGCCACTGGTCCTCGACGGGCGGGGGCCCGACCACCGTGGCCGGGTAGATCGCCTCGGCGCGCCGGGTGATCGCCGACACCTCGAGCACCGGGTAGTCGTCCGCGAGCGAGTAGTAGCCGGTGTGATCGCCGAACGGCCCCTCGCGCACGAGCGGCGCGGCGGGGTCGACGAAGCCCTCGATGACGACGTCGGCCTCGGCCGGCACCTCGAGGTCGTGCGTCTTGCAGCGCACGAGCGGGACGCCTTCCTTCCGCAGGAAGCCGGCGAACAGGTACTCGTCGATCCCGGGCGGCAGCGGCGCCGAGGCGCAGTAGGTGAGCGCGGGATCGCCGCCGAGCGCGATGGCGACGGGCATGCGCTCGCCGCGCTTCTTGTAGCCGCGGTAGTGCGCCGTCGCGGTCTTGTGGAGCTGCCAGTGCATCGCGAGCCGCCGCGGCCCGAGCACCTGCAGCCGGTACATGCCGACGTTGCGCGCGCCCGACTCCGGGTCGCGCGTGATCACCTGCGGGAGCGTGATGAACGGGCCGCCGTCGTGAGGCCACGTCGTGAGCACCGGCAGCGCGCGCAGGTCGGGATCGCTCTCGACCACCTCCTGGCAGGCGCCCTCGCCCGACAGGTGCTTGGGGGTGTAGCTCGCGAGCTTCCCGAGCTTCGGGATCATCTTGAGCTTGTCCCAGAGCGACTGCGGCGGAGCCATCTTGAGCAGCGCCGCGAGCTCGCGCGCCGGCTCCTCGACGTCGTCGCACGAGAGCGCCCAGCTCGTGCGCCGCCGAGTTCCGAAGAGGTTCATCGCGACCGGCATGCGCGAGCCGCGGGGGTTCTCGAACAGGAGCGCCGGACCGCCTTGCTTCGCGGCGCGGTCGGCCAGGGCCGCCATCTCCAGGACGGGATCGACGGGCTCGGCGACGCGCACGAGCTCTCCCGCGCGCTCGAGCCGATCGAGGAACTGGCGCAGCGAGCGGTAACCCATGAGAACGCCGGTTCTACTATCCGGCGTTCCTTGTTTCAATGATCGTTGAAATGATAAACCCTGACCCCATGCCGACGACCGTTCGGGTGGCGCACAGCCCCGATTCAGACGACGCCTTCATGTTCTACGGACTCGCCTCGGGCGCGGTGAGCGCCGAGGGGTACGAGTTCGTTCACGAGCTCTCGGACATCGAGACGCTCAACAAGGCAGCGCTCGACGGCAAGTACGAGATCACGGCGCTGAGCGTGCACGCGTACGCGTACCTCCATCAGAAGTACCTGCTGCTCGACTCCGGCGCGTCGTTCGGGGACGGCTACGGGCCGACCGTCGTCGTGCCCGCGGGCTCGCCGTTCAAGCGCATCGAGGACCTGAGCGGACGCCGCATCGCGGTCC
>DASSQI010000123.1:0-21356 GCA_035702585.1 Anaeromyxobacteraceae bacterium
CGGGGGAGGGGGCGAAGAAGTCGGGTGCCTCGGCGACCGCGCCGGGGTCGCAGTCGAGCGGACCGTTCACGACCGGGAGGCGAGCGGGAGCGGGCGCGGGCACGTCGGCCTGCGCGACGACGCCGCAGAACGACTCGACGCCCGCGATGACGGCCGCGACCGCGTCCGCGCACGGGTGGCTCGCCTGGCGGAGCGGAGCGAGCGCGGCGCGGGCGGTGGGCAAGAGCGCGTCCCTGAGCAGCTCGTCGCGCTCGTCGCCAGCCGGCAACACGGCGGCGAGGCGGAGCAGCTCGGCCACGTGGTCCGGCAGCTCCGCGCTCGGCGCGACGCCGTGGTCGCGGCGGAGCACGTTGAGCCGCGAGAGGAACGACGCGCGGGCCTCCGACGCGCCGAAGAGGTGCTCGCCGGAGTAGAGCGTCCCCACCGACGCGAAGTCGAACGCGGCGGTGTACGCCTCCTCGACCGCGCCCGGAGACAGGCGGGCGATCTCGCCCGCGAAGCGGCGCGCGAGCATGGCCGCCTCGGGCGCCTGCACGTCGAGCCAGTCCGCTGCCGCGCGAGCCTGATCCGCGAGCCGCGGGGGCGGGTACTCGATGAGGTGAGCGAGCACGGCGAGCGTGGTTTCCTTGTTCACGTTCGTCTCCTCTAGGCCCCGGCCCGCGCGAACCCGATGCCGCCCTGGGCGCCGTCCCACTCCTCGAGCGCCTCGGCCCGCGTGCCCGGCGGCAACACGACCCGGTCCTCGAGCCGCGAGAACGTGGTGAGCTCGTGGATCGCGGCCGCGTCGTCCTGCGTGAGGTCGGCGGCGATGAACGCGCGCGCGACCTCGTCCCGCGACACGTCGCCGACCGTCTCGGCGCGCCGCCACAGCCGGATCGCGAGGAGCTTCCGGTAGGGCGCCGCGGCCTCGGCCTCGTTGCCCGCGCTGAACAGCGCCGCGATGTACTTGAGCGGCACGCGCGAGCTCTCGAGCGTCGCGAAGAGCCCGTCCGCCGTGCGGGTGATGCCGTCCTCCTTCTCCGAGACGAACGGCAGGAGCGGCGGCACGTAGAACACCATCGGCAGCGTCCGGAACTCCGGGTGGAGCGGCAACGCCAGGTTCCAGCGCTTCACGAAGGAGTACGTCGGCGACCGCTTCGCGGCGTCGATCACCGCGTCGGAGACCCCGCTCGCGCGCGCCGCCGCCTGGACCTCCGGCGACTCCGGATCGAGCAGCAGGTCGCGCGCCGCCGCGACGAGGTCGTGCTCGGGGCGCGAGGCGAGCTCGGCGAGCCGCGTCGCGTCGTACAGCACGACGCCCTGGAAGCGGATGCGGCCGACGCAGGACGCGAAGCACGCCGGCGCCTCGCCGCTCTCGATGCGCGGATAGCAGCCGATGCACTTCTCCGACTTGCCCGTGGCGTGGTTGAAGAAGACCTTCTTGTACGGGCACGACGAGACGCAGAGCCGCCAGCCGCGGCACGCCTCGGGGTTCGAGACGACGAGCCCGTCCTCGCCGCGCTTGTAGATCGCGCCCGAGGGGCAGGCCGCGACGCAGGCCGGGTTCGCGCAGTGGTTGCAGGTGCGCGGCAGGTGGAAGTACGTCATCCGCTCGGTCGCGAGCAGCGCCGCGCGCTCGGTGGCGGTGAGCGCGTCGAGCCCGGGATCCTTCGCCGCGTGCTCCTTCGAGCCGGCGAGGTCGTCGTCCCAGTTCGGGCCGCTCTTCACGTCGATGGGCTTGCCGGTGAGGCGCGACACCGGCCGCGCGGTCGGCGAGGTGTCGCCGAGCGGCGCGTCGAAGAGGTCCTTGTACTGGTACGTCCACGGCTCGTAGTAGTCGTCGATGGTCGGCAGGGCAGGGTTGTGGAAGATGCGCGAGAGCATCCCCAGGCGACCGCCGGCCTTGAGCTTCACGCCGTCGTCGCCGTCCTTCTCCCAGCCGCCGCTCCACTTCTCCTGGTCCTCCCAGCGGCGCGGGTAGCCGAGGCCGGGGCGGGCCTCGACGTTGTTCCACCACATGTGCTCGGCGCCCTCGCGGTTCGTCCACAGGTTCTTGCAGACGACGCTGCACGTGTGGCAGCCGATGCACTTGTCGAGGTGGAACACCGAGGCGATCTGCGCGCGGACGTCCATGGTTGGCTCCTTCGAGGTGTGCGCGGTCACCAGCGCGGTGCGCCGTCGAGCTTCCGCACGAGGACGAAGGCGTCGCGGTTGTTCCCGGTCGGCCCCCAGTAGTTGAACGCGTAGCTGATCTGCCCGTAGCCGCCGAGCATGAGCGTGGGCTTCAGCCGCACGCGGAACAGGCTGTTGTGGACGCCGCCGCGCTTCCCGCCGCGCGTGGGAGAGCGCGGCACGCCGACCGTGCGCTCCGGCGCGTGGTACTGGAACGCGAGGCCGCGCGGGATGCGCGCCGAGACGCAGGCGCGGGTGACGACGACGCCGTGGTCGTTGATCGCCTCGACCCAGTCGTTGTCGGCGATGCCCGCGGAGTCGGCGTCGACGTCGTTCATCCAGAGCGGGTGGCAGCCGCGCGACAAGGTCAGCATCCGCTCGAGGTCGCCGTAGGTGGAGTGGATGTTCCACTTGCCGTGCGGCGTGAGGAAGTTGAGCCGGATGCTCTTGCCGTCCTGCGGCGTCACCGTGAGGTCCTGGACGACGCTCGGCGACGGCCGCGGCTTGTAGGTGGGCAGCGCCTCGCCGTAGGCGAGGTAGCCGGGGTGGTCGAGGTACAGGTGCTGGCGGCCGGTGAGCGTCCGCCACGGGACGAGCCGCTCGACGTTCAGGACGTACGGTGCGTACGGCCGGCCGTCGTTGATGATTCCGGTCCAGCACGGCGAGGTGAGGAGCCGCCGCGGCTGGCGCCCGATGTCGTCGAAGGTGGTGCGGACGCCGCGCGTGTGCTCGGCGAGGTCGGCGAGCGGGAGCCCGACCTTCTTCTCCTCCGCGTGGAACGCGCGCCAGGCCATCTCGCCGTTCGTCTCCGGCGCGAGCCTGAGGATGAGGTTCGCGGCGTCCTTCGCGCGCGCGACCGACGGGTAGCGCTTGCCGCCCCAGGTCTCCGACGGGCCTTCCTTCGCCATCTGGTCGTAGACGTCCTCGATCGGCCAGGAGAGGCCGTGCGCGCCGACGCCGCTCGCGCGCGCCGCCGGACCGAACGAGACGAAGCGCTGGAAGATGTTCGCGTAGTCGCGCTCGACGACGACGAGGCCGGGCATCGTCTTCCCCGGCACCGGCGCGCACTCGCCCTTCTTCCAGTCCGCGAGCTCGCGCTGCGCCATCTCGGCGGGCGTGTCGTGCTGCAGCGGCACCGCCACGAGGTCGAGGATCGGGTCGGGCAGGTGCACGCGCGCGAGCTGCGACACCTTCTCGGCCAGCGCCTCGAACGAGTCCCAGTCGCTCTTCGACTCCCAGCACGGCTGCACCGCGGCCTGGAGCGGGTGGATGTACGTGTGCAGGTCGGTCGTGTTGAGGTCGTCCTTCTCGTAGAAGGTCGCGGCCGGCAGCACGACGTCGGAGAACAGCGCCGACGTGTCCATCCGGAAGTTCATGTCGACGACGAGGTCGAGCTTGCCCTTCGGCGGATCGCGCCAGACCACCTCCTTGACCGACTCCTTCGCCGTCTCGGGCGCGATCGAGCTGTCGTCGGTGCCGAGGTAGTGGCGCAGGAAGTACTCGTGCCCCTTCGCGCTCGAGGAGAGCGCGTTGCCGCGCCAGATCATCCACACGCGCGGCCAGCTCGCCTCCGCGTCGGGATCCTCGACCGCGAACCGGAGCTTGCCCTCGACGAGCTGCTTCACCGCCCAGGCGACGATCTCCTCGTTCGTCTTCGCGCCCGCCGCGCGCGCGTCGCGGACGACCTCGAGCGAGCTCCGGTCGAACTGCGGGAAGAACGGCAGCCAGCCGCAGCGCACCGCCCGGATCTGGTGGTCGATCGTGTGACCGTGCGTGAAGGGCGCGGCGTCCGCAGTGGGGTTCAGCTGCGACTCGTCGGCGGTGCGCTCGTAGCGCCACTGGTCGGAGTGCACGTAGTGGAACGACGGCGTGTTCTGGAAGCGCGGCGGCCGCGCCCAGTCGAGCGCGCCCGCGAGCGTCGCCCACGGCGCGACCGGCGCGAGCTTCTCCTGGCCGACGTAGTGGTTGAGGCCGCCGCCGTTCTTGCCGACGCAGCCGCAGAGGAGCAGCGCGGTGATGCCGGCGCGGTAGGTGAGGTCGGCGTGGTACCAGTGGTTCACGCCGGCGCCGATGAGGATCGAGCACTTCCCCTCGGTGCGCGCGGCGGTGCCGGCCCACTCGCGCGCGAGCCGGATGACGTCGGCGCGGTCGATGCCGGTGAACTTCTCCTGCCAGGCCGGCGTGAACGGCGCGTCGGCGTCGTCGTAGCTCGCCGGGCTCTCGCCGCGGAGGTCGCGCCCCACCCCGAACTGCGCGAGGAGGAGGTCGTAGATCGTCGCGACCGCGACCCTGCCGTGGTCGGTGTCGACGTAGCGGACCGGCACGCCGCGAGCGATCCTCCGCTCACCGGCGAAGTCGATCGTCTCGACGAGCTTCACGTCCTCGTGCCCGTCGAGCAGCGACAGCGCCGGGTCGATCTCCGCGCCGTCGATCCCGTCCTTCATCTGCAGGTTCCACTCGCCCTTCTTCGACTGCCAGCGGTGACCCAGCGAGCCGAGCGGGATCCGCGGCGCGTCGGCGGTGCGGTCCCACACGGCGAACTTGAAGTCGCCGTTCTCTTCCTTGGCGGATCGCGCCAGCGACGCGGCGCGGAGCAGCCGCCCCGCGGCGAAGACGCCGTTCTTCTCCTCGAGCTCGACGAGGAACGGCGCGTCGCTGAACCTCCTGAGGTACTGCTGGAAGTAGGGGACCGGCTGGTCCACGTGGAACTCGCGCAGGATGACGTGGTTCACCGCCATCCAGAGCGCGCCGTCCTGGCCCGCGTGCGCCGGGATCCACCAGTCGGCGTGCTTCGACGTCGCGCTGAGGTCGGGCGAGAGGACGACGAGCTTCGTGCCGTCCTGGCGCGCCTCGTGGAGGAAGTGAGCCGACGGCGTGCGCGTGACGTCGGGGTTCGACCCCATCGCGACGATGTACTTCGAGTTGAACCAGTCGGCGGTCTCGGCGACGTCGGTCTGCTCGCCCCAGACCTGCGGCGACGCGTTCGGCAGGTCGCAGTACCAGTCGTAGAAGCTCAGGTTCACGCCGCCGAGGAGCTGCATGTAGCGCGAGCCGCCGGCGAACGAGAGCATCGACATCGCGGGGATCGGCGAGAAGCCGATGACGCGATCGGGCCCGTACGTCTTCACGGTGTGGATCGTCGACGCGGCGACGATCTCGAGCGCCTCGTCCCAGCTCGCGCGCCGGAAGCCGCCCTTGCCGCGCACCTTCTGCCAGGACCGGCGGATCTCCGGGTCGCCCACCATCGACGCCCACGCGTCCACCGGGTCGGGGTGCTTCGCCTTCGCCGCGCGCCACGCGTCCACGAGCGCGCCGCGCAGGTACGGGTACTTCACGCGCAGCGGGCTGTAGAGATAGGAGGAGAAGCAGGCGCCGCGCTGACATCCGCGCGGCTCGTACGGCGGCACGCCCTCGAGGAGCGGGTAGTCGCGCGCCTGGGTCTCGAACGCGACGACGCCCTCCTTCACGTGCACGTTCCACGAGCAGCCGCCGGTGCAGTTCACGCCGTGCGTGCTGCGGACGACGCGGTCGTGCTGGTGGCGGCGGCGGTACAGCTCTTCCCAATCACGCGCGCGCGGCTTCACGAGGTCCTGGACCCAGCTCATGGTGGTCAGCTCCGGGGAGAGGTGTGGGAGGAACGCGGCGCGCTGCGGCGTGAGCGGCCGCGGCCGACGAGCACGAACGCCGCGCCGAGCGCGCAGAACGCGGCGGCGACGGCGCCGACGAACGGCATCCCGATCTGCGCCGGCACCTTGCCGCCGGCTTCGCCGAGGAACGCGACGATATCGGCGCGCTCGGACGGGGTGAGCGCGTGGGTGTTGTAGATGGGCTGCATGCTCGGGAACGGCACGTCCGCGAGGACGCCGTCGAGCGCCTCGGCGCCGTAGGAGGCGAACGTCTCGGTGAGGTCCGGTCCGAAGCTCGCCGCGCGGGCGAGGCCGTGGCCTGTGACGCCGTGGCAGGCGAGGCACGGCGCTCCGCCGTTGGAGAGGCGAAGCTCCCCGACGTACAGCAGCTCGCCGGTGCGCGGGTTTGCGGCAGGTGCATTGCCGGCGGGCGCGCCGCTATCTGCGGCAAATGCGACCTGCGCGGTCAGCAGCAGCGCAATTGATGCGCTCAGTTTTTTCGATTGAAACGCAATCATTGCGGCGTCTCCGTGCCCAGGTGCGGGTTCGGACACCGTAACTCAAAGTGTTTTGGCCCCGTTCGCCCGGGAAGGGCGTACCCTGTCGGGTATTGACGCGGGTCAATCACCCGGCATGGATTGCGCGTTTCTCTGGAGAGAAATTGACCGTCGTCAATGCAGGGTACGATAAAGCGCCGCTCGAGCGGACAGCGACGGCGCCGCCGCGGCACACGATTCGGATGTGCGCCTGCGTCATCGGCGCAGCTCCACGCCGAAGCTGCGGGACAGGGCTGCGGCGGGTGGGATTCGCGCACGTCGTGCGCGCTCGACGTGTAGGTGCGCTGGCCACCTCGGCTCGCGGCCGGAACGGTGGCGGGCGCGAGAGCGCGGGGATTCCGCAGGCAGCACTGGGGTTGCTGCGACCCCTCATGCCTTGCGCTGTCGATGACCCATGTTCACGGGGCACCAAGGGCACGGACGTTGCTGTGGATCACGAAGCTTTCACTCCGCGGTCCGCGATGAGCCACCCTCCCTGGGCTCGTCGCGCGACCGCGGCCGTGTCGAGAGAGGCCCTTGATGCGCCGTGAACACTCCCGAGGCGCCTGCGCGCGACCCCGGACGACCGGGTCGCCGCGGCGCAGTGCTCGCGTCCTCGCCTGCGCGCTCGTGATCGGTGCCGTCGGCGTCGGCTGCGAGGTCGGGGGACCGCTCGCCCGCGGCTCGGCCGGAGCGCAGGGCCAGGTGGGGACGACGTTCAACGTGCTCGTCGGGAAGCCGCTGAACGGAACCGTGACCTCCGGTGACGGCAAGATCGTCTGCGGTACGGGCGGGAGCGCCTGCGCCGCCGACTACGACTGGGCGGTCTCGGTGATCCTGACCGCGACGCCGGACGCCGGCTACGGGCTGCAGTCCTGGGCCGGCGACTGCACGCAGGCGGGCGAGTGCATCCTCGACACGAAGGAGCACGGCGCCGACAAGTACGTCGTCGCGGTGTTCAATCCGGTGGGCGAGCTCGGTCACTCGAACTGGAACTCCCCCGAGTTCCATGCGCCGGCCTATCGCGACTTCCTGGCGCAGGCGCCGGGCGCGCTCCAGTGCACGAAGTGCCACGGCGTGACGCTGCAGGGGCAGGGGATCGCGGTGTCGTGCGACGCGTGCCACGCGACCAACGGCTACGGGCACTGGAAGGCGAGCAACAGCTGCACGTCGTGCCACGGTGACGCGACTCGCGTCGCCGTCACCGGCGCCGATCCGCTCGTCAGCGCGGCGCCGCCGATGGATACGCAGGGCAACCTGACGCGCGGCACGCGCGGCGTCGGCGCGCACGAGGCGCACCTGAACGGCGTCGCGCGTCCGGTCGCGTGCTCGGAGTGCCATCCCATCCCGACCGCGACGTCGCACGCGAACGGCACCGTGAGCGTCGCCTTCGGCGCGCTCGCCAGGACGGGCGGCGCGAGCCCGTCCTGGAACGGCGCGAGCTGCTCCTCGACCTACTGCCACGGCGCGACGCTCGGCGGCGGCGCGAACACGCTTCCGGTCTGGATCAGCGGCCCCTCGCAGGCGACCTGCGGCAGCTGCCACGGCCTGCCGCCGCCCGCGCCTCACACGACGAGCACGAGCTGCGGGGATTGCCACGCGGGCTACACCGCGACCACCGTGGACAGGGCGAAGCACGTGAACGGCATCGTCGACGTGACGACCGCGCCGTCCTGCGGCTCGTGCCACGGAATCCCGCCGACCGTGAACGGGCACACGGCGAGCACGGCCTGCGAGAGCTGCCACAGCGGCTACACGTCGACGACCGTGAACGCCTCACTGCACCAGAACGGCGCGGTGGACGTGATCCAGAACCCGTCCTGCGGCTCGTGCCACGGGATCCCGCCGACCGTGAACGGGCACACGGCGAGCACGGCCTGCGAGAGCTGTCACACCGGCTACACGTCCACGACGGTGAACGCGGCGCTGCACCGGAACGGAACGGTCGAGACGACCTGCACCGCCTGCCACGGCTCGCCGCCGTCGACGGGCCGGCACACGCGCAGCGATCACGTCGACGCCGGGTGCGGCGCCTGCCACCCGGGCTACACCGAGACGACGGCGAACCCGGCGACGCACCGGGATGGCCAGAAGAACACGGGCAACAAGATCGTCACGTACGACTCGGGCTCCCGGTCGTGCACCTCGACCTGCCACGGCAGCGAGACCTGGTAGGCGTGTCCCGCGCGGCCCTCCGCGTCTCGCGACGGAGGGCCCGCGGCCGCGGGTGAGAGCCACGCACACACTGGCGGCCGATGGGTGGGCTGAAGCCCCTGGGCGCGCGGGGCATAACGTTGACACCACTGAAGAACGCGGCGTTACTTGTGCGAGCCGACCTTCGCGGGACGACCCATGCCCAAGACCCTTCTCCTCGCCGACGACTCGATCACCATTCAGAAGGTCGTCGGAATCATCTTCACGAGCGAGGACTACGCCGTCACCACCGTCGACAACGGTGAGGACGCGCTCTCGAGGATCCGCGAGCAGCGGCCGGACATCGTCCTGGCCGACGTCGTCATGCCGCGAAAGAACGGCTACGAGCTCTGCGAGGCGCTGAAGAACGATCCCGAGCTGCGGAACACTCCGGTCGTGCTGCTCGCCGGGACGTTCGAGGCGTTCGACGAGGCGCGCGCGAACGCGGTCCGCGCGGACGCCTGGATCCAGAAGCCGTTCGAGAGCACCGCGCTGCTCGGCAAGGTCCGTGAGATCGTCGAGGGCATCGAGCCGTCGCCGGTGCCGTCGCTCCCGTACGTCACCGCCGGCCAGCCGCGCCCCGCCGTCGCACCGCCGCCCCCCGGCGCACCGCTCCCCGCGGGCGCGCGCCCGCTGCCGGGCTCGGCTCCGGGTCCGTTCGCGGCACCACCGGCGCCGCCGTCGCCGTTCGCCGCCAAGCCGCCTGCGCCTCCCGCGCCGCCTTTCGCCTTCCAGCCGCCGCCATCTCCGGCGCCCCCGTTTGCTGCGCGCCCGCCATCCCCGCCCGCGCCTCCGGTGCCTCCGCCGCCGCCGTTCGCGGCTCGGCCGCCGATGCCTCCCGCGCCTCCGCCTCCGCCCGCGGCGACTCCCGTGTTCCGCGCGCCGCCGTCCTTCGCGGCGCCTTCCGCTCCGCCAGCGGCGCAGGGCCCCTCGTTCGGGGCGATTCCGCTGCCGCCGCCGCCGCCCGCACCCGTCGTCGCTCCGCCCGTCGCCGTGCGGCCCGTCGCGCCTCCGCCGGTCGCTCCCATCGCCTCGCTCGACGAGCTCGACTTCTCGGCCGCGTCGTTCGAGGAGCCGCTCGCGCCTGCGCCCGTGGCGCCGCCGCCTCCGGTCAGCCCGCCGCTCGCGCCCGCCATCCCGTCGCAGAAGGTCTCGCCGCCGATCGAGCCCGACGCCGAGCTCGACTTCGACATCGACGAGGCCGCGGCTCCGATCGACCTCGCCGACCTCGCCGCGGAGGAGATCTCGGAAGAGGAGGCGCTCGCGACCGACGAGGCCCACGCCGAGGTCGCGCCGCTGCCGTCGCTCGACCTCTCCCGCATGGAGCCGCCGCGCGTCGATTTGTCGAGCCCCTGGGACGACGAGCCGTCGCGCCGGACGATCCCGCCGCCTCCGCCGCCTCCGCACACCCGCGTCGACTCCTTCGCCGACCTCTTCGGCGACGAGGGCCGCACCCCGCCGCCGCTCGAGCTCGAGCCCGAGATCGATCATCCGGTCGCGCCTGGAGTCGACCGGAGCCCCGCTCCGCCGGCCGCGCTGGAGCTCGACCCCGAGCCCGAGGCCGAGGCGCCGGTGCTCGAGCTGCAGCCCGAGCCGGAGCTCGAGACCGAGCCGCCGCAGCTCCAGGCCGACGGCGAGGAGAGCCCGTTCCGGATCGACTCCGACCCGCTGCCGTTCCGGCCTTTCGTGGAGCCGGCGCCCTTCGACGACGCCGCTGGGCGGCCGTTCGACCTCGACGCTGCGCGCGAGCCCGCCTTCACGGCCATGCCGTCGTTCGCGCCCGCGGAGCCGGCTCCCGCGCCCGAGCCGCTCGTCGCCGAGGCTGCGCCGCTCGCGGCTCCGCCGCCGATCGCGGCGGACGCCGACGAGGCGGTGCTCCGGGAGGTCCTCTCCCGCGCGTCGCGCGAGACGATCGAGAAGGTGGTCTGGGAGGTCGTCCCCCAGCTCGCCGAGGCGATCATCCGCGAGCACCTCGAGCAGCTGCTGAAGGATCGCAAGATCACCTAGCGATTCCGCTTCCCTTCACTCAAAATGAACCCGGCGCCCACCGGCCCCACCGCGGGGCCGGTGCGCTTTCGTGAACTCGAAATGGAGAGCCCGTGAGCACCGGAACCGCGCAGGAGCCCCGCACCACCGAGCTGGCCAAGGCGTACGAGCACCGCGACGTCGAGGGCCGCTGGTATCGCGTCTGGATGGAGCGCGGCTACTTCCACGGCGACGAGAACGACACGACGCGTCCGCCGTTCTCGATCGTGCTGCCGCCGCCGAACGTGACCGGCTCGCTGCACCTCGGCCACGCGCTCACCGCGACGCTGCAGGACATCCTCATCCGCTGGAAGAAGATGTCCGGCTTCAACACGCTCTGGCTCCCCGGCACCGACCACGCCGGCATCGCGACGCAGATGGTCGTCGAGAAGGAGCTCGTGAAGACCGAGGGCAAGAGCCGCCACGACCTCGGCCGCCCGGAGTTCCTGAAGCGGGTCTGGGCGTGGAAGGAGCGGTTCGGGTCCCGCATCGGCGAGCAGCACCAGGCGCTCGGCGCCTCGCTCGACTGGGAGCGCGAGCGGTTCACGATGGACGAGGGGCTCTCGCGCGCGGTCCGCGAGGTCTTCGTCACGCTCTACGAGCAGGGGCTCATCTACCGCGAGAAGACGCTCATCAACTGGTGCCCGCGCTGCCACACCGCGCTCTCCGACCTCGAGGTGAACCACGAGGAGGGCCACAAGGGCGAGCTGTGGAGCTTCGCCTATCCGCTCTCCGACGGCTCGGGCGAGGTCGTGGTCGCGACCACCCGCCCGGAGACGATGCTCGGGGACACCGCGGTCGCCGTCCACCCGGACGACGAGCGCTACAAGGCCATCGTCGGGAAGATGGTCCGGCACCCGATCACCGGCCGCGAGTTCCCGGTCATCGCCGACTCGATCCTCGTCGACCCGGCGTTCGGGACCGGCGCGGTCAAGGTGACGCCGGCGCACGACTTCAACGACTTCGAGGTCGGCAAGCGCCACGGGCTGCCCGCGATCACCGTCATCGGGCTCGACGGGAAGATGAACACGAACGCCGGCCCGCTCGTGGACCAGGACCGCTTCGAGGCGCGCAAGAACGTCAAGAAGATCATCGCCGAGCTGGGGCTCGACCGCGAGTCGAAGCCGCACGTCCTGCCGCTCGGACGCTGCCAGCGCTGCGAGACGGTGCTCGAGCCGATGCTCTCGTGGCAGTGGTTCGTGAAGATCGCGCCGCTGGCGCAGCCGGCGATCGAGGCGGTGGAGCAGGGGAAGACCCGCTTCATCCCCGAGCAGTGGACGAACACCTACATGGCGTGGATGCGGAACATCCACGACTGGTGCATCAGCCGGCAGCTCTGGTGGGGACACCAGATCCCGGCCTGGTACTGCCCGGACGGCCACGTCACCGTCGCTCGCGAGGCGCCGCAGGCGTGCTCGACCTGCGGCTCGGCCACGCTGCGCCAGGAGGAGGACGTCCTCGACACCTGGTTCTCCTCGTCGCTCTGGCCCTTCTCCACCATGGGGTGGCCGGAGAAGACGAGGACGCTCCAGACCTTCTACCCGACGTCGGTCATGGAGACGGGCCACGACATCATCTTCTTCTGGGTCGCCCGGATGATGATGATGGGCATCCACTTCATGGGCGAGGTCCCCTTCCGCACCGTCTACCTGCACCCGATGGTGCGGGACGAGAAGGGGCAGAAGATGTCGAAGACCAAGGGGAACGTCATCGACCCCCTGGTCATCACCGAGCAGTACGGCGCCGACGCGCTGCGGTTCACGCTCGCCGCGCTCACCGCCCAGGGCCGGGACATCAAGCTCGCCAAGGAGCGGATCGAGGGCTACCGGGCGTTCGCGAACAAGCTCTGGAACGCGACCCGCTTCACGCTCATGAACCTTTCCGGGTTCACGGTCGGCCTCGATCCGCACAAGGCCGCCCGGACGGCAGCCGACCGCTGGATCCTCGCCCGCCTGCAGCGCGCCGTGAACGAGACGGTCGAGGCGCTCGACGGGTTCCACTTCAACGAGGCGGCGAACACCGTCTACCAGTTCGTGTGGCGGGAGCTGTGCGACTGGTACATCGAGCTTTCAAAAGAAGCGCTGTACGGAGATGATGCGGAGAAGAAGATCGCAGCGCAGGCGATCCTCGTGCATTGCCTCGAGACGTCGTACCGGCTTCTCCACCCGATGATGCCATTCATCACCGAGGAGCTCTGGAACACGCTGGCTGCCCAGGTTGGCGGCCGCTGGGGCGATTCGCTCATGACCGCGGCGTATCCGAAGCCGGGCCCGGTCGACGAGGACGCCGAGCGCAGCTTCAATCCCGTCATCGGCGTCATCGAGGCGATCCGCAACATCCGCGGCGAGATGAACGTGCCGTTCAAGACGCCGCTCGCGGACGTCGAGGTCGGCGCGCTCGAGCAGTCCGCGCACGCCACGGTCGCGCAGGAGAAGGGGCGCATCGAGCGCCTCTCGAACGCGACGGTCGCGATCGTCGCGGCGGGCCGCGCACCCACGAAGCGCGGCGGCAGCGCGGTCGCGGTCGGCGAGGGGTTCGAGCTGCGCGTCGGGCTCGCGGGGGCGATCGACCTCGCGGCCGAGAGCGCGCGGATCGACAAGGAGCTTTCGAAGGTGGAGCAGGATCTGACCGGCATCGAACGGAAGCTCGCGAACCCGAGCTTCGTCGAGCGAGCGCCGGCGGAGGTGGTGGAGAAGGACCGGGCGCGTTCGGAGGAGCTGCGCGACAAGCGGCGCAAGCTCGAGGCGCACCGGGCAATGCTTCAGGAAGCGGAGGGAACAATGGAAACCCCGAATCCGGCTGCTGAGACGATCACCCCCACTGCGCAGGTCGCGGAGACGCCGCCGCCCGAGGCGCCCGCCGCCGCGCCCGACACCGGCGAGACGACGCCGCCGCAGGGCGAGGCCGAGACCGCGCGCCAGCCGAAGGCGCGCCGCGCCCCGGCGAAGAAGGCCGCGAAGCCCGCCAGGAAGGCGGCGAAGCCCGCGAAGAAGGCCCCGGCCGCGAAGAAGGCCGCGAAGCCCGCGAAGAAGGTCGCGCGCAAGGCTGCGAAGCCCGCGCGCGCGGCGAAGAAGACGGCCACCCGCGGCGCCAAGAAGACCGCCGCCCGCGGCGCGAAGAAGGTCGCGAAGCCCGCGAAGAAGATGGCCAGGAAGCCGGCGCGCAAGACGGCCGCGAAGCGAGGCCGCTAGCCACCGCATGCCGGCGCTCGCCCCGCACATCGAGCGGCTCGTCGACCTCGCGCTCGAGGAGGACCTCGGGCTCGGGGACGTGACGAGCGAGGCCACCATCCCGGCGTCCGCGCCGGGCGAGGCGCGCTTCCTCGCGAAGGACGACCTCGTCCTCGCCGGGACCGCGGTGGCCGCTCGCGTCTTCGAGAGGCTCGGGGCGGAGTGTCGCTTCGACCTCGAGGACGGCGCGAGCTGCGCGCGGGGCGAGTGGTTCGGTACGGCGCGCGGTCCGCTGCGGGCGTTGCTCGCCGCGGAGCGGACCGCGCTCAACTTCCTCCAGCGACTCTCCGGCGTCGCGACGCTCACGCGGCGCTGCGCCGACGCGCTCGCGGCGGGCGGATCGCACACGCGGCTGCTCGACACCCGCAAGACGACGCCGGGCTGGCGGCGCATCGAGAAGGACGCCGTGCGCGCCGGCGGCGGTTTCAATCACCGCTTCGCGCTCGGCGACGGCATCCTCATCAAGGACAACCACGTCGCCGCCTGCGGGGGAGTGGGCGAGGCGGTGCGCCGCGCCCGCGCGCGCGGCAACGCGATGCTGCGCGTCGAGGTCGAGGTCGTCGATCTCCCCGGCCTCGACGAGGCGATCGCGGCCGGCGCCGACATCGTCCTCCTCGACAACATGGACGACGCGGCGATGGCCGACGCGGTGAAGCGCGCCGAAGGCAAGGTGCTGCTCGAGGCGAGCGGGAACATGACCCTCGAGCGGCTGCCGCGCGTCGCCGCGACCGGCGTCGACTTCGTCTCGATGGGAGCCCTGACGCATAGCGCCAGGGCGGTGGACATCTCCTTCGAGGTGAGCTGAGCGATGGCCGAGCCCACCCAGCCCGGCAGCGAGGAGATGGTCCTCGCGTTTCTCGCCGAGGCGGGTGACGAGTTCGTCTCCGGCGAGGCGATCAGCGACAAGCTCGGGCTCTCGCGCGCCGCGGTCTGGAAGCACGTCAACGCGCTGCGCGGGCAGGGCTACCGCATCGACGCGGTCCCGGCGCGCGGCTACCGCCTGGTCGAGATCCCCGACCGGCTGGGCGCGCTGGAGCTGAAGCCGCTCCTGTCGACGCACGACCTCGGGCAGGTCCTGCACTGCCACGAGGCGGTCCCCTCGACGAACGACGTCGCGAAGCAGCTCGCCGAGGAGGGCGCCGGCGACGGCGAGGTGGTCATCGCCGAGTCGCAGACGGCGGGCCGCGGCCGGCGCGGGCGCGCCTGGGTCTCGCCGCCGCGCAAGAACCTCTACCTGTCGGCGATCATCCGGCCCGATCTCCCGCCGCAGCGCGCGCCGGAGGTGACGCTCGTCGCCTCGGTGGCGGTGTGCGAGGCGGTGCGACAGGCGGGGGTGGACGCCCTCATCAAGTGGCCGAACGACGTCATCGTGAACGGCCGCAAGGTGGCCGGCATCCTCCTCGAGATGGCCGCCGAGATGGACCGCGTGCAGTGGCTCGTCATCGGCATCGGCGTGAACTTGAACGGCGGCCCCGGCGACCTGCCGGACGATCTGCGCGATACCGCGACCAGCGTCGCCGTCGAGCGCGGCGAGCCGGTGCCGCGCGCGCTCTTCGCGGCCGCGCTCCTGGGGGGCCTCGAGGCGTGGCTCGACCGCCACGCCGCGGAGGGGTTCGCGCCGATCCGCGACGCCTGGCGCTCGCTCTCAGGGACGCTCGGGCGCGAGGTGCGAGCCTGGATGCCGGATGGCGAGATCACCGGGGTCGCCGAGGACATCGACGAGTCGGGTGCGCTGCTCGTGAGGGGTGCCGCCGGACTCACGAAGATCGTCGCGGGCGAGGTTCAATTGCTGCGCTCGCGTTGACCGTTCCATGGGGTACGGCTAACCTCCCGCCGTGCTGCTCGCGATCGACGTCGGCAATTCGAACACAGTGCTCGGCGCCTTCGAGGGCGAGACGCTCGTGCAGCACTGGCGCGTCGAGACGAGCCACACCCGCACGTCCGACGAGTACGGCATCCAGCTCAGGCAGTTCTTCGCCGCCGAGAAGCTCGACCCCTCGCGCGTCCGCCACATCGTCGTCTCGTCGGTGGTCCCGCCGCTCGCGACGACGCTGGAGCGCATGGGCCAGCGGTACTTCAACGTGAAGCCGCTGTTCGTCGGCCCCGGCACGAAGACCGGGATGCCGATCCTCTACGAGAACCCGCGCGAGGTCGGCGCCGACCGCGTGGTGAACGCGATCGCCGCGTACTCGCGCTGGCCGGCCGGTCTCATCGTGGTGGACTTCGGCACCGCCACGACGTTCGACGCGGTCTCGCCGAAGGGCGAGTACCTCGGCGGCGCGATCTGCCCCGGGATCTCCATCTCGATGGACGCGCTGTTCCGCCACGCGTCCAAGCTGCCGCGCGTGGAGTTCGTGCGGCCGCCGTCGGTCGTCGGGCGGAACACCGTCGCGTCGATGCAGAGCGGCCTCGTCTACGGGTACGTCGGCCTCGTGGACGGCATCTGCGAGCGCATGGCCGCCGAGCTCGGGTTCCCGGTGAAGGTCGTCGCGACCGGCGGCCTCGCGCCGCTCGTCGCCGGGCTCTCTCGCACGATCGGCGAGGTCGACGAGCACCTCACGCTGACCGGCCTGCGGCTGGTCCACGAGCGCAACCGATGACCGAGACCGCGATCGACACCCAGAACTGGCTCGAGGACGGGCTCCGCCTGTTCGGCGAGCGCCAGGTGGAGCAGGCTCACGAGCAGTTCCGGAGGGCGCACCGCAAGGCGCCGCAGGACCCGCGCGCGATGTCCTGGTACGGCGTCACGCTCGTGCTCGTGGAGCGGAACTCGAACCTCGGCATCTCCTACTGCGACCAGGCGATCCGGCTGAACGGCCCCACGCCGGAGCTGGTGCTGAACCAGGCCCGGGTGCACCTCGCGCTGAACCAGCGCGAGCGCGCGTACAAGGCGGTGCAGCGCGGGATGGCGCTCTATCCCGAGAACGTGCAGGTCCGCTGGGCGCAGGAGGCGATGGGCTGGCGCCGCCGCCCGGTGCTCCCGTTCCTGAGCCGCCGCAACTTCATGAACAAGTACCTCGGGAAGATGCGGCACAAGTGGCGCAAGCACCGCTCGCCGCCGCCGGAGATGAACCCGGTGACGCTCGGGCAGCCGCCGCACGAGGGCGCGGAGCTGCCGCGGGACTGAGACCCATGTCGGCGTGTCCGCTGCCGCTCGAGGCGCTGCCGAAGCCGCTCCAGAAGCACGGCGATCCGGCGGCGCCACCCCCGCTCCGCATGATGGGCGCGAAGGGGCTCGTCCCGGCGGTCGCCCCCGGCGACCTCGTCGCGCTCCTGTACGTCCTGTCGTTCGATCCCGACGGCACCGTGCGCGACACCGCGGTGAGGACGGCGGAGGGGCTGCCGGAGAAGATATGGGGCACCGCGCTGCGCGCCGAGGGGCTGCGCGGCGAGGTCCTCGACTGGCTCGCCGATCGGTTCGCGGGGAAGGACGAGGCGCTGCAGCTCGTCCTCCTGAACCCGGCGACGCACGACGCGACCGTCGCGCGCCTCGCCGCGACCGTGTCGCAGCCGCTCGCCGACATCATCCGGCAGAACGAGCTGCGGCTGCTGCGCCACGACGACATCATCCGGCAGCTCTGCCAGAACCCGAACGCGCTCGCGTCCACGCTCGACGCGGCCTGCGACTTCTGCGTCCGGAACGGGCTCTTCCTCCCGGACCTGCAGCCGCTCGTCGACGCGTACAAGCGCGTCCACGGCGTCGATCCGACCGCGAGGCCGCCGGAGGAGACGGCGGTCGGGCTCATCGCCGAGTATCGCGATCTCCTCGCCGAGGACGGCGCCCCGCAGAGGCCGCCGCGCGCCGAGACCGAGGAGGAGACGAAGAAGAAGCTCACGATGACCCAGCGCGCGCTGAAGATGTCGGTGAGCGAGAAGATCAAGCTCGCGACGATCGGCAACAAGGAGGCGCGCACGATCCTCCTCCGCGACTCGAACCGGCTCGTGTCGATGGCGGCGGTGACGAGCCCGCGCATCACCGACGGCGAGATCCTGAGCATCGCCAACTCGCGGACGACGAACGCGGACGTGCTGCGGTACATCTACACGACCCGCGAGCTCGTGAAGACGTACACGATCCGGATCGCGCTCGTGAAGAACCCCAAGGTCCCGCTGCCGACCGCGCTCAAGATGCTGCAGACGCTCCACGAGAAGGACATCAAGGAGCTCTCGCGCGATCGGAACGTGCCGCAGACCATCCAGGCGCAGGCGAAGGCGTGGATGATGAAGAAGGAAGCGGCGGGGAAGGGGCCTCTCGGGAAGCATTGACCGGAGCGCTGGAGCTGGCGTGTACGGCGCCCGCGCCGACACCGCGCCGCTGCGATCCTGTCGTCCGCGCTTCTATCTGACGAAGTGTGCTTAGGGGCCTGTTCCGCGCGCTGAAGCGCGCGGGGTTTCCTCCTCGTGCGTGCGGCCGTCGCGGATGTGGTAGATGCGCCGGAAGGTCGGGATGATCTTCTCGTCGTGGGTGACGACGACGACCGCCGTCTCGTAGCGGCGCGCCATGTCGTTCAGGATCCCGATCACGGAAAGCGCCCGCGCGCTGTCGAGCGGCGCCGTCGGCTCGTCGGCGAGGATCACCGGCGGGCGGTTCACGAGCGCGCGCGCGATCGCGACGCGCTGCTGCTCGCCGCCCGACAGCCGCGACGGCATCGCGCCGGCTCGGTGACCGACCTCCAGCGCGTCGAGCAGCTCCCGCGCCCGCGCGCGGGCCTCCGCCTCCGGTGCGCCCCCGAGCATCGGCAAGAGCGCCACGTTCTCCGTGACGTCGAGGAACGGGATGAGGTACGGCGCCTGGAACACGAAGCCGATGCGGTCGCGCCGGAGCGCGCGCAGGTCCGCGATCCGCCACCCCTGCTCGTAGACGACCTCGTCGTCGATGGCGATGCGGCCGCCGGTCGGCTCGACCACCGCGCCGAGGCACTTGAGGAGCGTGCTCTTCCCGGAGCCGGACGGGCCGATGAGGCCCACGACCTCGCCCGGCGCGATGCGCACGTCGACGCCCTTCAGCGCGTCCACGGCCGCGTCGCCCGTCCCGTACCGCTTCCTGAGCCCCTCGACGTGGATGCCCCGCATGTCAGCCACCGATCGCGTCGGCCGGATCGACCGCGAGCGCCGCGCGGATCGCCACCGCGCTGGCGGCGATGCAGATCGCGAGCACCGCCGCGAGCCCCCGCAGCGCGTCGCCCGGCTCGAGCAGCACGTACTTCGGGAAGAACGGCGCCCAGGCGGTCGCCGCGATCTTGCCGACGGCGAAGCCGATGGCGCCCAGCGCGAGCGCCTGCTCGACGATCATCGCGGAGATGGTGCGGTTCCTCGCGCCGATGAGCTTCAGGACGGCGATCTCGCGGATCTTGCCGACCGTCAGCGTGTAGATGATGAACGCGACCACCGCCGCGCTCACGATCGCGAGGATGACGAGGAACATCGCGATCTGCCGGGCGGAGGTGGCGATGAGCTTCCCGACCAGGATCTGCTCCACCTGCTCGCGCGTGTAGACCTGGAGCCGCTTCCAGCGGCTGATCTGCGCCGCGACGTCGCCGGGCTCGTAGCCGGGGTGGACCTGCACGAGGATCGCGTTCACGAACGGGCTCGCCGACTGCGACGCGATCACGGCGTCCAGCACCCCCGGCGCGCCGGGCGGGTTGAGCGCCGGGCTCGCGGCGGTGCGGCGTCGCTGCTGCACGATGGCGTCGCCGTCCTTGAGGAACTGCGCCTCCTGCGCGTCCTTCAGCGGGATGAACACCATCGGATCGCCGCTCGACGACACGGCGCGCCTCGTGAGCCCGACGACGACGTGCTCGTTGCGCCGGATGCGGATGCGATCGCCGAGGCGGAAGCCGGTCGCGACGTCGGCGACCGCCTCGTAGTGGCCCCGCGTGATGTGCCGGCCGGCCACGAGGAAGCCGGGCTGCCCCGGCTCGCCGGGCCCGCCCGGCACGACGCCGACGACCATCGCCCGGACGTCGCGATCTCCGCGCCGGACCTGCATCGTGAGGTACGTCACGTTCGCCGCGCGCGCGACGCCCGGCATCGCCAGCACGCCGCGGTACGCGTCGTCCTGCACGCTCGAGGCCTCGGCGTAGGGGCCCAGCGTGCCCTGCTGGACGACCCACAGCTGCGCGCCGCTGTTGTCGAGCAGCACCTGCGCGTCGTCCACCATGCCGCGGTAGACGCCCGCCATCGTGAGCGTCACGCCGACGAGGAGCCCGAGGCCGACGCCGGTGAAGAGGAACTTGCCCCAGGCGTGCGCGATGTCCCGGGCGGCGAGCCGCATCACCGGGGCGCTCCCGGCAGCAGCGTCGCGACGTCGATGCGGGTGCCTGACCGGAGCGCCCTCTGGCTGTGCACGACCACCCGCTCGCCGCCGGCGAGCCCGTCGAGGATCTGCACGCGCCCGTCGAGGTCGGCGGCGCCGGTCTTCACCGGGACGAAGCGGAGGTCGTCGTGGGAGTCGAGCGTCCACACGCCGAGGCGGCCCGAGACGCGCTGCAGGCTCGCGTTCGAGACCACCGGGGCGGCGGGCGACTCGGGCAGGGCGACCGTGACCTCGGCGAGCTCCCCGATCGCGGGCAGCGGATCGGGCAGCGTCGCGAAGACCACCTTCGCGAGGATCTCCTCGGTGACCGCGTCGGCGACCGGCTCGATCCGCGCGGTGCGGCCGGCGAGCGGCTCGCCGGCGCGCGAGCGCAGGGCGATGCGCGCGGGCAGGTCCGGGCGGAGGCCCGAGGCGCGCAGCTGGTCGAACCGCACGTTCACCCACAGCGTCGCGGGATCGACGATCTCGACGAGCGCCTGGCCCGCGACGACGGTGCTCCCCGGGTCGGCGTTGCGGGCGGTGACGAGGCCGTCGACCGGCGCGACGAGGCGCAGGTTGGCGCGGAGTCGCCGCGTGGCATCGGCCTCGGCGCGGGCGCGCTGCACCTCCTCGCGCGACGCGGTCAGGGCCGCGCGGGCGGACAGCACCGCCGCGTCCGCGGCGAGCTGCTCGTGCCGCTTCGTCTCGAAGAGCTCCTCGCTCGTCGCGCCCGCCCGGGCGAGCTGCCCGTACCGGTCGGCCTGGCCCTTCGCGAACTCGGCGCGAGCACGCGTGTCGGCGAGCTGCGCCTCGGCGGCGAGGACGTTCGCCTCGGCGCGCGCGAGCGCCGCCTGCTGGGCGACGAGGCGCGCGTCGAGGTCCACCGGCTCGAGCTCGGCCAGCATCTGGCCGGCGCGGACCCGATCTCCGACCTGAACGTCGACGCGCAGCACGCGGCCGGCAGCGGTCGGGCCGACGCGGTGCGCGTAGCGGGCCTCGACGGTCCCGACGCCGAACAGCGCCGGCGCGACCGGCTGCGCCTCGACGGTCGCGACGGTGACCGGCACCGGCGCGAGCGGACCCGAGCGGATGGCGACGAACGCGAGCAGGAGCCCGAGCGGAACGAGGGTGCCCGCGATGACGAGCGTGCGACGGCTGGGAGTCTTCATGGCCGGCTCTCGATCCCGCGGCGATAGATGGCGAACGCGCCGGGGGCGTCGGCGCGCAGCCGCGACGATCGCCCCGCGAGGAGTGACGTCAGGGCGAGTCCCTGGATGGTGCCGATGAAGAGCGTCGCCGC
>DASSQI010000124.1:0-11028 GCA_035702585.1 Anaeromyxobacteraceae bacterium
GCGACCTCGAGACCATCTCGATCGCGATCGAAACGGCCGAGACGGGCCACCTTGTTTTCGGCACGCTGCACACGACGACGGCGGCGTCGACGGTGGACCGCATCATCGACCAATTTCCTGCCGACAGGCAACAGCAGATACGCGTGATGCTTTCCGAATCGCTGAAGGGAGTTATTGCGCAAACGCTGCTACCGAAGAAGGGCGGCGGCCGCGTCGCGGCGTTGGAAGTCCTGATCGTGACGCCCGCCATCTCGAACCTCATCCGCGAGGGCAAGACGTTCCAGATCCCCTCGGTGATGCAAACGGCGAAGGGCGCCGGCATGGTCACGCTCAACGACGCGCTGCTCGACCTCGTGAAGCGCCGCGTGGTCGACCCGAACGACGCGTACTCGAAGGCGGTCGCGAAGGCCGAGCTCAAGGCGGCGCTCGAGCGGAACGGGTTCGCGCTCGCCGCGCAGGAGCGAGCGTAGCGTCCGTCACCGGGGCGCGACGACCCCGCGGACGAGCGCGAGGATCGCGCGGATCGAGATCCCGCCGTCGGGCCGCCGGACGGGGTCGAACCCCCGCGCGCGCCCGGCGAGGACGCGAGCGCGTACGTCGTCCTTCGATCGGCCGGGCGTGCCGCGATCGAACCACTCGTCGAAGTCGAGCTCGAAGGGCGCCTCCGCGAGCTGGAGCTGCTCGAGCCCGGCTCTCGCGAGCAGGTCGACGAGCTGCCCGGACGTCAGGTTGTGCGCGTGGCTGCGGTCGCGCGCGACCTCGATGTCCTGGTGCCAGGCCGCCGCCTCCGGCGCCGGATCGGTGATGTGGTCCACCGCCAGGACGACGCCGCCCGGGCGCACGTGCGCGCGCTGAGCCGCGACGAAGCGGTCCGGCTCGGGCGCGTGGTGCAAGACGAAGCGGGACACCGACGCGTCGAACGGCGCGGCGGCGCCCAGCGTCAGGATCGAGCCCTGCTCGAAGCGCGCGCGGTCGCCGAAGCGCGCGCAGCGCTCGCGGGCACGGCGGATCATCTCGCCCGAGAGGTCGACGCCGTGGACGGTGTGGCCGGCCTCGAGGAACGCCTCGGCGACGAGGCCGGGGCCGCAGCCCGCGTCCAGGATGGATCCTCCCTGCGGCACCGCCGCGAACGCGACGACGCGCGCGAGCAGAGCGGGATCCGACTGGACGGGCGCGCGCTCGAACCGGTCGGCCTGCCCGTCGAACACCTCCGCGAGCACGCGATCCTCGCTCATCTCGAGCTCCTGGGCCGTTGCGTCCTGCGCGCGGCGCGCTTTCCTGGCGCGGCCTTCGAGCGCCGCTGCGACGCGGCCTTCGAGGCGCGCTGCCGCGACGCAGCCTCGATCGCGAGCCGGGCCCACGGCGCCATCGCCTCCGGGTCCTCGTGAGCGTCGTCGGGCGGGCGGTAGTACCCGGACTCGGCCGCGCCGGGATAGACCCACATCCGGCAACCCGCCTCGACGAACGCGGGCCGCGACTCCGCGTCGGTCTTCAGGAACAGCTCGTCGTCGTCGAGCAGGGCGAAGAAGAGGTCGTCGCAGTAGAGGCCGTGGCCGCCGAACATCCGGCGGACGCGGACGGGCCCGATCGCGGAGAGGAGATCGACGGCGTGCTCGACGAACGACGGTGAGTTCGGCATCTCGCCACCTGCCTGACGCCGGTTCATCACCGCGCCATGCTCGGCGCGCCAGTCCCGGAGAGAGCCAGGCGCGCAGCCGGGCGTCACGGCTGGTCGCTGAAGCCGGGCGCGGCATCAGGTAGATCGGCGAGATGCTCGACCAGGAACACCAGGCCGTCCTCGAGATCTGCATCATGGCGGCGATGGCGGACGCCTCTGACGACGAGCGCGAGCGCGCCGCCGTGAAGCGCGTCGCCGACTCGCTGGCGCGGGAGAGCGGGACCGACCTCGTCGCGGCGTACCAGGACCTGCTCCTCGGAAAGCGCTCGCTCGAGGACGCGGCCGCGCGAATCCGCACGCCAGAGGTGCGGCAGCTCGCCCACGAGATGGCGGTCGTCGTCTGCGACGCGGACGGAGCCCAGGTGCCAGCGGAGAGGGCGTTCCTCGAGAGGCTCCGGTCGGCGCTCGGCCTCGACGCCGCCGTCACACGCGCCTTCTCCGAGGGCGCGGAATCGCTGGCGACCGCGCCGCTCGAGACGACCGTCGTGCGGCCGCCGCCGCTTCCGGGTTCGAGCGACGCGAGCGCGCCGCCCGCGGCGACGCCTCCGCCGATGACGAGCGCGCCGCCCACGCCGGGCGCTCGCTACGCTCCGGTGGACGAGGCAGCGCTCGATCAGACGATAGAGCGGCACGCGCTCCTCGCCGGCGCGCTCGAGCTGCTCCCGCAGTCGATGGCGACGATGGCGATCATCCCGCTCCAGATGAAGCTCGTGCACTCCGTCGGGAAGGCGTACGGCGTCGAGCTCGATCAGGGCCACGTGAAGGAGTTCCTCGCTACCGCCGGCGCCGGGCTCGCCTCTCAGTACGTCGAGCAGTTCGGGCGCAAGCTCCTCGGCGGCCTGTTCCGTGGAGCCGGCGGCAGGGTGCTGGGCGGCCTCGGGCAGGCGGCGACGGGCTCGGCGATCACGTTCGGGACGACCTGGGCGATCGGCCAGATCGCGAAGCGGTACTACGCCGGCGGGCGCCGCCTCGACTCGGCCTCGATACGCGAGACGTTCCAGGCGCTCGTCGCCGAGGGCCGCGCGCTGGGGGAGCGCTACGTCCCTGAGATGCAGCGCCGGGCGAGCGGCATCGACGCCGCCCGCATCATCGACATGGTCCGGCAGGTGTGAGGCGCGGTCACCCGAGCGCGTCGATCGCGGGGAGCCGGACGCGCACCGTCGTCCCGTGTCCGACCGCGCTCTCGATCGCGACGTCGCCTCCGTGCGCACGCACCACCTGCTGCACGGTCGCGAGCCCGAGCCCGAAACCGCCCGGGGTCGTGGTCGCGCGGAAGAACGGCTCGAAGACGTGCGCGAGCGCGTGGGGCGGGATCCCCGGCCCGTTGTCCGCCACGACCATCTCGAGGCCGCCGGGGACCCGGCGCGCGGAGAGCGCGACCCGCACGCCGGCCGGTCCGGCGCCGTACTTGACGGCGTTGGCGACCAGGTTCGAGAGCACGATCCGAAGGTGCGGCCCTGCGATCGCGGCGCGCACGCCCGCGGGGATCGTCGCCTGCAGCGCGACGCCGCCGTCGTCGGCGGCGTGACGGAGGTCGTCGAGCACCTCGCTCGCGACCTGGGCCACGTCGCACGAGGCGCCGCTGTCCACCGCGGCGCCGGCGCGCGAGAACTCGAGGACCACGTCGATGACCTCGCGCAGGCGCGTCGCTGCCCCGCGGGCCTTCGCGAGCGCCCGTTCGCTCGTGGCGTCGCGCTCGAGCAGCCCCAGCGCGAGCGTGAGCGTCTGGAGCGGGTTGCGCAGCTCGTGCGCGGCTCGCGCGGCGAAGGCACCCATCGCCGCGGAGTGGCGATCCAGCGCGGCGACGTGCTGCTCGACGGCGGCGCGCGTCTGTCGCACCAGCACGACGCCCGCTGCGATGACGATGACGCTCAGGCCCATGCCGGAAGCGAGCGCCCAGAACAGCCGGCGCCGAGCCCGCTCCGCGGCGAGCTGGACCTCGTTCGCGTTGAACGTGACGATGTCTCCGGTCGCGTCGTTCACCGCGGTCGTGGCGCTCAGCAGCTCCCGCAGCTCGGCACGCGCCGCGGCGGCGTCGCGCGAGACCAGCGCGCGGTCGATCCGGCCGGCGGCGCTCGCCGCCTGCCGCAGCGCGCGCTCGACGTTGACGACGTCGGCGCGCTCGCGGTCCGTGTCGACGAGCGGCTCCAGCTCCGACGCGGCGAAGATCGCCGCGCTGTAACGCGCCGAGAAGTCGGGAGAGGCGCAGCCCCGCTCGACGCACGAGAGCATCTCGGACACGAGCGCTGACAGTTGCTCCCGGACCCGCGCCGCCACCGACACCGCGCGCGCGTGCTCCTGGCCGATTCGCGAGAGCTCGGACATGGGCGCGCGGCTCGCCCCGATGACGACCGCCACGATCGACACCACCCCGACGACGAGGGAGATGAACGCAGTGTTCACGGCGCGGTGCACCGCGGCGCGCGAGTCGTGGCCTGGGGACATGTCAGCGCCGCATCGTGGTCAAACCCGCACCCGGCGTTCGCCCGCTCTCGCCGAGCCACCTCATTAACGCACGCCCGCCGCAGCGCACACCCCGCCACTTGGCGCACCCCGCCACTTGGCGCACCCCCCTCCAACGTGGTGTGCTGCCGGCGTGAACGTGACGCGGCGAGCGACCTCGATCGCGCTGGTGCTGCTGCTCGGGGCGGTCGGGACGGGGCTTGTCCTCACGCGCAAGCGCGCGACCGAAGAAGAGCGGGCGAGCGCCGCGACGGCACCACCGGCCACTGCGACGACCACGGTTGGCGGCGCGCTGACGCCAGCCGCCCCCGTGAAGGGGGGAGCCCAGGACGGGGCCACGACGCGAAACGGTGCCGTCGCGAGTGCCGCCGGAGCGGCGGCTCCGGGCACCGGCTCCAGCTCGCGCCGCCGGCAGCGGCTCGTCGACATGCGGCCGCTGCTCACCGCACGGCAGCTGTCGGCCCTCGCGGCGACGCCGGAGGAGCAGGAGCTTTCGCGCCAGGCGGAGCGGCTCGCGGACCACGCCATCGATCTCGCGTTCGTCGTCGCGATGCGCGACGCCGCCGAGAGCGGTCCCGAGCAGACGCCCGAGCTGCGCGCGCTCGCCGGCGCCCAGGCGCGGGCGCAGGCTGCCGTCGACGAGGCGCAGTCGCGGATCGGCGAGATCGAGCGGAAGGTCGCCGGCGCTCCGGGGCGAGATCGGGAGACGCTGCAGGAGCAGCTCGAGGTCGCGCGCGCGGAGCTGGAGCTGGATCGCGACGAGCTCGCGTCGGCGAGCGACGCGCTGCAGCGCGCCGGCGGCGATCCCCAGGTCCGCATCCGGCGCCTGCGCGAGATCTACGACGCCGCGCAGAAGGAGCCGCGGCCGCCAGCGGTCGCGCCGCCCGTCGCAGGCCGCGCGAGCAGCCTCGTCGATCGGTACCGCGCGTGGACGTGGCACCGCAGCAAGCTCGCCCAGCTCTCCGACGCCCGGAGCGACATCGCCGAACGTGCGCAGCGGCTCGCCGCGCGGCGCGCCGATCTCGCGGCGCGCATGGAGCGCGAGAAGGACGCGCGCGACGCCGCGAAGGCCGCCGCGGCGCGGATCGCCGCGGACTCCGCGGCCGGCGAGGCTGCCAGGCGCGACGCCATCGGCGAGCTCGCGAGGTACGGCGACGCCGAGCGCCGGCTCGCGGCGGTCGGTCGCCGGTTGCAGGACCTGCAGGACCTCGAGGAGACCTACGGCTCGTGGGCGTCCGTCGTCGAGGGGCACGCCCGCGCCGCGCTGAACCGGCTGCTCTGGGGAGCCCTCGGGCTCCTCTGCGTGCTCGCGCTCGGGTTCGCCGCGGGGCTGCTGGTGGATCGGCTGCTGCGCGGCGTGGCGAAGGAGAAGAATCGCGTCGAGACGCTGCGCACGGTCGCGCGCCTCGCCGTGAACATCGTCACGCTGCTCATCGCGCTGTTCGTGGTGTTCGGAGCGCCCGCGCAGGCGACCACCGTGCTCGGTCTCGCCGGCGCCGGCCTGACGGTCGCGCTGAAGGACTTCATCGTCGCGTTCTTCGGCTGGTTCATCCTCATGGGCCGCAACGGCATCCGCGTCGGCGACTGGGTCGAGATCAAGGGCGTCGGCGGCGAGGTGATCGAGATCGGCCTGTTCCACACCGTGCTGCTCGAGACCGGGAGCTGGACCGACGCGGGCCATCCGACCGGACGCCGCGTGTCGTTCGTGAACTCCTTCGCGATCGAGGGCCACTACTTCAACTTCTCGACGTCGGGGCAGTGGATGTGGGACGAGCTGCGGATCCTCGTCCCGCTCGGACGCGACCCCTATCCCGTCATCGACGGGGTGCAGCACCTCGTCGAGCGCGAGACCGAGGCGAACGCGAAGCTCGCCGAGAGCGAGTGGCGCAAGAGCACGTCGCGTTACCGCGTCCAGACGTTCTCGGCCGTGCCGGGGATCAACGTCGTGCCGACGGGGAACGGGATCGAGGTGATCGTGCGGTACATCACGCGCGCGCACGAGCGCCACGAGTCGCGCCGCCACCTCTACCAGGCCGTCCTCGAGCTGATGCACGGGAAGCGCGCCGGTGGTGGTGCACCACCCGACGTGAGCGTCGGCTGACGGCGACCCGCCTCACTCCGTCAGCGGTCCGGGCGCGTCCTCGCCGGCGACGCGGCTCCGGAACAGCGCCGCGCGCATCAGGAAGATCGTGGTGACCGGAGCCGTGACCGCGATGAACACCGCGATGAGGAGCGCGTGAACGAAGACCTGCTCCCGGACGAAGGAGAGCTGCAGCGCCGTCGCGAGCGTCACCGCCCATACGCCCAGCGTCGAGCCGAGGGTCGGCGCGTGCACCCGCTGGAAGAAGCTGCGGAGACGCAGCAGCCCGAACGAGCCGACGAGCGCGGCGAACGCGCCGGTCACCACGAGCAGCGCCGTCACCACGTCGACCCAGAGCGGGAGCGTGGTGGTCATTCGATCACCTCGCCGCGCAGCAGGAACTTCGCCATGGCGGTCGAGCCGACGAACCCGAACAGCGCGATGAGCAGCGCCGCCTCGAAGTAGGTGCTGCTCCGGTACGCGAGCCCGAGCGTCAGCATGACCAGCATGGCGTTCAGGTAGAGGCAGTCCAGCGCCAGGACGCGATCGTGCGCGGTCGGCCCGCGGATGATCCGCGCCAGCGCGAACCCCATCGCGAGGAGGAGCAAGCCGAGCGCGAGGCGGAGCGCCCACGAGAGCAGCGGACTCATTCGAAGATCTCCATGAGCGGCCGCTCGTAGCGATCCTTGATCGACGCGACGATCGCCGCCTCGTCGTCGACGGTGAGCACGTGGAGCAGCAGCGCGCTGCGGTCGTAGGCCAGCTCGGCCCACGCGGTTCCCGGCGTGGCCGTGACGATCATCGCGAGCACCGCGAGCGCGTTCGGATCGCGCACGTCGAGCGGCACGCGCACGAACGCGGACGGGATGGCGGCGGGGCTCTGCGCGAGGATCGTCCGGATCACGGCGACGTTGGAGCGCAGGGAGTCGCCGATGACGCGAACGAGCAGCCGCGCGATGACCCCCGGCCGCCGGATCCGCACGGGTGTCGGGCGCAGCGAGGCGGTGAGCAGCGGCGCGAGCACGCCGAGGATCGCCCCCAGCACGACGGATCCGGCCGTGAGCGACTGCGTCAGCAGCAGCCAGAGCACGAGCAGCGCGAGGGACAGCACCGGCGAGGGGAGGAGCCGCCTCATCGGACGTCCGCCCGTGTCGCGGGCGCGATCCGGCCGCCGAGCACGGCGTCGACGTAACCGCCGGGTGAATGCAGCGCGCGCGCGGTGTCGAGCGCGTAGCGGCTCACCGGGCCCGCGGCGACGGTCAGCCCGATGCACGCCGCGAGGAGGACGACGATCGAGACGCCCTCGGCGAGCCGGATGCGCGGGCCCTCGCGCGCCGGGGACCAGAAGATCCGGATCCCGGTCCTCGTCAGCGCGAACAGGCTCGCGAAGCCGGTGCCCACGAGGACGCCGAGGAAGACCCAGGCCCTCCCGGTGATCGGCGCCGCGCCGTCGCCCGCCCCGACCGCGGCGGAGAGCATCGCGAACTTGCCGACGAAGCTCGAGAGCGGCGGCAGGCCGGCGACGAGGAGCATGCAGGCCATGAACGCGAGCCCGAGGAACGCCGTCGACGCCGGAAACGGGTATCCGACGAGCGGCTCCTGCTCGTCGTCGAGGTTGACGTCTCGCTCCTCGAGCGCAGGGCTCAGGTACGGCGCCTTGTCGTCGAGCGTGGCCCCCGCGTTCTGCCAGCGTTCGACGACGTCCACGAGCAGGAACAGGGCGCTCGCCGAGAGCGCGGAGCTCGTCAGGTAGAAGAGCGCGCCTCCGGTGACCGCGTCCCGGCCCAGCCCGAGCGCCGCGAGCAACGTCCCGGCGGAGACGATGACGCTCAGCGCGGCCTGCTGGGCGAGCCGGCTCGCGCCGATCATCGCGAGCGCCGCGAGCGACGCCGTCACGGCGCCGAACAGGAGGAGCGCGTCGCTCCCGAACGCGACCGATGGGCCGCCCGAGAAGAGGAGCGTCCACATCCTCAGGAGCGCGTAGACGCCGACCTTCGTCAGGATCGCGAAGACGGCGGCGGCGGGCGCCGTCGCGGCGGAGTACGCCGGGACGAGCCAGAGGTTGAGCGGCCACGCCGCGGCCTTGGCGAGGAACGCCACGGCGAGGATCGCGGCCCCCGCGTGGACCAGCCCGCGATCGCCCGCGGCGACGTGCGCGACCTGCTCCGACAGGGCGGCCATGTTGAGCGTCCCCGTGACGCCGTAGAGCATCGTCGCCCCCACGAGGAAGAGCGACGAGGCGGTGAGGTTCACCGCGACGTAGCGGAGGCCCGCGACGATCCGCGATCGCCCCGAGCCGTGCAGCAGCAGGCCGTACGACGCGGCGAGCAGGATCTCGAAGAACACGAAGAGGTTGAAGAGGTCACCCGCGAGGAACGCGCCGGAGAGACCCATGAGCTGGAGCTGCAGCAGCGGGTGGAAGTGCACGCCCGCGCGGTGCCACCGCGCCGACGCGAAGATCAGCGCGCACGCTCCGAGCGCCCACGCGAGCACCAGCATGAACGCCGCCAGCCCATCTGCCACCACGGCGATGCCGTACGCCGCCGGCCAGCCTCCCGGCACGTAGAGCACCGGCCCGCGGACGCTCACCCTCCAGAGGAGCGCGATCGACACGGCGAGGCCGGCGAGCATCGCAGAGGCGCCGAGCGCCACCTTCGCGGGCCGGCGCCCCTCGCCCATGAGCAGCATCACCGCGGCGGTGCCCATCGGCAGCAGGATGGGGAGCACCGCGAGGTGCGGCGCCAGCCGCTCGACGAGCGTCGTCACTCGGCACCGTCCACGTGGTCGGTGCCGGTGCTGCCACGCGAGGCGAGCAGCACGACCAGGAACAGCGCCGTCATCGCGAAGCCGATGACGATCGCCGTCAGCACGAGCGCCTGCGGCATCGGGTCGGCGTAGTGCGCGAGATCGGGCGTCACCCCGTCCACCAGGAGCGGCTCCTTGTCGATCGCGAGCCCGCCCATGCTGAAGATGAACAGGTTCACCGCATAGGAGATGAGCGACAGCCCCATGATGACCTGGAACGTGCGCGGCCGGAGCAAGAGCCACGCGCCGGACCCGGTCAGCACTCCGATCGCGAGCGCGAGGACGAGCTCCATCACTCCTTCTCCGCTTCGCGGTGCGCGCGCACCGACTGATGGGCGAGCGCGGTGAGGATGAACAGCGTCGACCCGAGCACCAGCGAGAAGACGCCGAGGTCGAAGAACGTGGCGCTGGGCAGGTGGATCTCGCCGACGATGGGCAGCGTCGCGTGCCAGCCGTGCGACGTGAGGAACGCGCGATCCGCGGCGAACGCGCCGACGCCGGTCCCGAGCGCCAGCAGCAGCCCGACCGCGATGAGCCCGCGAGGCGCGAGCCGCAGGTGCTCCTCGACCCACTCCGTTCCGGAGACGAGGTACTGCAGCAGGAACCCGATCGACAGGACCAGGCCGGCGACGAAGCCGCCGCCGGGCGCGTTGTGGCCGCGCAGGAAGAAGTAGACCGCGACCACGCCCGTGACGGGCAGGAGCAGTCGCACGAGGACCGCCGGGACCATGAGGTACCCGACGGCGGGGTCGCGCACGTGGCGCGGGTTCAGGAGGTCGGTCGCGAGATCGGGCGGGACCGCGCGCTGCTGCGGAGGCAGCGCCATCGTCTCCTTCGCCGGCCGGAAACGCCGCAGCAGCGCGTAGACCGTGAGCGCGACGATCGAGAGGACGACGCCTTCTCCGAAGGTGTCGAACCCGCGGAAGTCCACCAGGATCACGTTCACCACGTTGCGGCCGCCGCCCTCGGTGAGCGCGTGCTCGAGGAAGTAGAGCGACGGGCCCTCCGGGAAGTTCCGCGTCGCGACGGCGTACGCGATCGTCGCCATTCCGCCGCCCGCCGCGAGCGCGATCGCGAGATCCCGGGCCCTGCGCAGGCGCGCGCGCCGCAGCGTGCCGGCGTCGTACACGCCGCGCCGCGGCTCGCGACGCGGCAGCCAGCGCAGCCCGAGCAGGATGAGCATCGTCGTCACCGACTCGACCACGAGCTGGGTGAGGGCGAGATCCGGCGCGGAGAACCAGATGAACGTGATGCACGTCGCGATCCCGGCCACCCCGGCGAGCATGACCGCCGCGAGGCGCTCGTACTTCGCCTGCCACGCCGCGCACGCCGCTGCCCCGCCGCCGACGAGCCAGAGCAGCGCGAACGTCGGCGCGAGCGGCACCGTGGGCCGGTCGCCGGGGCCGACGCCGTGCCGCAGCGCGAGCGCCGCGAGGCCGATCGTGACGAGCAGCATCCAGAGGAGTTGAGCCTGAAGACCGGCGCTCATCACGCGGCGGAGCGTCCATCGGCCCGCGAGCGTCAGGCGCGCGAAGACGGCGTCGAAGGCGCGCTTGCCGTCCGCCCAGCCCAGACCCGGCGCGTGGTCGAGGCGGTACTTCGGGTCGTAGCGTCGCAGGAGCCGGTAGGCCGCGGCGCCTCCGCCGAGCGCCACGAGGCTCATCACGAACGGCAGGTTGAACCCGTGCCACACCGCGAGGCTGTACTCCGGCAACGTGCCGCCGACGACGGGGCGGGACGCGGCCTCGAGGAGCGGGCCGACCGACTGCGCCGGCGCGACGCCCACGACGACGCATGTGAGCACCAGCAGCTCGACCGGCACGCGCATCCACTTCGGCGGCTCGTGCGGCGCGCGCGGCAGCTGGTCGCGGGCAGGGGAGCCGAAGACGACGTCCACCGAGAACCGCAGCGAAACCGCGACGCTCCCGACGCTGGCGAGGGTCGCCGCGATCGGGAGCGCCCATTCGACGAACGGCCGCGACTCGAGGAACACCGTCTCGGC
>DASSQI010000125.1:0-29745 GCA_035702585.1 Anaeromyxobacteraceae bacterium
CGAGGCGGACGGTCGCGCGCGCCAGCTCATGGACGCGCTGCGCGGCCGCCGGGGCGCGCCGTCGATGAAGCTCTTCGACGACCCCGAGGAGGAGCACATCGCGTGGAAGGTGCGCGAGTCCGGGCTCGGCGCGACCGCGCGCGTGCCGGGGGAGAAGGACACGTGGGAGGGCTGGGAGGACTCCGCCGTCCCGGTGGAGCGGCTCGGCTCCTACCTGCGCGATCTGCGCGCGCTCTTCGACCGGTTCGGCTACGCCTGCGCGCTCTACGGCCACTTCGGCCAGGGCTGCGTCCACACGCGCATCGACTTCGACCTCACCACGCGCGAGGGCATCGCGAAGTACCGGCGCTTCGTGACCGACGCCGCGCACCTCGTCGTCGCGAACGGCGGCTCGCTCTCCGGCGAGCACGGCGACGGGCAGTCCCGCGCCGAGCTCCTGCCGATCATGTTCGGCGACGAGCTCGTCGAGCGCTTCCGCGACTTCAAGCGGATCTGGGACCCCGACTGGAAGCTCAACCCGGGCAAGGTCGTCGACGCGTACCGCCTCGACGAGAACCTGCGGCTCGGCGCCGGGTTCGAGGAGAAGCGCCCGAGGACCCACTTCCGCTTCGCCGGGGACGACGGCAGCTTCGGGCGCGCGACCGAGCGCTGCGTGGGCGTCGGCGAGTGCCGGCGCGAGCACGGCGGCGTCATGTGCCCGTCGTACATGGTGACGCGCGAGGAGAAGCACTCGACGCGCGGGCGCGCGCACCTCCTCTTCGAGATGCTGCGCGGCGACCCGCTCGGCGGCGGATGGAAGAACGAGCACGTGAAGGAGGCCCTCGACCTGTGCCTCGCGTGCAAGGGCTGCAAGAGCGACTGCCCGATGAACGTCGACATGGCGACCTACAAGGCCGAGTTCCTCTCGCACTACTACGAGGGGCGGCTGCGGCCGCCGCACGCCTATGCGATGGGGCTCATCATGGTGTGGGCGCGGCTCGCGGCGCTCGCGCCCGGCCTCGTGAACCTCCTCGGGCACGCGCCGGGCACGTCGTCGCTCGCGAAGCTCCTCGGCGGGATCGCGCCCGGCCGCGAGATCCCGCGGTTCGCGCCGTACACGTTCAGGGAGTGGCACGCGGCGCGGGAGCGGGCGAACGGCGCCAGGCGCGGCGCGCTGCAGCCGGCGCGTCGGGAGCGGACAGCCGAGGGCGAGCACCGCGTCGTCCTCTTCGTCGACACGTTCAACGACCACTTCCACCCCGGGACCGCGATCGCGACGCTCGAGGCGCTCGAGGCGGCGGGGTACGCGGTCGAGATCCCCGCCCGGCGGGTCTGCTGCGGCCGGCCGCTCTACGACTTCGGCATGCTCGACCGCGCTCGCCGTTACCTCCTGGACCTGCTCGACGTGCTCGCGCCGCGCGTCGACGCAGGCCTGCCGATCGTCGGGATCGAGCCGTCCTGCGTCGCGGTGCTGCGCGACGAGCTGCGCGACATGCTCCCGGACGATCCTCGCGCCCGCCGCGTCGCCGACGCGACCGTCATGCTGTCGGAGCTGCTCGAGCGCGATCACGTGCCGCTGCCGCGGCTCGAGGCGAAGGCAGTCATGCAGGGCCACTGTCACCACCACGCGGTGATGGGCCTCGACGCCGAGGTCGCCGTGCTGCGCCGCCTGGGACTCGACGTCGAGCGGCCCGACAGCGGTTGCTGCGGGATGGCCGGGTCGTTCGGGTTCGAGCGCGGCACGCACTACGACGTGTCGGTCGCAGCCGGAGAGCGCGTCATCCTGCCCGCGGTCCGCCGCGCGCCCAAGGACGCGCTCATCCTCGCCGACGGGTTCTCCTGCCGCGAGCAGATCGCGCAGGGCACCGATCGCCGCGGCCTACACCTGGCCGAGGTGCTCCGGCTCGCGCGCGACGGGGTGGGGCGAGACGCCGGCGGAGCCTACCCCGAGCGCCGCGTGCTCGACCATCTGCCAGCGCTGCCGCTGCGAGCGCGCCTCACGCGGGCTGCTGCGAGGTTCGCGGTCGTGAGCATCGTCGCGGTGGCCGCCGGCCTGGCGTGGCGGCGGCGCGCGATCGGGCGCTGACGGCGCGACGAGGCGGGCTCGAGGACAACTATTCGTCGCCGTCCTCGTCCTCGTCCTCGGCGGCGCCCATGAGCGCATGGTGCTGCGCCTCGACGACGAGGCGGTCGAGGAGCCTGAAGGCCTCGTTGCGGAGATCCTCGTCCTCGCGCCCCTCGTCGCCGTCGTGGCCGTACGCGAGGAGCGCGAGCAGCGTCCACTCGTCGGGGGTGATTCGCAGGTGCGTGTCGGGGCGGTGGCCGTCGGCCGACGCGCGGAACGGCTCGTTGTCGCCCTGGATCGGGCTCACGACGAGGATGCGCCCGCGCCCGCGGTCGCGGTGCACCTCGACGAGCCACCTGCGCCGTGCGGAGTCCCGCACGCGCGCGGCGCCGAGGCGGCCCATGCCGTTCGCGACGCCCTCCCACGCCTGCGCCGCATCGGCCGGGAGCTTTCCCTGGTGCACCGCCGAAGTGGCGGCGGCCGCGTAGCGCTGCAGCAGATCTTCGACGTTCGAGGCCATGCGCGGGTCCTATCGGCCGAGCGCCTCCCGCCGCAACGGAATCCCGCGCGGCACGTCACCGCCCTCCGGCAGCACGACGCGGCTCCTCCCCGCGCTCACGCGCTCGACGCTGACGCGGACGCCGATGCGCTCGTGCAGCTCGGGGACGTGCGAGATGACGCCGATGGTGCGCCCGGTCGCGCGGAGGCTGTCGAGCGCGGTCATCGCGTTCTCGAGCGTGTCGCGGTCGAGCGTGCCGAACCCCTCGTCGATGAAGAGCGTGCGCGCCTGCGTCACGCGCGTCGAGAGGGAGGCGAGCCCGAGCGCGAGCGCGAGCGACACGAGGAACGTCTCGCCGCCGGAGAGGCCGTTCACGGTGCGGACCTCGTCGCCGAGGTCGTGATCGACGACCTGCAGCTCGAGGTCGGCGCCCGGGACGCGCATGAGGCCGTACCGAGGCGCGAGGCAGCGCAGGTGGTGGCCCGCGTGCTCGAGCAGCCCGTCGAGCGCGAGCCCCTGCGCGAAGGTCCGGAACCTCTTCCCGTCGGACGATCCGATGACGTCGGCGAGGCGTCGCCAGCGCTCGGCGATCGCGCGCTGGGCGTCGCGTTCGCCGGCGAGCTTCGCCATCTGCGCGCGGTTGCGCTCGTCCTCGCGGAGCGCGAGCTGCACCTCGGCGAGGGCGGCCGCAGCGTCGCGCACGCGCGTCTCGGCCGCGGCGACCCGCTGCGCGGCCTCGTCCCTCGACAGGTCGGGACGCTCGCGCGCCTCGTGCTCGGCGACCTTGCGCTCGCGCTCGGCGAGCCGCGCTTCGGCCTCGTGCAGGGCCTTCTCCAGCAGCGCGAGCTGGCGGCGCGTCGAGTCGATCCAGGCCTGGTCGCGGGCGAGGAGCGCCTCCAGTCGCTCGCGATCCATGCGGCGCTCGGCCAGCGCCGCAGCGAGCGCCGCCTCCGCGCTCACGAGCAAGGCGCCGGCGCTCTGCAGCCGCTCGGAAGCGCTCGAGGCGCCCTGCGTCGCCGCCGCGAGCTTCTGCTCCGCGTCGCCACGCTGGCGGCGGCGTGCGTCGAGCGCGCCCCGCGCCGTGCGCTCCGCGTCAGTGAGCGCCTTCTCGGCAGCGTCGGCAGCGCGCCCACCGAGCACGTTCGCGCGCGTGTCGCGCAGCGCTGCGAGCGCGGACTGCTCGCGTATCGCGACGCTCGAGGCGTCCTCGACCTGACGCCGCTTCTCGTCGGCGCGCGCGGCGGCGCCCTCGAGCGCCGGGCGCAGGGTCGCGAGCTGCTCCTCGGCGGCAGTCCGCTCCTGCTCGCGCAGGGCATGCTCGCGGACGGCGTCGCCGCACTCGCGCTGGAATGCGAGCCCGTCGTCCCTCGCAGCGCCCCGCCAGCCGTCGCGGAACGCGAGCGCAGGCTCGAGGTCGGCCTCCACTCCGTCTCGCCGCGCCGTGAGCCCGCGCAGCGCGTCCGAGTGTCTCGCGATGTCGGCGGCGCAGCGCTCGGCGTCGCGCTCCGCGGTGTCGAGCGCCTTCGTCGCGCCGTCGAGCTTCCGCCGGGCGTCGTCCAGCGCCGCCAGCGCGGCGTCGGCGGCCTGCTTCCGGGCGATGGCGCGCTCCTGCTCGGCGCGCGCGGCGGAGAGCTCCGCGTCGGCTGACGCGAGCAGCGACGCCAGCGCCTCGCCCGCGTCCGCGGCGATCGCGGGGACCTCCGCCCCCGAGGTCGCCGTCACGCGCAGCTTCGAGTACCGCTCCTCGAGGTTGTCGAGCGCGTCGGCCTGGAGCGCCTCCTCCTTGCGCGCCTTCTCGGCGCTCGTGTCGAGCCTCGCGACCGTCGTCGCCGCCGCGCCGCAGACGCTCCGGAGCGCCTTCAGGTCCGACTCGGCCCGCCGGACGGCATCCTCCTGCTTCCGGTGGAGGGTCTCGGACGGCGCGCTCGCCGCGTACGGGTGAGCGGTCGCGCCGCAGAGCGGGCAGGGCGCCCCGTCGACGAGGTTCTGGCGGTGCTCCTCCAGGCTCAGCGCCTCGATGATGCGCGCGAGCGCTTCGCGCGAGGCCGTGAGCCCGGCCTCGCTCGCCGCGACCTCCGTGTCGAGCGCGTCGAGCTCGCGGCGCGCGTCCGCCAGCGCCGCCGAGTCGCGCCGGGCTGCCTCGCGTGCGGCATCGCGCGCGCCCCGCGCAGCGGCGGCCTGTCCGGCGATCGTCGCGAGGTCCTTGAGCGCGCCCCGCACGTCGGCGAGCGCGTCACTCCGGCGCTTCAGCGCGCCGGCGTCGTCCGCGGCAGCGGCCTGCGTCGCCGCCCGCGAGCGCTCCTCGAGCTGCGAGTAAGCCTGCTGCGCCTTCTCCGCGGCGCTGTGCGCGTCGGCCTTCCGGCGCTCGGCGCGAGCGAGCGTGCTCTTCGCCGCCCCGAGCGCCTCCTCTGCGCGCGCGAGCTCCCCGACGCTCGACGCGTGATCGCGCAGCGCCGCCTGCCACCTCGGCCACTCGGCCGCGAGCGGCTGCCGATCCGAGTGGTCGCCGAGCCACGCCACCGCACGATCACGCAGCGCGCCGTGCTCCGCGATCGCTCTCCGCGTCGCGGCGAGCGCGTCCTCGCAGCGCGCGGCCTCGTCCCGCGCGCTCGCGAGCGCGACGTGGGCGGCTTCCGCCCTGCGCGCCGACTCGGCGATGCCGACGTCGAGCTCCCGTGCCCGGGTGAGCTCCGGTCGCGCAGCCTCGAGCGTCGCGGCCGCGTCCGCCGCGGCCCGGGCGGCGACCTGCTCCGCCTGCGCGGCGCTCTCTCGAGCGTCCCCGGCGGCCGCGAGCTGCCTCTCGGCGTCCGCGTGCCGTTCCGCCGCCGCGGCGCGCTCGCGCCCGCACCGGACCACGTCCCCGTGGACCCCCCGGAGCGCCTGCGCGCCCTGCACCGCTTCGAGCTCCTCGCGGACCGGAGCGGTCGCCGTGGCCTCCTGCGTCGTTCGCGAGAGCGCTTCTGAAGCGTCGACGACCTCGCGCGCGAGCGCCGCGGCGGCGTCGTGCCAGCGCACTGCGTCCGAGGCGAGCGACGCGTCCCGCTTCGCGTCCGCCTGGACGCGCTCGAGCTCCGTCGCGCGGCCCTCGTGCTCGCGGCGAGCCTCGTCCGTGAGGAGCGTCACCGCCCCGGCGCGTTCGTCGAGCAGCCGGAGCTTGCCGTCCTCGGCGCCCGCGCGCGCGTGCGCTGCGATCGAGAGGCGGGTGTAGACGTCGGTCCCGGTGACGCGCTCGAGGATCGCGGCGCGCTCGTCCGGCTTCGCCTTGAGGAATGCCGTGAACTCGAACTGCGGCAGCACCACCGCGCGCTTGAACTCGTCGAACGAGTACCCGACGAGCCGCTGCACGAGGTCGGGCACGGCGGTCAGCCCCGACGTGAGCGGCGCACCGGCGACGAGGTCGGTGAGCACCATCTTCGGCTGCTGCAGCTTGCCGTTCGGGCGCCCGCGGGCGCGGTTCACGCTCCACTGCGCGCGGTAGCGGCCGCCGTCCACGCCCTCGAAGTCGACCTCGGCGTGCCCCGCGCCGGCCCCGCGGGAGAGGATGTTGCGCTCGTCGTTCGCGTCGACGAGCAGCGAAGGATCGTCGTCCCCGCGGCCGATCATGACGGAGCGTCCGCGCTCCCCGAGCCGCGGCGTCCGGCCGAACAGCGCGAGGCAGAGCGCGTCCATGAGCGTGCTCTTGCCGGCGCCGGTCGGGCCCGCGATCGAGAAGAGCCCCGACTCGGAGATCGGCCCGCGGTCGAGCGGCAGCTCGAAGGCGCCGTAGAGGCTCGCGAGGTTCTCGCCGCGGATGCAGAGGATCCTCATCGCCGCTCCTGGTTCACCTGATCGAGCAGCTCGTGGAACGCAGCGAGCACGTCCGTCTCGGGCGCGCCGCCGAAGTCCTTCTCCCACTTGCGCAGGAAGACGTGCTCCGGCTGCAGCTCCGCGAGCGGCTTCAGCTCGACGTCGCCGAGCGCGTGGTTCGTGCCCTTCGTGGTGACGCCCAGCCGCGCGAGGCGCGCGTCCTTGCCGGAGAGCGCGTCCTCGACGAGCTGACGCAGCGCCGGCTCGGGGCGCTCCACCAGCACCGAGACCTCGAGCAGCGGGCGGGCCGCGTCGGGCCCGGGACCGCGCTCCGGGAGCGACCTGAGCACCGCGAGCACGTCCTCCGCCGTCGCCGCCTCGCGCTCCTCCGGTACGCGGAGGATCTCGACGAACCGCGGCAGCCGGAGCGGCCGCACCTCGCTGACGCGCGGGCCGTCGAGGTCCACGACGACCACCTCGTGCTCGTAGTCGCGCTCCTTGAGCGAGAGCGGCAACAGCGACCCCGAGTAGCGGACGTTCTCGCGGCCGCCGACCGGCTGCGCGAGGTGGAGGTGCCCGAGCGCGGCGTACGCGACGTCGTCGGGGAAGACGTCGTGCGAGACGGCCGACTGGTTCCCGACCACGAGCCGTCGCTCGGAGAGCTCGGAGACCTGCGCGCCGGTGAGGTACAGGTGGCCCATCGCGACGAGGGCATGGTCCGGCTCGCGGCGCGCGCGGGCGAGGTCGAGGACCGAGCGGTAGAACCGGCGCGTCCCCTCGGCGACGGCGTCCTCCGTGCCCGCGCCCGTCTCGCTGGCGCGCAGGAACGGCACCGCCGCGAGCCACGCACGGACGGCGCCGGAGCGATCGCGCAGCGGTACCACCAGGCGGTCGAGATCGTGACCTCCCGCTCGCCGCGGCACGCCGCCGATGACGTGGAGCCGCTGCATCGCGTCGAGGAACGGATCGGTCGCGTCCAGGCGAGCCGCCGAGTCGTGGTTGCCGCCGATGACGACGACCTGGAGGTGCGGGACGCGGCGCCACGCCTCGACGAGGAAGCGGTACCAGAGGGCCTGCGCCTCGGTGGGCGGGTTCGCGGCGTCGAAGACGTCACCCGCGACGAGGACCGCGTCCACCGACTCGCGCTCGACCGCGTCGAGGAGCCACGCCACGAGCTTTTCGTGCTCGTACGTCCGCTCGATGCCGTGCAGGGCGTGGCCGAGGTGCCAGTCGGCGGTGTGGAGGAGCCGGAGCGCCATGGGGCCGAGAATACGGAGCGGTCAGACACCAGGGCCGGGTCCGGCCCGCTCCATCCCGGGTCCCACGCACACCGCGTTCGGCGCTGGCCCTCGCCGACCGAACTCTCGGTTCGGGATGAGCTCGAAAAGGAACTCTGGGTCGGGTCGGAAACGGCGAAAAAGAACTCTGGGTCGGGTTGGGAATTGATCCGGCGCAGCTGCGGGAACTGTAAGCGCAACTTTGTCCGCACCGTTTGCGGGGGTGCGTGGACTTCTACGCACCCGCCGTGCTCTCCTGCGCGGCTCCCCCCAGCACCCCATCCCTCGCACCCACCCCGTCGGAGCCGCCCCGATGCAGACGACCCCGCGCAAGATCCAAAAGCTCCTCGCCGCGAACCGAGGCGAGATCGCCATCCGAATCTTCCGTGCCGCCACCGAGCTCGGCATCGGGACGGTCGCGATCTACTCGCAGGAAGACCGCCTCTCGCTGCACCGCTACAAGGCGGACGAGGCGTACCTCGTCGGCAAGGGCAAGGGGCCCATCGACGCGTACCTCGGGATCGACGAGATCATCGCCGTCGCGAAGGAGAAGGGCGTCGACGCGATCCACCCCGGGTACGGCTTCCTCTCCGAGAATCCGGACTTCGCGGAGGCCTGCGAGCGCGCCGGCATCGTCTTCGTCGGTCCCACCGCGGAGCAGCAGCGCCGCCTCGGCGACAAGGTCGCGGGGCGCAAGGCCGCGGTGCAGGTCGGCGTACCGGTCGTGCCCGGCACCGAGGATCCCATCGAGAGCGACGAGCAGGCCCTCGTGTTCGCCAAGGAGCACGGCTACCCCATCATCATCAAGGCGGCGGCCGGCGGCGGCGGGCGCGGCATGCGCGTCGCGCGGAGCCGCGAGGAGCTGCTCGCCGGGCTCGGCACCGCGCGCCGCGAGGCGCAGGCGGCGTTCGGCAACGCGACCGTCTTCCTCGAGCGCTACATCGAGCGGCCGAAGCACATCGAGGTGCAGGTCCTCGGCGACGCGCACGGGAACCTCGTCCACCTGTTCGAGCGAGACTGCTCGATCCAGCGGCGACACCAGAAGGTGGTCGAGTTCGCGCCGGCGATCTGCCTCACGCAGCGCCAGCGCGAGAAGATCTGCGAGGCGGCGCTCAAGATCGCCGGACTCGTGAAGTACCGCTCCGCCGGCACCTGCGAGTTCCTGCTCGATCCGGACGGGCGGTTCTACTTCATCGAGATGAACCCGCGCATCCAGGTCGAGCACACGGTGACGGAGATGATCACCGGGCGGAACCTCGTCCAGGCGCAGATCCGGATCGCGGAGGGCGCGACGCTCGCCGAGCTCGAGATGCCGGACCAGGCCTCGATCCAGATGCGCGGCGCGGCGATCCAGTGCCGCGTCACGACCGAGGATCCGCAGAACGGCTTCGCGCCCGACACCGGCGTCCTCAAGGTGTACCGCAGCCCCGGCGGCGCGGGCGTGCGGCTCGACGCCGGCAGCGCGTACGGCGGCGCGGTGATCACGCCGCACTACGACTCGATGCTCGTGAAGGTGAGCACCTGGGGCCTCGACTTCCGGCAGGCCGCGCGGGTGATGGACCGCTGCCTGCAGGAGTTCCGCATCCGCGGCGTGCGCACCAACGTCGGCTTCCTCGAGAACGTCGTCACGCACGACGTCTTCCTCGGCGGCAAGTGCGACACGTCCTTCATCGACACGCACCCGGAGCTCACCGAGCTGCGCGCGAAGAAGGACCGCGCGTCGAAGCTGCTCGCGTTCCTCGGCGACGTGACCGTGAACGGCTCGCCCGGCGTCGCCGCGCCGTTGAAGAGCTCGCAATGCCGCGAGCCGCGGCTGCCCAGGATCGATCGGACGGTGTCGCCGCCGGCCGGGACGAAGCAGATCCTCGACGCCGAGGGCCCCGAGGGGCTCGCGCAGTGGGTGCTCGCGCAGAAGCGGCTCCTCGTCACCGACACGACGTGGCGTGACGCGCACCAGTCGCTCCTCGCGACCCGCGTGCGCAGCTACGACCTCCTCCAGATCGCGCCCGCCACGGCGCGCGTCGCGGCCGGGCTCTTCTCGCTCGAGGCGTGGGGCGGCGCGACCTTCGACGTGTGCCAGCGCTTCCTCAAGGAGGACCCCTGGAAGCGGCTGCACGACCTCCGCGCGGCGGTGCCGAACGTGCTGCTGCAGATGCTGCTGCGCGGCTCGAACGCGGTCGGGTACACGAACTACCCCGACAACGTCGTCGAGCGCTTCGTCGAGGAGGCGGCGAGGGGCGGCGTGGACGTCTTCCGCGTGTTCGACTCGCTCAACTGGACGAAGGGCATGCGCGTCGCGATGGAGGCGGTGCGCCGCTCGGGCAAGGTCTGCGAGGCGGCCGTCTGCTACACCGGCGACATCACCGATCCGAAGCGGGACAAGTACCCGCTGCGCTACTACGTCGACCTCGCGAAGGAGCTGCAGGCGATGGGCGCCCACTTCCTCGCGATCAAGGACATGGCGGGGCTGCTGAAGCCGTTCGCGGCGCGCAAGCTCGTCGCGGCGCTGAAGCAGGAGGTCGGCCTGCCCATCCACCTCCACACGCACGACACGTCGAGCTTCGGCGGCGCGACGCTGCTCGAGGCGGCGCAGGCGGGCGTCGACGTGGTGGACGCCGCGCTGTCGCCGCTCTCCGGCCTCACCGCGCAGCCGAACCTGAACACGCTCGTCGCGTGCCTCGCCGGCACCGAGTGGGACACCGGCCTCGACCGCCGCGGCCTGCAGGAGCTCGCGGACTACTGGGAGACGGTGCGCGAGTGGTACGCGCCGTTCGAGTCGGGCCTCCGCGCCGGCACCGCCGAGGTGTACGAGCACGAGATCCCGGGCGGCCAGTACTCGAACTTCAAGCCGCAGGTCGCCGGGCTCGGGCTCCTCGATCGCTGGGAGGAGTGCAAGGACATGTACCGCCGCGTGAACCTGCTCTTCGGCGACGTCGTGAAGGTGACGCCGTCGTCGAAGGTGGTCGGCGACATGGCGATGTTCCTCGTGAAGAACGATCTCCAGCCGGAGGACGTCCTCGAGCGAGGCAAGGACCTCGCGTTCCCGGAGTCGGTCGTCGGCATGTTCAAGGGGATGCTCGGGCAGCCGCACCAGGGCTGGCCGGCTGAGCTGCAGAAGGTGATCCTGAAGGGCGAAACGCCCCTCACCGTGCGCCCCGGCGAGCTGCTCGAGCCGGCCGACCTCGAGGCGGTGCGCCGCGAGGCGGCCGAGAAGATGGGCCAGCCCATCTCCGACGCGACGCTCGCGTCGTGGCTCCTCTACCCGGCCGTCACCGCGGATCTGCTGCGGCACCTGCAGGAGTACTCGGACACGTCCGTCGTGCCGACGCCGCAGTTCCTGTACGGGCTCGAGCCGGGGCAGGAGACGATGATCGAGATCGAGCCCGGCAAGACGCTCATCGTGCGGCTCGCGAACGTCGGGCCGCTCGCGAAGGACGGGACGCGCGAGGTCTACTTCGAGCTGAACGGCGAGTCGCGCGCCGTCACCGTGAAGGACGCGTCGGCGGCGAAGGACGACTCCGCGCGCGTGAAGGCGGAGAAGGGGAACCCGAAGCACGTCGGCGCGCCGATGCCGGGCAAGGTCGTGAAGGTCTCGGTGAAGACCGGCGACGACGTCAAGGCGGGGCAGGTGCTCTTCATCACCGAGGCGATGAAGATGGAGACCAGCGTCAAGGCGAAGGCCGACGCGAAGGTCGCCGAGGTGCGGTTCAAGGAAGGGCAGAAGGTCGAGAAGGAGGACCTGTTCGTGGTCCTGGCGTAGCGCCGTTACGCGGCGGCGCCGCGGTCGCGGGGCAGGACGATCGAGAACGTCGTCCCACCCTGCGGCGTGGACTCGAACGACACCACGCCGCCGAGGTACTTCTCGCCGAGCAGCTTCATGCTGTACGTCCCGAGGCCGCGGCCGCGCTCGCCCTTGGTGCTGAAGGACCGCTGGAACACGCGGCACTGCACGTCGGGCGCGATTGCGCCGGCGTTGTGCACCCTGAACCGGGCGTGGCTCGCCGACGCCTCGTCGGCGCGCAGCCGCACCGTGCCCCCGGGAGGCGTCGCCTCGAACGCGTTCCGGACCATGTTCACGAGCACTCGCAGCAGGAGCGAAGGGTCGGTCCGGAGCTCCAGCTCGGCGGGTTCCGCGCCGAGCTCGAGCCGGCGGTCCCTCGCGTCGGAGTGGGACGCGAACAGGACCTCCACGTCGTGGAGCAGCTCCGCGACGCGCACGCGGCGGAGCTCCGGCGTGAGCGTCCCGCTCTCCGCGAGCATGAGGTCTCGATGGTCCCGGATCTCGCGCTCGATCCGCCGCGAGAGGACGTCCACGCGCTCCGCCGCGCGGCGGTGATCCGCGTCGGCGGCGAGCAGCCGCGCCGACCATCCCCGCAGACCGCCGACCGTGTTCAGCACGTCGTGGAAGAAGATCTGCTCGAGCGCCTGCCGCCGCTTGTCGCCGGAGATGTCGCGGAGCACGACGACCGTGAACGCCGCGCCGCCGATGTCCACCGGCGTCGCGCGGACGTTGAACTCGAACGACAGCCCGTCGCCGGCGACGCTGCGGAGCAGGCACTCCGCCTCGGTGGGCCGGCCCGAGCTGCGCGAGGCGAGGATCGCCCCGAGCGCGCCGCAGGTCTCGCACCCGGGCGCGGTGCCGCAACCGCCGGGGCCCTGCGAGTTCACGCAGGCGAGCGCCTCGCCCGGGCGGCGGCCGATCACGTCCCGGACGACGGCGGTCGCCGACCTGCTCGCGGCGACGATCTGTCGTCGAGCGTTGAGCACCACGAGGATGGCGTCCGACGTCTGGAGCAACGCGCTCACGATCGGGCTCGCGCTCGCGAGCTCCACCTCGCGCGCGAGCTCGGCGGGCGTCGCGCGGGTCGCGTCGGGCCGGTCGTGGCGGTGACCAGGAGCGAGGCGGTCGAAGTCGAGTGCGTTGGCGCCGTTCATGTCGGGAGCCTCGCCGCCGGAGGGGCGATGAGGGCGCGGAAGATACCACGCCCCCTCCTCGACGCGACGCCGCGGTGCGGCATCGAGCGCCCGCCTGCCCCGTCGGGCGGCTTCAGGTCGTCTTCCGCGTCAGACGATCGCGCGGACGACGCCGCCGTCCACGCGCAGCGCGGCGCCGTTCACGCCCGAGGCGCGGTCGCTCGCGACGAACGCGACGAGCGCGGCCGTCTCCTCCGGCGTCTCGAACCGCTGGAGCAGCGACGTCGGCCGCGCCGAGAGGAAGAAGTCGCGCTCCACCTCGTCGGTCGGCTTCCCCGTGTGCCGCGCCAGCGACTCCACGAACTCGCCCACACCCTCGCTGAGCGTCGGACCCGGCAGGATCGAGTTCACGGTCACGGACGTGCCGCGCGTGAGCTCGGCGAGCCCGCGCGCGAGCCCGAGCTGCGCCGTCTTGGTGACGCCGTAGTGGATCATCTCGGCCGGGATCTGCAGCGCGCTCTCGCTCGAGATGAAGATGATCCTCCCCCATCGCCGCTCGAGCATGCGCGGCAGGTGGTGACGCGACAGCCGGACGCCGGAGAGGACGTTCACGGCGAAGATCTGCGACCACTCCGCGTCGTCGATCTGCGCGAACCCCTTCGCCGAGAAGATGCCGACGTTGTTCACGAGCACGTCCACGTCCGGCGCCGCCTCGATGAGCCGCGCCGCGCCGTCCTTCGTCTCGAGGTCGGCCGCGACGCCGCTCACGGACGCTCCGGGGACCCGCTCCTTCACCGTGCGCACGGCCCGATCCACGCGGTCCGCGGTGCGGCCGTTGACGACCACCGCCGCGCCCTCCTCCGCGAGCGCCGTGGCGATCGCGAGGCCGATGCCCGCGGTCGAGCCGGTCACGACCGCGCGCTTCCCACCGAGTCCCAGATCCATGCTCACCCCTCCCGCACGGCCGGAACGTAGTCGCCCGCGATTCGCGGCGCCGCGCCACCGGGCGAGCGACGAGCGCGGCCCGCAGCCGGCTCCCGTTGAAGCGCGCTGTCGCCGTGACCACATTCCGGCGTGGCCAGGGGCTCCGGCGGGGACCGGCGAAGGGCCGACCGGCCCGCGATGCGGCGGGTGTTCCTGCTCTCGCCGGCGAACGCGTCCGGACTGAGGGCTGCGATGCTCGTCCGGCCGGCCGCGCAATTCGATCTCGCGGTCGAGCTGCGCAGCGAGCGCGGCGCCCCGCTCGGCGACGTCTTCCAGTTCATGAGCGGGCTCTACTTCCGCGGCAAGCTCGCGTACGCGCGCGCGTTCGCCCGGCCACCGCGCGGCGTGGGCGGCGCCCTCGTGATCGTCCCGGGGCGCGGGCTCGTGTCCGCCGACGAGCGCGTCCGCGCCGCCGATCTCGCCGCGTTCGCGGCCGTGCCGATCGACTCGCGCGACGAGCGGTACACGGGGCCGCTGCGCGAGGCCGCGGATCGCGTCGCGAGCCTCCTCGGGCCGACCGGTGAGGCGGTGCTGCTCGGGAGCATCGCGACCGGCAAGTACGCAGACGTACTCCTCGCCGCGCTCGGGGCGCGGCTCTCGTTCCCGCCGGCGTTCGTCGGCCGCGGCGACATGAGCCGCGGCGGGCTCATGCTGCGGAGCGTCCGCGCGGGGATGGAGCTCGAGTACGCGCCGGTCGCCGGCGCCGTACGGCACGGTCCGCGTCCGCCGAGGTTGCCGCGCCTCCCGCGGCTCACCTGAGCGCGACTACAGCGACGCCTCGTCAACCAGACGCCCCCAGCCGGATCGCCGTGCCGCCGCAGCCGATCCGGAAGAGATACGCCGGACCCTCGCGTTGATCCCTGCCGAGGTGGAGCTTCGGGAGGCGGTGCAGCTGGTTCGCGGTGAAGTAGAGCCAGCCGTCGTCGGTCACCGACAGCGTGTCGGGCCACCACATCCGCGGATCCTCGACGAGCGTCTCGTACCGTCCGTCCGCCCTGCGCACGATCACGGCGTTGTGCTCCCAGTCGGTGAGGTAGAGGTTCCCCTGCGCGTCGGCCTCGAGCCCGTCCGACGCGAACGAGCGCCTCTCGGTGTACAGCGTGCGCGCGACCTCGTCGTCGGCGAGCTGCTCGTCCGCGAGCGCGTCCAGGCTCACGCTGTGGATCGCGCGGCTCGACAGCGCGCAGAACCACAGCCGCATGCCGCTCGCCTCGAGCGAGATGCCGTCGGAGCCGAGGAACGGCGGCAGCAGCGTCGTCTCGACGAGCGCGAAGAACGTCCTGTCCGGCTTCACCGAGGGATGATCGTGCAGCTTGCGCCAGGAGCGCCCGGACGCGAGGTCGACCACGATGATGCCGCCCTTCGACGACGAGTCGGTGATGAACGCCATCCCCTCGGCGCCGCGCCGCAGATCGAAGCGCACGTCGTTGAGATAGGTCTTGCGGTGGACGACGTCGGACGGGAAGCGAATCGTCTTCACGACCTGCCCGGTCGCGAGGTCGATCCCGACGAGCTTGGCCCACTCGCGCCCCTTGATGGGAGCCATGTTCAGGCTGCCGGTGTCGAGCGCCCACAGCCGATCGGACGGATCGACCACGACGCTCTGGACCGAGAACAGGTGGTCCGGGTGTGAGGGATCGTTCAGCTCGGCGCTCGGGAACGGGACCTCCACGCCGTCGCGCAGCTCACCGACCGTGAAGGCGACCGGATCCTCCCACCGCGGGTGGCAGATGAACACGCGGCCCGTCCGCGAGACCGTGACGCCCGTCGGGATGGGCGCGCCATGGAACTCGTGGACGACCTCGAGCCGCCTTCCGATCGGTTCGCGGGCGAGCGGGTAGGGCGACGCTTTCGGCCGCCCTCTCCGCTCTTCCAGCTGCGTCTTCACCGCGTACGCCGCGACACCCGCGGCGATCGCGCCGCTCCCCAGCCAGGCCGCCGCCTTCCCGAGCTTCATGCGAGCTCCCTCCACGCGAGGTCCGCCCGAGAAGCTGTGCACGCGGCGTCGCTACGGCGCCGGCGCCGCGCGGACGGGGCTGCCGTACCGGTCCGTGCCGGGCACGACCTTCCCCTTGAAGACGCGGTACGCGAACACGGTGTAGCCGAGCATGATCGGCACGCCGATGAGCGCGATGACGAGCATCACGGTGAGCGTCCGCGGCGTGGACGAGGCGTTGTACACGGTGAGGCTGTGCGCGAGGTCGAGGGACGACGGCAGCAGGCGCGGGAACATGCTCGTCGCTGCGACGAAGATCATCGAGGCGATCGCGACCGACGACGACGCGAATGCGAGCCGCGGGCGGCCACGGGACAGCAGCGGGATCGCGGAGATCGACGCGACGACGACCGCGGTGAGCGCCAGGAACAGCGGGCTCCGGGCGGCGCCGTCGAAGAGCCACGGGGAGACGACGACCGTCGCGGCGGTGGCGAGCGCGTACGCGCAGACGAACGCCGCCCACAGCCGCGGCAACCAGCGCGCGAGCCGCTCCTGGAGCGCGCCGTCGCACTTGAGCCGCAGGTACAGCGCGCCGTGCATCGTGAAGAACGTGAGCGAGACGACGCCGACGAGGAGGGCGTACGGGTTGAGGAGGCCGAGGAAGCTGCCGTGCCAGCTCGCGTCGGGGCCGACCGGCACTCCGCGGAGCACGTTCCCCACCGCCACGCCGAAGAGCAGCGCCGGGACGAGGCTGCCGACGCCGAACGCGAGGCCCCACGCCCTGCGCCAGCGGTCGCCCTCGAGGTGGTGGCGGAACTCGATCCCGAGCGCCCGCGCCATGAGCGCCACGAGCAGCAGCATGAGCGCGAGGTAGAAGCCGCTGAACACCGTCGCGTAGACGACCGGGAAGGCCGCGAAGAGCGCGCCGCCGCCGGTGAGGAGCCACACCTCGTTCCCGTCCCACACCGGGCCGATCGCCTTGACGTGCAGGTCGCGCTCCTCCTCGCCGCGCGCGAGGAGGGACAGCGCGCCGACGCCGAGGTCGAAGCCGTCGAGGATGGCGTAGCCGGCGATGAGCACGCCGAACAGCACGAACCAGACCGTGTTGAGATCCATGTGCGTTCCTCCTAGGCAGCGGCCTTCGCGCGGAGCCGAGGCGCGGCGATGGCTGGGGCGACCTTGGCCTTGCGGATCATGAGCATGAGCCAGAGCGCGCCCATGCCGAGGTAGATGAGGCCGAACAATCCGAGCGAGAAGGCGATCTCGCCGGCGCTCACGGCGGGTGAATGCGACTCGCTCGTCCTGAGCAGTCCCTGGACGATCCACGGCTGGCGGCCGACCTCGGCCGCGACCCAGCCGAGCTCGCAGGCGAGGACGGGGAGCGGGATGGACCAGAGGAGGAGCCTCAGCGTGCGGCGGTCCTCCCACAGGCGGTCGCGGTACCACTGCCAGGCGGCGAAGGCCATGAGGCCGACGAACCACGTGCCGAGGAGCACCATGTTGTGGAAGGAGACGAAGGTGAGCCAGAGCGGCGGCCGGTTCTCGGGCGGGAACGCGTCGAGCCCCTGCACGTGCGCGCCGGTGTCGCCGAACGCCATCCACGACAGGAGGCCGGGGATCTCGACCGCCGCCTTGAGGTGCGGCGGCTCCGAGAACGGCACCGCGAACAGCACGAGCGGCGCGCTCGACTGGCTCGTGTAGAGCCCCTCGATCGCCGCGAACTTCGCCGGCTGCGTGCGCGCGACCTGCTGCGCGTGCAGGTGGCCGAACGGCATCACCTCGAGGCACGAGAAGACGAGGCCCCACGCGACGCCGAGCTTCATCGCCTTGCGAGCGAAGGCGGAGCGGGGATCCTTCAGCAGGTGGTAGGCCGCGACCCCGGCCATGACGAACGCGCCGGCGATGAGCGCCGCGACGACGACGTGGAAGTAGCGCGGCAGCGTCGAGGGGTTGAACACCGCCGCCCAGAAGTCGGTGAGCTCCGCGCGCCCGTTGCGGACGACGAACCCCGCGGGCGTCTGCTGCCACGAGTTCGCGACGATGATCCAGAACGCGGAGAGCGTCGCGCCGACCGCGACCATGAGCGAGCTGAACCAGTGGACGCGCTTCGAGACGCGGTCGCGCCCGTACAGGTAGACGCCGAGGAACGTCGACTCGAGGAAGAAGGCGAAGACGCCCTCGGCCGCGAGCGGCGCGCCGAAGATGTCGCCGACGAACCGCGAGTACTGCGACCAGTTCGTGCCGAACTGGAACTCCATCACGATGCCGGTCGCGACGCCGATCGCGAACGTGATGGCGAAGAGCTTGCCGAAGAACTTGCCGACTTCGACGTAGACGGGGTCCTGCTTCTTCCACCCGAAGTACTCGGCGACGACGAGCAGCCAGCCGAGGCCGATGCTGATCGGCGGGAAGATGAAGTGGAACCCCACGGTCACGGCGAACTGGATCCGCGCGAGGGTCAGGGCGTCCATGCTGAGATCTCCTCCGGGGCGCGGCGGGCCGCCGCAGCGGCGGCCGTCCGGCCCTCACGGAAGCGGACATCAGCAACCGCTGTGCCTGCGTCGCGATCGCGTCGCTGCGGCGCGCTGCGAGTGGGGCGCGGGGGAGGTGGGGCGATCTTGTACTGGGGCTACCTGGGACGGTCTTGTACGTTCACTCCGAGTCCCGGTCGTCCGCGTCCGCGTCGGCGGACATGCCCGGTCCGGGGCGCAGCGGGCCGACGAGCCCGTACCGCTGGATCTTCGTGAACAGGGTGCGGCGATCGATCCCGAGCAGGCGGGCCGCGAAGGACCGGTTCCATCCGGCGAGCGCGAGCACCTTCTCGACGTGCGCCCGCTCCGCCTCGGCGAGCGTGAGCGTGTCGGCGCCGCCGGGCAGCGCCTCGGCGCCGGCTGGGACGCGAGTCGCAGGAGGCAGATCCGGCACGTCGATGCGGCGCCCGCGCGCGGCGAGGTGCGCTCGCTCCACGGCGTTCCGGAGCTCGCGGACGTTCCCCGGCCAGTGGTAGCGCGCGAGCGCGTCGAGGGCCGCCTCGGTGAACCCCAGCGCGGGGCTGCCGTCGTCGCGCGCGACCTCGAGCAGCAGGTGCTCCGCCAGCGCCGGGACGTCCTCGAGCCGCTCCGAGAGCGGCGGGAGCTCGATGCGGAGGACATTGAGCCGGTAGAACAGGTCCTCCCGGAACCCGCCGCTGGCGACCATCGCCTCGAGATCGCGGTTCGTCGCCGCGATGACGCGGACGTCGGTCTGGATCGGGCGGGAGCCCCCGACCGGCGTCACCTGGCCCTCCTGCAGCACGCGCAAGAGCTTCGCCTGCTGGCCGAGCGGGATCTCCCCGACCTCGTCGAGGAACAGCGTCCCGCCCGACGCCTGCTCGACGAACCCCGCGTGCGTGTCGACCGCGCCGGTGAACGCGCCGCGCCGGTGGCCGAACATCGCGCTCTCGAACAGGCTCTCCGGGATCGCCGGGCAGTTCACCGGCACGAACGGACCCGCCGCCCGCGGACCCTCGAAGTGGATCGCGCGCGCCGCGACCTCCTTGCCGGTGCCGCTCCTCCCGGTGAGGAGCACGGTGGCGCTCACCCCGGCGGCGTCGCGGAGCGCGGCGCGGACCTCGCGCATGCGAGCGGACCCGCCGATGAGCCGGTCGGCGCTGAAGCGGCCCTGGACCGCGCGCCGGAGCCCCTCGACCTCGCGCGACAGGGCGAGCTCCCGCGCGGCGTTGCGCAGCACCGCCTGGAGCGCGTCGATCTTGAACGGCTTCACGACGTAGCTGTAGGCGCCCGCGCGCATCGCCTCGACCGCGTCGTCGACGCTGCCGAACGCGGTCATGAGGATCACCTTCGTCGCCCGGTGCCGCTCGTGCAGGATCTGGAGGAGCGTGCGCCCGTCCATGCCCGGCATGCGCACGTCCGAGAGGACGACGTCGGCGGGCGCCTCCTCGAGGAGCTGCAGCGCCCGCGCGGCCCCGGTCGCGCCGCGGACCGCGTAGCCGACCCGCTCGAGGTGGCGGGTCACGATCTCGAGCATGCGCGGGTCGTCCTCGACGACGACGACGCGGAGCGCGCCGGTGGGAGGCGGCGCGCCTGGAGCCGCGGCGCTCACGCTCGATCCTCCGCGGCGGGGAGCTGGACCTGGAACGACGCTCCGCCGAGCGGGCCCACCGACACGCCGAGGTCGCCGCCGTGGTCCGCGACGATGCGCGCGCACACCGCGAGGCCGAGCCCGGTCCCGTCGGCGCGCGTCGTGAAGAACGGGTCGAAGATCCGCTCGCGCAGCTCCGCCGGGATCCCCGGCCCGTCGTCGTGGACCTCCACCGAGACCGCCTGCTCGCCGGCCGCGTCGATCACGCGAGCGCGGACGCCGATGTGCCCGCCCTCCGGGACGGCCTGCGCCGCGTTCACGATGAGGTTCAGCAGGATCTGGTGCAGGCCGTCGGGATCCGCGAGCATCGCCGGCAGGTCCGGCGGGATCTCCGCCTCGAGCTGGATGCCCCTCCGATCGAGCGTGTACCGGAGCAGCGACACGACGCGATCGACCGCGTCCTCGAGCCGCACCGGGACCTTGCCCGGCGCCGAGCCCCGCGCGAACGAGAGCAGGTCGCGGACGAGGCGGCTGATCCGCTCGGTCTCGGCGACGATGCCGCGGAGCTGCGGATGCGCTTCCTCTCCGGCGTCGAGGAGCAGGTACTCGGCGGTGGCGCTGATGACGTTGAGCGGCGTGCCGATCTCGTGCGCAAGCCCGGCCGCGAGGCTGCCCACCATCGCGAGCTTCTCCGAGCGCATGAGCTGGCGGTCGAGCCGGAGCTGCGCCGATCGATCCCGCGCGACGATCGCGACGCCCGTCGCGCGCTCGCTCCCGCCGAGCAGGGCCGCGGAGACGTCGACGGGAAGCAGCTCTCCGGACGCGCCGCGCCACTCCGCCCGCACGCCGCGCACGGCGCGGGCGCGCTTCACCTTCTCGACGAGCCTCGCGACGGCGTCGTTCGACGCGACGCGCGCGAGCGACTGGCCGAGGATCTCCGGTGCCGTGACGCCGAGCAGCTGCTCCGCGCCGCGGTTCCAGCTCGTCACCGAGCCGTCCAGGTCGATCGCGACGATGGCGTCCGCGGCCTCGCGCGTGATGTGCGCGAGGAGCTGCTCCTGCGCCTGCACGCGCCCGCGGAGCTGGTGCAGCGCCGACAGGTCCTCGAACCAGCAGGTGCGACCCACGAGCGCGCCAGCCTCGTCGCGGAGCGCCACCGCCGCCAGCGCCACCGGGACGCGCCTCCCGTCGCGGGCCGTGCGGATGGTCTCGACGCGCGGCGCGCGGCCCTCCGCGGCGACGCGGGCGGCGATGCTCCGCTCCTCCTCGCGGCGATCGTCCGGCACGATGAGGTCGATGCGGCGCCCGAGCGCCTGCTCCACTCCGTGCCCGAAGATCGCGGCGGCGGCGGGACTCCACGAGACGATGCGCTCCTCGCGATCGACGACGACGAGCGCGGCGCCGCTCGCGTCGGTCGGTGCGCGCCCGGCGAGATCCGGCGCGAGCGCGCCGATCTTCATGAGGCTCTCCATCACCCACGCGAGCTTCCCCGACGAGTCGAGCACCGGCAGCGCGCGCACCCTCCAGGTCTCGGGCTGTCCGCCCGGCCGCGTGCGCTCGCGCAGCCCCTCCTGCGGCTCGCCGGTGCGGAACACGAGCAGCGGCAGGCAATCCGAGCAGCGCTGCGCCTTCTTCCACAGCGCCGAGAAGCAGTGGTCGGCGCCGCAGGACAGCTCCTGGGCCGCCTCGCGGACGAACCCGTTCGCGTACTGGATCCGCATCTCGCGGTCGACGAGGGTGACGCCGATCCCGAGCGACGCCAGCACGTCGCCGTGCTGCGCGAGCGCCTCGGGGCTGGACAGGCGGAGCGGCGGCGCGCCCTTCACCGCCACGCCGCGCCCGTCACCGGTCGAATCGTTCTCTGTTCGCATCGGACGAGCCGCAATCGTACAGCAGATGCGGCCCGTGCCCGAGCGTCGCCGCGGGAGTACGCGTTCCAGTCGGGGTCAGGCCGGACGGGCGAGCGAGCCGCCTGAGGCGGCGTCGGCCGCGCGACCGACGTCGCAGCTGCGCTGCGCGCCAGCCGGCGCGGGCACCGGCGCGCACCCGGCGGCGTCCCTGCGCCGCCTTCGATCGGAGGCATACGCGCGCCGGTCGAGCTCGAGCGCTCTGACGATCGCGCGCGAGAGGTCCCGGAGCTCGCAGCGCTCCGAGTCCGCCTCGTCGGCCGCGAGGCGCGCGACCTCGGCGCCGCGGCGACGGAGCTCGTGGAAGCGCCGGCTGAAGGCCGCCCGGGTCGCTTCCAGCACGGCGCACTCCCGCTCGGTCGCGGTGACGAGCGCGTTCGAGCGGGCCCACTGGGCGACGGCGGCGCCGTGCACGTGATCCCACGCCGCCGCGGCGCGCGCAGCGTCCGCGCGGGCACCGTGGAGCCGGCGAGCGACCGCGAGCATCGGCGGGGCGGCGAGCGGGAGCGCGATGGCGAGGAGGAACGACGTCAGGCGCCCGCCGCTCGCGCCTTCGGAGCCACCGCGGACCAGGATCGCCCATGCCAGGCCGACGGCGATCGCGAGCGAGGTCGCGCCCGCGATCACGTGCACGGCCGCGTGCCAGCGAGCCGGCAGCGCGTCGAGGAGCGCCCGCGCCCGGCGGATCGCAGCCGCGGAGAAGACGAAGAGGCACGTCGACGCGCCGAGGGCGAGGAGCAGCGGCAGCGCGACGACCTCGGGCTTCTGCGCCGCCGCGAGCGCGAGCTCCGAGGGCGCGACGCCTGCGCCCCGCAAGAGCGGCACCGCGAGCTGCCACGCGTCACCGAGCACCATCAGGCCGACGGCCACGCCGATCGCGACGCCCCACGGCGGTGGAACCGGCGGGCGGCCGTAGGGGTCCGCGCCGTCGCCGTCGGAGGCCGCGAGCGACGGCGCCCTGGCCGCGACGTCGAGATCGCGCTGCGCCTCCGCGAGCCGGGCGCGTGCGTCGTCGAGGGCCGACTCCGCGCGAGTGGACTCCGCCCTGGCGTGCTCGACGTCTGCCGCGAGCGCGGGCTCGCCGTTCGCTCGCACGTACCGCGCCACCCAAGGCGCGGGGGCAAGGTCGGCGCGCGGCGCGACGACGATGCGCCCGCCGTCGAACGCGATCGAGACCGGCAGCTGCTCCGGCCCGATCCGCGAGTGCGCGAGGTAGCGAGACAGCCGCTCGCGCAGGAACTCGTCGATGCCGACGTGAGCGCGCCGTGCGCTCCACCAGGCCTCGAGCGCGCCTCGGCGCAGCGGCGGGATCTCCGGACGCGATGGTTCGCAGAGCGGAGGCAGCGCGAGCTCGTCCCCGCGGCGCAGCCGCGCGCGCATCCAGCCGCGGACGCGACTCAGCGGGAGGCGCGCACCCGCGTCGTCGCGCGACGGGGCGACGGCGAGTGAGGGGGGCGGATCCGCGGCGAGCGCGGCGAGGTCGCGGCACCACAGCTCGCGGGTGGTGCTCTCCTCGTCGAGGGGCGGCGCTGGTTCGGACCGCGTGCGTGCGTCGGAGCGCGTGCGTGCGAGCATGGCCGATCGTACCAGCGCAGCCCGCGCCGCGCGCCGCGGCGTCGAGGTCGTCGAGTGCGCACCGCGGATCCACGCCTGCGCGGCGAACCCACACGCTGACAGGCGGATCGCGGTCTTAGAACGTCCCCGCGATCGAGACGCCGCGCATCGCGCCGCGGACGGAGACCGCGGAGCGATCGGCGCTCGCCTCGTGCAGGAGCGGCACGGCCGTCCCGACGGCGATGCCGATCGCGGCGCCGACCACGACGTCGCTCAGGAAGTGATGCCCTGCGAGGACGCGCTCGGCGGCGACGCTCGTGCCGAGGATCCCCGCCACCGCCCACGGCCAGCCCTGCTCGCCGTAGCGCAGCCGCATCGTCCAGGCGAGGTCGGTGAGCGCGGTGAACGTCATCGTCGCGTGGCTGGAGTAGAAGGCGAGGTACGCGCCCGGCTCGCGGAGCTGATCCGGATCGCCCGCGTACGCGCGCGGGATCGGGCGCTGGACGGTGTACTTCGCGAGGTTGACGAGCGCCCCGCTCACGGCGAGCGCCTCGGCGAACACCGTCGCGTCCTCGAAGAACGCGCGCGTCGGTCCGAGCGCGACGAGCCCCGCGATCGGAGGCACGATCAGGGCGAGGTTGCGCGTCCAGTCGCTCGCCCGCGACGCGGCGTCGCTGTGGAGGCCTATCGCGAAGCGATCGAAGCCCGGCACCTCCGACGGATCGCACGGGCAACGCTCCCGCACGATGCGGTCCTGGAGCGCGAGCGGAACGACGTTGCCGAGCGCCGCGATGCCGATGATGGCGCCGTCCACCGCCGGTGAAAGCGAGAACACCCGGCGAGGCTCGTCGGCCCTCGCGCGGGTTGACGCGCCGGCGGCAACCACGCCGACGAGGAGGATGACGAGTGGCGAGGAGCGGCTCACCGGGGGGCAAGCGTAACGCGAGAAACCGCCGGTGACAGGACCTCGGTAGAGCTATCCTCGCGCGATGTCCCTCCACGGCCCACGCGTGATCGCGCTCGCGATCGCGGCGGCGCTCGCGACGGCGCCCGCCGCGTTCGCGGACGAGGTCGTCACCCCGCCCGGCGACCAGGGTCCGTTCCTCGGCCCGCAGTACGAGTACGGCCAGATGAACGTCGTGAAGCGCGCCCTCTACGACGTGGTGGCGATCCCCGCGAACGTCGGGAGCTGGGACGCGGCCGACTGGGCGCAGCTCGGCGCGTTCGGCGGCGCGATCGCGGGCCTCTGGTACTGGCCAGCGAACCCGTCGCCCGACGTGCGGTTCGAGCGCTGGACGACCGTGCACGTGAGCCCGCACATCCCGACCATCTGGAACGAGGTCATGCAGCCGCTGCTGTGGACGTCGATCGCCGGCGGCACGCTCGGGACCTGGTACTGGGCGGCGACGCACGACCGGCCCGACATCGCGCAGGGCATGTCGCTCATGGGCGAGGCGCTCGCGGTGACGCAGGCGTACCACGTCACGCTCAAGTTCTTCATCGGCCGCGAGGGCCCGCAGGACGGCAGCCTCGAAGGCCGGGTCCTCGGTCCGGGGAAGGCGCTGAAGTACTACCCGGCGGGCACGCCGTCGGGACACGCGGGCACCCTCTACTCGCTCCTCTCGGTGGGGTTCGCCTACTTCGAGCCGCCGACGTGGGTGCAGGTCGTGGGGCACGCGACGGTGGGCGGCCTCGTGTTCGCCCACGTGCTCGACCACCGGCACTACCTGTCCGAATCGCTCTGGGGCTCCGCGATGGGGTGGTACGTCGGCCAGTGGGTGGTCAAGCACCGGACGACGCGTTCCATCCGCGAGCGCCCGGGGACGCTGACCGCGGATCTCGTCCCGCTACCCATCGCGGGTGGCGCCGGGCTGGGCCTCGTCGGGAGGTTCTGACGTCGCGATCGGCGCGGGCCGTTCGCGGCGGAGGAGCCAGAGCGCCGCCGGCAGCGCGGTGAAGTCGGCGATCATCGCGAGCAGGAAGGCGCCGGCGGTGATGACGCCGAACTGGCGCAGCGGCGGGAAGGACGACAGGCCGAGCGCGAGGAACCCGCCGGCGTTGATGAGCGTCGCGAAGAGGATGGCGCCGCCGGCGACGCGCAGCGTGTGGCGCAGCGCGCCCTCGAGGCCTCCCGAGCGATCCCCTTCCTGCAGGTGGTGGAAGAAGTGGATCTGGTCGTTCTCCGTCGTGCCGAGGACGGTCGTCGCGATGAGGATCGTCGCCACGTTGAGCGATGCCCCCGCGAGCCGCATCGCGAGGAACGTGACGAGGATCGCGAACACCGACGGGATCATCGCGAGCAGCCGCGCCGACGCGCTGCGGAACACGGCCAGGAACGCGAGGAAGATGAGCACGGCGGTGATGGCGAAGCTCTCCGCCAGCGTGGGCACGAGGCTGGCGCCGATCTTTCCGGCGAGCACCGACTCGCCGACGAGCCGCATCTCGGCCTGCCGGAGCGCGGGGACGTGCTCGGTCGCGCCGCGCCACGCGTCGTCGATCCCGCGCGACAGCGCGGCCAGCCCCGGGCCGTCGCCTCGCAGGAACACCACGGTGAGCTGCGCGTTCCCGAGCGTCGCGACGTCGACGAACGCCTGGAGCTCGGGCTCCATGAGCAGGAGCTGCTCCATGTCCCCCGCGAGCGCCGCCATCGCCTCCGGGTCGCGCGGCAGCGCGTCGCCCTGGCCCGCCGCGTAGCGGCGCAGCCGCAGGAAGCTCGTGGGGCCCACCACGGAGGACACGCCGGGGATCCGCTGCACCGCCTCGGCGAAGTCGTCGAGTCCGCGCAGCACCTCGGGATCGGTGATCGCGCCCGGCGGCGTGCGGACCCACACCCGCGCGGCATTCAGCCCCGCGACGTGCTCGCGGAAGAACGCGAAGTCGCGGTAGACGGCGGCGCGCGGGTCGACGTACTCGAGCACGTCGAGCCCGACCTGCATCGGCGCGAGCCGGCCGGGGACGCCGAACAGCGCGATCGCGCCGGCGGCGGCGGCGGCGAGGGACGCTGCGACGAGCGCGTGGCGCCACCGCCAGGTGAGGCGCGGGATCGCGTTCGCCGCGCGGTCGAACGCTCCGGAGCGGATGCGCACCGCGCGGCGAGTCGGCGTCCGGAGCGTCGCCTGCAGCGCGGGATACAGCGTGAACGCGACGACCCACGACAGCGCGAGCCCGACCGCGGTCCAGATCCCCATCTCCCGGACGGGGCCGATCGGCGAGACCGACAGCGCGGCGAACCCGAGCACGCCGGCTGCGCTCGAGGCGGTGACGGGCAGGAACTTGTTCGCGAGCGCCCGCACGCGGTGCTCCTCGAGGGGGACGCTCGCGGGCTGATCGACGAAGCGCGAGTGCAGGTACACGAGCGTGGCGACCGTCGTGACCATGACCGTGAGCGGCACGAGCGCCGACACCACGCTGAACGAGAACCCCAGCAGCTTCCCGGCGCCGACGGCGAGCGCCACCGCCGCACCGACGGTCAGCATGATCGCGACGAGTGCGCGCCCGGACCGGTACAGGAACAGCGCGAGGCCGACGACGAAGAGGCCGAATACCGGGAAGTGCCGCAGCGAGGCCTCTCGCGAGGCGCGCTCGATCCAGGATTCGACGTACGGCCCGCCGACCTTTCGCACCCCCGTGATCGCGCCGCCCGGCGCGCGGTCCACCACGGCGTCGATCGCCGCGAGCTTCGCGTCCCGCTCGGCTGGCCCGCGAGCCTCGAACGCGACGGCGACGCCGAGGAAGCCGTCTCCGAGGAAGCCCTGCCGCCTGAAGAAGTCGGTCCCGGTCGCGAAGCGCCGCACCGCCTCGGCGCGCTCCGCGGTGGGCGGCCCCGCGCCTCGCGCGCGGGAGTAGACGTCGAGGATCGAGACCGCCGTCACGCCCGGGATCGCGCGCAGCGCCTGTCCGGTCGCGCCGACCGCGTCGAGCACGTCCGGACGCCACGGGTCGTCAGCCTCGAGGAGGACCATCGCGACCGGGCTCTCCGGGAAGATCCGGTGGAACGCCTCCGTCGCGACGACGTCCGGATCCGAGGGGACGACCAGGCGGTCGAGCCCGCTCCGGGTCTCGACGTGGCCCGCGAGCCACGCGCCGGCCGGGACCAGGAACGCGTAGGCGACGAGGATCGGGAGCCGGAGCGAGTAGACGCGGTGGAGGATTCGGTCGAGTCGACGCGCTGGCATTCGCGGCGCACCGTACCGCGTTATGTACCGCGCGAGGAGACGCGCGTGGCGACGACGAGACGGCAGTTCCTGCGGGACATCGGCCTTGCGACGGCCGCGCTGGCGCTCCCGGCGCCGGCGCTCGCGGACGACGGCTTCGTGACCGAGCGGCTCGAGCTCGCGCTGCCCGGCCTCCACCCGGGGCACGACGGGATCCGCATCGCCCAGCTCTCCGACATCCACGTCGGGGCGCACACGCCGGAGCCGCTCATCCTCGCGGCGCTGGAGGCGGCGCGCCGGTTCGAGCCCGATCTCGTCTTCCTCACCGGCGACTTCGTCACGAGGCACGACCACGAGGTCGGGCGCGCGAGGGAGATCCTCGGCGGGCTCCCCGGGCCGACGTTCGCGGTCCTCGGCAACCACGACCACTGGGTCGACGGACCGGCGACCGCCGCTGCGCTCCGCGCGAACGGCTACGAGGTCCTGGAGAACGCCTGGACGCGCGTGACCGTGCGCGGCGAGCCGCTCGCGATCGTCGGAGTCGACGACCTGCTCACGCGCAACGCCGACGTCCCGCGCGCCGTGAAGGGGCTCGACGAGCCCGCTGCGCTGGTGCTCGCGCACGGTCCGAGGACGGCCGACCAGCTGCGCCACGTCGGCCGTCCGATGGCGTGCTTCTCGGGCCACACGCACGGCGGCCAGATCGCGGTGCCGATCTTCACGACGCTGGCGTTCCGGCTCGTGAAGCACGAGCCGTACCTGCGCGGCAGGTTCGGGCTCGGCGACGTGCAGCTCTACGTGAACCGCGGGCTCGGGCTCACGTCCTCGTTCAGGCTCGACTCGCCGCCCGAGGTCACGCTGGTGACGCTCCGCGCCGCTTCGGCGCGGTAGCCGTCACCAGCTCCCGCGCAGCCACCCGCCGGAAGAGAACGAGTAGTAGACGCTCACGATGTCGCCTCGCTGGCGGAGCGAACCCTGCAGCGGATCGTGAGCGATGCGCCGGTACTCGGTGTACTCCGCCCCGAGACCGTGCGGGCCGGAGATGCGGACGAGGACGCCCGCGCGGGAGTGGAGCTGGAGCTCCTCCCCCTGGCGCGACTCGGCACCGAAGACCGCGGTCTGGCGCAGCTCGACGCTGGCGAGGACGCGATCCCGCGCGTCGAGCTGGAGCTCGAGGAGGCCCTGTGCCCCGGGGCCCATGACGTAGTTGCGCTGCTCGAGGCGCGGGTTCTGCACCTCGCCCGCGGTGCCGAGGAGGACGCCGGAGCCGAGCACGGTTCCACCGACGACGAAACCCTTGCCGAGGTCCGCCGAGAGGACCGCGCCGATCCCGATCGCGCTCGACGACGTCCGGAACTCGGCGGGAGGGCTGTCGTAGTCGTACGACAGGAAGGCGCCCCAGAACCCTCGCAGCCGCGGGGTGTCGCCGAGCTTCCTCCCGGCGACGAGGCCGCGGACGCGCATCGTGACGCCGTTCCCGCCGCCGTACGCGGCCTCGACGTCGAAGTGATCGAACGGGCGCTGGAGCTGGAGTGACGGGTCGCTGGCGAGCCCGGTCCGGTGACGGAAGCTCACCCGCGGCCGCGCGCCGCCGACGCGCGTCTCGTCACCGCCCGTCCACAGGGAGAGCCCCGCGCCGACGATCGACCGCGAGTGCGCTCGGTACTCCTCCGGCGTCGGACCCAGGGCGTGCTGGTTCACCTCGGCGAACGGATCGAGCGCGAACGCGAGGACGCGCCAGCCGCCGCCGCTCGCGCGCATGGTCTCGGCGAACCGGTGCGCCATCTCGCCGAGCGCGACGCCGCCGATCACGGTCGTGAACTGGTCGTTGATCGCGGGCGGCTCGGTCTCTCCCGCGAACTCCCAGACGAGGCTCGACCCGAACACGAAGACCGCGGAGCCCCAGAAGCCGAACCCCGAGGACCGCGCGGCCGTGTACGGGAACAGCCCCTGGTACGGGTGTCCGAACTGGTTGATCGAGAACTGGTCGTCGTCGAGGACCCACTCGCTCCGGAGGTTCCGCGCGATCGAGTCGAGGGTGATGTTCGCCCAGCGCGCCTTCCCGACCCACTTGTTCGCCGCGACCGTGATCGCGACCGCACCGGCCGACTCGACCGTGGGCACGAGGTATCGTCGGCCGGCGTCGAAGCGAGGGAAGAGCGAAGCTCGCGGCGGGAACGGACACGGCTCGAGCGGCACCGGCCGGACGATCGAGGAGGTCGTCTCGATGCGAGGCGAATCGAGCCGCGGCGCCTCGCCGACCGAGGACGCCTCGCACGGTCCGCTCCCGGATGCGCCGCGCGCGAGCAGCGGCGGTGGGGTCGCGGGCGCTTCGGCCAAGGCGTCGGCGCGTGAGTCCGGCGGTGGGGCGAGCGCGATCGCGAGGAGCGCGATCCATCGGCGAGCGCTCCGCACCGCGCTATCCCTCGGCGGCCTCGCGCCCGCTCCCCGCGGCCACGGGGAGGGGAGCCTTGAAGGCGCGCGCGTGGTCGCGCCACGCGGCGCGCAGCGCGCGCGACCAGCGCAGCCCGTCGCGCGCGAGGGCGATCGCGTCGCCGGGCCGCCTCACGACGGCCCACGCGAGGCCCAGCGCCGCGGAGATCCGCGGCC
>DASSQI010000126.1:0-3624 GCA_035702585.1 Anaeromyxobacteraceae bacterium
CTGTCTGCGTGCAGCAGCGACCTCCCGAGCCGCTCGCAGCTCGCGGACGCGCGAATCCTCGCCGTCATCGCCGAGCCGCTTGAGATCGCTCCCGGCGAATCGGTGTCGCTGCGTCCCGTCACGTGGACTCCGCCCGGGGACGCGGTCGCGGCGCACGAGTGGAGGTTCTGCCCGTTCACGCTCGGAGCCGCGAGCGGCTACGCCTGTGCGCTGCCCGCCTGCGAGGTCGCGCTCGTCCCGGCGGCCGACGGGGCCGTCACGGCAGACCCGCTCGCGCTCGCGCAGCAGTGTCTCGCCACGGCCGCGGCCGCGGGCGGCACGGCGCCCGAGGGCATCCCGTCCGAGATCCCGGACCGCGTGGAGCTCGCGTTCAGGTACCGCGTCACGACGACTGCCGGGACCGTTCGCGACGCGGTCGCGCTCGTCCCTTTCTACGCCCGCGGAGTGCCGGTGCCGCGCAACCTCTCGCCGGTGATCGAGCGCGTCGAGATCGGCGGTATCGCGCTCGCGCCCGGCGGCGAGGGGCCTCCGCTGCGGGCCGGAGCGGAGCTCGAGCTCCGGGTCGTGCTCGATCCCGCGAGCGCCCAGCCCTACACCGACCTGCTCGGGGCGCCCGCGGTCGAGGCGCTCGTCGTGTCGTTCTTCGCGACCGCCGGCAAGCTCGACGGCGATCGCGCGGACGGGCCCGACGCGCGGCAGATCCTGAAGGGCGAGGACCTCGGCGCCGACGCCGCGGCCGAGGTCTGGGTCGTCGCGCGCGACCTCCGCGGTGGCCAGGCGGTGAGCGGACCGTACCGCGTCCCCATCGCGCGGTGACGCTCGGCGTTCGAGCCGCCTGGACCGCCTTCGGGCGTTAGAACCGGTTCCGTGGCGGTCATCTTCATCTTCGTGGACGGCGTCGGCGCGGGCGCGCGGGACGCGTCCGTGAACCCGCTCGCGGCGCGGGACTTCCTGCTCTCCCGGTTCGACGACGGGACCGGCCCGGACCTGCCTCGCGGCGGCCGGGCGGTGCTCGCGGACGCGACGCTGGGCGTCGCGGGCCGGCCGCAGTCGGCGACCGGGCAGACGTCGATCCTCACGGGTGAGAACGCGCCGCGCATCGTGGGCAAGCACGTGCTCGGCTTCCCGAACCCGGCGCTGCGCGAGCTCCTGCGGGAGCGGTCGCTCTTCCGCGACCTGGCCGCGGCGGGGCGCTCGGCGGTGTTCGCGAACGCCTATCCGGTCGCGTACCTGCGCGCGCTCGGGCTGCCCTGCGAGGGCGAGGTGGAGTTCACGGACGGTGCGCATCGGCGCCGCGCGCGGGCCTCCGCGACGACGGTGGCTGTCTCGGCCGGTGGCTACCGGCTGCGGACGTGGTCGGACGCGCGCGGCGGCTCGGCGCTCACGCACGACATCCACGGCGAGCGCGCGAACCGGTTCGGCGCCGCGCTGCCGCCCCGCAGTCCCGAGCAGGCCGCCGCGATCCTCCTCCGACTCGCGGCGGCGCACGACCTCGCGATGTTCGAGTTCTTCGAGACGGACGAGGCCAGCCACGCGCGCGATCGCGACGCGGCGCTCGAGGCGCTCGGGCGCTTCGACACCTTCCTGCGCGCCGTGGTGAGCGGGATCGCCGAGGGCGACGCCGTGGTCGTCGCGAGTGACCACGGCAACGTCGAGGATCTCTCCACGCGCAACCACACGCGCGCCCCGGTGCCGGTGCTCGGCTTCGGTCGCGCGGCGGAGCGCCTCGACAGTGTCACGGACCTCACCGCGATCGCCCCGCTGCTGAAGGGGCTCGTGCTCTGAGCAAGCGCTTTCGCCCTGCAAGCGCTTTCGCAAGAAAGCGCGCGCAGCCGATTACCGTGTCCGCCTGGCGGCGGAAGAGCAATATGATCCGCGCGCGAGTGACGGACGACACGAACACGGCGGCGCGGTGAGGGGGACGAGATGACCGACGACGCGAAGCTGGCCAGCACGACCGCGACCGCGATCCTGGGCGTCGACACGCTCTGGGGCGGCGACGTCATGAACCCGTCCGGTACCGGGCGCTACATCGCCGACTCCTGGTACTCCGACGAGCCGCTCCCCGCGGCGTACACGCACGCGACCGCGGAGGCGGTGCGGAGGTCGGGAGGGGTCGGCGCGCCGAAGCCGGACGAGGCCGCGATCGACGCGTACCTCGCCGCGGTCGACGTGCGGCGCGCGATCGACGAGCTGGCCGACCGGAGCAAGGCGATCGGCGGCCTGCGCGGCGCGTACCTCGCCGGCCTCGCCGAGTCACTCATGGTGATGTGGGACCTCGTCCAGGAGCTCCGCGGGAAGGGACCGCGCGTGCCGTACGAGCGCTGCGTCCTCGCCTCGACCGGCAAGCCGCCGGAGCGATCCGATCCGCGCTCGAAGCGGGAGCAGCTGGCGTCGCTGCTCGCGGGGGCGGGGTACGCGACCGGCTCGCCGGACGCGCTCATGGCCGCGGTCGACGCGTGGCGGAAGGAGCGCCTCGTACCGCGGAAGGCGATCCGCCAGCTCGCGAGCGCGTTCATCGCGGAGCTCGAGGAGGGCACGCGCCGGAACGTCGCGCCCTACCTCCCCGCGTCGTTGCAGGCGGTACCCCGCGCGAACGTCGAGTTCCTGCCGATCGAGAACGCGTGGTTCTCCGGGTCGATGAACTACGTCGGTCGGGCGCGGGAACCCGACGGCTCGCCGCGGTACGAGGCGACGTACGAGCTCAACGCGGAGCTCGAGATCTCGGTGCCGGAGTTCGCGAACCTCGTGTCGCACGAGGTCGTGCCGGGGCACGTGACCAACTTCGCGCTCGCCCAGGGGCTCTACGTCCAGAGGAAGCTCGGGTTCGAGGCGACGGTGCTCACGATGAACACGCGCGGCGCCACGCTGTCGGAGGGCCTCGCCAACAACGCCATCCTGATGGCGTACGCCGTGAAGGACGTCTCCGAGCTGCCCGACGACGACACGAAGATCGGGAACCTCCTCGCGCTGCTGCAGGACGACGCGAAGAATCAGTCCTCGTGGCTGACCTGGCAGGAGGGGAAGGAACAGGACGAAGTCGCGAGGGTGCTGCGGAGCGAGTACCTCTGCTCGGAGGAGCGCGCCGGCAAGCTCTCCGGCGCGTGGGGTCGCCACCCGCTGAACGGGAGGATGTACCTGCCGTGCTACAGGGCCGGGACCGAGAAGGTCGCGGCGCTGCGCCGGGCGCACGCCCCCGAGAAGATCATCCCCGCGCTCTACAACGTGTTCGGGCTCGTCGACGTCGTCACGATCGACGAGGTGCTGTAGCGAAGCTATCGAGGGCGCTCCGCGCGCGGGGCGTCGCCCGCCGGCGCCGGCTCTCGCTCGCGCTGGTCCGGACGCCGATCGTCAGCGACGGTGTCGTTCCAGGGGGCGGGCAGTATCGGGCTCCGCTCGTTCGCGCGCGCGACCCGCTGCAGCTCCAGCTCTGCGACGAGCGCGGACGGCGCGACGGTGGACACCGGGACGTAGCCGCTCTCGGCGCCGCAGAACCCGTTGAACGCCTTCGCGTCGTCGGCGGTCGCGAGCACCCGGTTGACGCTGGCGAGCGGGGTACCGACGAGCTCGACGCCGCGCACCAGCTCCTCCTTGCCGGTCGCGACGTCCACGCGCCAGACGAGC
>DASSQI010000127.1:0-2280 GCA_035702585.1 Anaeromyxobacteraceae bacterium
GTCGACCGCGAGCTTGAGCAGCTTGTCCGCCTTCGGCACCGGCTCGGCGCCCTTCACCAGCCCGACCCGGAGCTCCACCTTCGCGAAGTCGTCGTACTGGATGACGCCGAACCCGGCGCCGTCCTTCGCCGGCTCGTTCGCGGCGGCGGGCGCGGCGGCGGTGGCCTTGGCCGGCTTGGCAGGCGGCGCGGCCGGCGCGGCGCCCGGGGCGGGCGCGCCCTCCGGGGCGGCCGTGACGACCCCGAGCGTCTCCCCCTGCTTCGGGTCGAGCCGCGCGCTCTGCGGCGGCTTCCCGGTGACCTGCACCGGCGCGCCGTCGAACGGGTCGAGCGCCTCGGTCCAGCGCGGCGGCCCGGCGTTGCCGAGCGCCGGCCCGAACGCGCGCGCGAGCTCCGCCGCGAACCGCGGCATCACCGGCCCGAGCGCGATGGCGATCCCGGAGAGCGCCTTCGCCACCGAGTACAGGAGCGTCTGCGCCGGCTCCGACGCGGGCGCCTCCCACGGCTTCCCGGCCTGGATCCGCTTGTTGCACAGGTCCGCGAGGCCGTTCACCGCGCGGACGACCTGCCGGTACTCGAGCGCGAGGTACGCGGCGCGCGCGGCCTGCAGCGCCTCGCGCGTGGCGACCGCGATCTCGGCGTCGGGCGGCAGCACCACCGGTCCCGGCGAGCGCTGCAGCAGCGACGCCACCCGCGACGCGAGGTTCGCGACGTTGTTCGCGAGATCGGCGTTGACGCGGTTCCGGAACTCCTCGAGCGAGAGGTCCAGGTCGGACACGCCGGGGCCGAGGTTCGCCGCGTAGTAGTAGCGGAGCAGCTCGGGATCGAGGCCGGAGGCGAGGTAGGTCTGGCCGGTGATGAAGGTGCCGCGCGACTTCGACATCTTCTCGCCGTTCACCGTGAGGTGGCCGTGGACCGCCATCCGGTCGGGCGTCCGCAGGCCGGTGGCGCGGAGCATCGCCGGCCAGAAGACGGCGTGGAAGCGGAGGATGTCCTTGCCGATGAAGTGCTCGAGCCGGGCCGGCGCCTCCGGCGCGAGGTAGGTCGCCTCGAACGCGGCCGGCGCGAGCCGACGGTCCGACGGCGCCTCCTCGGCGAAGTAGTGCTCCGCCGACGAAAGATAGCCGATGGGAGCGTCGACCCACACGTAGAGGAACTTCCCCGGGAACTCCGGATCGTCGACGGGGAACCCGAAGTACGGCGCGTCGCGGGTGATGCACCAGTCCTGCAGGTCGTCGAGCCAGCCCTTCACCTGCTCGCGCACCGCCGGCTCGAGGTGGCCCTCCGCCTCGACCCACGCGCGGATCTGCGGCTCCACCTTGCGCAGGTTCACGTACGCGTGATCCGACGCGCGCACCACCGGCGGCGTGCCGCAGAGCACGCACCGCGGATCCTTCAGCTCGCGCGGATCGTAGGTGGTGCCGCACTTCTCGCAGACGTCGCCGTACTGGTCGGGGGTGCCGCACTTCGGGCAGGTGCCCTTCACGAACCGGTCGGGGAGGAACCGCTGGTCGTTGTCGCAGTAGAGCTGCTCGACGGAGCGCTTGTAGACGAGCCCCTTCGCCTTGAGGGCGCGGTACACCCGCTGCGACCAGCGCCGGTTCTCCTCGGAGTCGGTCGTGTAGTACGTCGAGAACTCGACGCCGAAGCGCCGGAAGTCGTCGTGCTGCTCGCGGCGGTACTTCTCCGTGAACTCCTTCGGGCTCGTGCCGGCCTTCGCCGCGTTCACCTCGATGGGCGTGCCGTGCGAGTCGGCGGCGCACACGTACGTCACGTCGTCGCCCATCGCGCGGCGCGCGCGGACGTACACGTCGGTCTGGATGTACTCGACGAGGTGGCCGAGGTGGATGCTGCCGTTCGCGTACGGCAAGGCGCTCGTGACGAGCAGTCTCACGCTTCACTCCTGGTGTGGGTTCGTCCGAGGGTGCTCCAGAGGGCGCGCTCGAGCAGCAGCCGCCCGTCCCCGCCGGACTTCATGCCGACGTCGGCGTCGTGCAGCCGGACCAGCGCATCGAGGAGCTCCGCGCGCGTGAAGCGCCGGGCGGCCTCGTACTTCTTCCAGAAGCCGAACGGGTGGCGCGGCTTCCCGGAGCGGTCGAGCCGCTCCTCGGGCGGGATGGTCGGGTACACCTCCGCCTCCCACTCGCGCGGCGAGCGGAGCGGCCGGTCCCCGACCGCCGCCCTCGCGCGCTCCAGCTCGACGAGCAGCCGGCGCACGGTGGCCGCGAGCGAGCCGACGATCATGTACGGCGTCGCGCCGTCGGCGACGCTGCGGTCGAGC
>DASSQI010000128.1:0-14786 GCA_035702585.1 Anaeromyxobacteraceae bacterium
GACGCGCGACACGACGTTGCCACCGCCGCGCGCCACGAGGTCGCGGGCGAGCGGGTGTCCGGCGACGACCTGCCGCGCGAGCGCGCCGACCTCGACGACCTCGCCGGCGAGGCGCGGCGCCTTGCACCAGGTGTACGCACCGGGCCTGTCGAGCAGCGGCGCGGTGTCGCCGTCGCGCGGGTGGCGCGGCGCGTCTCCGCCCAGGAACGAGTGGCTCACGTCCTCGGTGATCGCAGAGGGATCGAGCTGCGCGAGGCCGCCCGCGCCCGTGAACACGCCGCGGCCGAACGCCCAGCCGTGCTCGTCCGCGTACGCGCCGTAGCTCATGAAGCGATCGGTGGCGCGCCCGGCGCGCTCCAGCCCGAGGTCCGACGCGATCTCCAGGAACCGGGCGAGGTCGCTCGACTCGCGACGCGCCTCGGACCACGCCGCGAGCTCGTCCGCCGACCGGATCGCCGCGACCCGCTCCAGCGCGTCGCCGAAGAGCGACCGCTCGAGGAACGCGCGGAACGCGCGCAGCAGCACGAGCAGCTGGATCTTCTCGGAGCGCTGCACCGGGCGCGACGTGCCGCCGGGCTGCAGCGACAGCGTGTGCGGCCAGCGGCCGGCGAGGATCCCGGTGACGCCGAGGAAGTCCGCGCGCGCCGCGAGCACCTCGCTCGCGGCGGCGCCCTGGATCGCGCGGAACCGCGGCTCGACCGCCGCGTGCCACGCGAGCCCGCGGTACGCCTCGCGCGCGAAGTCCGGCATGAAGAACAGGTAGAAGTGCGTCAGATGATCGGCGAGATTCTCGCAGGCGAGCACCAGGTTCGCGGCGAGACGCCCGTTCGGCGGCGGCGCGGCCCCCATCACCGCGCCGAGCGCCGCCGCGGCGGCGGACGACTGCGACACCGAGCAGATGCCGCAGACGCGCGGCACGATGACGAGCGCGTCCAGCGCCGGCTTCCCGACCAGGATCTGCTCGTAGCCGCGGTACATCGGCGACGCGACGCGGGCCTCGCGCACGACGCCTCCCTCGAGATCGAGCGTGACCTCGAGATCTCCCTCGACCCGGTTGAAGGGACCGACGACGACGCGCGGCATCTCAGCCCTTCCGCTTCACTGCCGGCGGCACGATGGTGTGATGCGAGGTCGCGTTCTCGCGGACGCGCCGCGGCGTCGCGCTCTTCGAGAGCGCCGCCAGCGCGACGAACCAGGCCTTCGGCATGTCGATGGGGAGCGCCAGCGGGATGCCGGCCACCTTCGGCGTCTCGGCGAAAGGATGCCCCGGATCCTGGAACCCCGGGCGCGTGCAGTCGATGCACGCGAAGCCGCCGCGGATGCAGGATCCGTAGCCGTTCCACGCGCGCGTGTTGCAGTCGCCGTGCGCCTGCGTCCCCACGCAGCCCATGTTCTCCATGAGGCAGCCCAGGTCCGACGCCTTCTCGGCGCTGGCCTTGAACTCGTAGTACTCGTTCCGCGGACAGCCGTGGTGGACGAGCTGCTCGGTGTAGGACCGGGGGCGCGCGAGCGGGTCGAGGTCGCCCGCGCCGAACGCGTCGAGGCCGAGCGCGACGAGCGTCTCCGTGATCCAGCCCGGGTGAGCGGGGCAACCCGCCACGTTCACGACCGGCAAGCCGCTCGTCGAGCGGAACCCCGCGCCGACGACGCCGCCGGGCTGCTCGCCGTCGTACTGGAGGCCGCACGCGTCGGTCGGGTTGGAGCCGGCCGAGGTCATGCCGCCGAACGCCGCGCAGGTGCCGACGGCGACGACGTGGCGCGCGCGCGCGGCGAGCCGCGCGACCCACTCGCTCATGGGCCGTCCCGTCCCGGAGAGCAGGTGGAAGCGCCCGGTCCCGCGGGGCCCGCGCGCGATCGCGCCCTCGACGCAGAGCACGTCGAGCGCGGTATGCCCGCTCGCGCACGCCTCGAGCACGGCGAGCGCGTCGGGACCGCACTCCTCCGACAGCGCCGGGTGCCAGAGGAGCTCGAGCCCCGCGTCACGCAGCGTCCCGAGCAGATCGCGCAGGTCGGACGACAAGAGCGACATCGTGCAGCCGCCGCACCCCCCAGCCTGGAGCCACACGACGTTCGCCACCGCTACTCCTTCTCGATGCCGTAGCGGGTGAGCTTCGCGCGCAGCCCGGCGCGAGAGAGGCCGAGCTCCTCGGCGGCGCGCGTCTTGTTGCCGCCGTGCCGGCGAACCGTCTCGGCGATGACGCGCGCCTCGAGCTGCTCCATGCGATCGCGCAGCGTGCCACCCGTCGCGACGTCGTCGTCGACGGTGGTGGGCGGAGCGGAGCCGCTCGCGCCGGCGGCGCCGACCACCCGCTCCGAGAGCAGATCGCTGCCGAGCTCCGGCCCCTCGGAGAGCGCGAGCATGCGCTGCAGCTCGTTCTCGAGCTCGCGGACGTTGCCCGGCCACGAGTACGCGCCGAGGCACGCCAGCGCCTCGCGCGAGAGCGGCTTCGGCGCGAGCCCCAGCCGCTGCGCGGCGCGCCGGACGAGCGCCTCCGCGAGCGCGGCGAGATCCATCGGCCGATCCCGCAGCGGCGGCAGGTGGAGCGTCACGCCGGCGAGCCGGTAGTAGAGGTCCTCCCGCAGCTCGCCCGCGCGGACGAGCGCCTCGAGGTCCTGCGCGCTCGCGGAGACGACGCGCACGTCGATCGGCAGCGCGCGGGTCGCGCCCACCGGCTTGAACTCGCGGTCCTGCAGCGCGCCGAGGAGCTTCACCTGCATCGCCGGCGACAGGCGATCGACGTCGTCGAGGAAGAGCGTCCCCCCGTAGGACTGCTCGAAGAGGCCGGGGCGGTCGTGCTCCGCGCCGGCGAGCGACCCGCGCTTGTGACCGAACAGCTCCGAGTCGGCGAGATCGTCGGGCGTCGAGCCGCAGTGATGCACGACGAACGGGCGCTCCGCGCGCGGCCCCGCGTAGTGGATCGCGCGCGCGAGCAGCTCCTTGCCGGTCCCCGGCTCGCCGGTCACGAGCACCGAGATGTTGTGCGGCGCGATGCGCGCGCCGAGGGCGCACACCACGTCGACGGGGCTCGTCGGCGACCGCACGATCTGGGTGATCGAGAAGGCGTCGCGCGCCTGGTGCCGCTGGGCGGACACCCTGTCGCGCACCACGTGGTGGTTCTGCCGCAGCTCGACGTCGAGCCGGTGGTGCTCGCGCTGGAGGCGAGCCAGCTCCGCGGCGCTCTTCAGCGTGTGGAGCAGGTGCTCGGGGCGCCACGGCTTCAGGACGTACTGCCAGATGCCGGCGTCGTTGATGCCGCCGATGATGTCCTCGGCCTCGGTGTAGCCGGAGATGATGATCCGGAGCACATCGGGGTACTCGCTGCGGCAGCGGCGCAGGAAGTCCACGCCCGAGGTGCCCGGCATCCGCTGGTCGCACAGCACGATGTCGACGTGCTCGGAGCGGAGGACCTGCTCCGCGTCGTCGGCGCCGGGTGCGGTGAAGACGGTGAAGTCCTCCTCGAGCGTGCGACGCAGCGCTTCGAGCGAGCGCACCTCGTCGTCGACGACCAGGACCGCCGGGCGGCGGCTGGGCGAGACGCGCAGCGGCTCTGGCGCCGGACGAACCGGAAGTGCCGTGGGTTCCACGTCTTCTCGACCTCGGAGGGACACCCGTGAGCTTACCTCATGAGGGTCGAACCTCGCCAAGCCGGCGGGCGCCCGACCGGCCCCGCGAGCGCGTGCCCACCGTTCACGGTCAGTGAACGATCCGCTCGCCGGGCGGGCGGCGGCAACCGAATGACCAGCTCCCGATCCCTCGCGAAGACCGCACCCGATTGCTCGTGATCCTGGTCAATGCTTGCGTGGCATTGTGCCGCACCCACCCACCCGCAAGTCACTGAATTCGCTATCCATTCCCAAACGTGTCAATGACTTTGCGTGTCGGTTGATGAAGGTCAACGAAACAGCCCTATCCAGGGAGGTATTCCCGTCTTGCGTGTTTCACGCCCGGTTTATCCCACGCGGTCCATGACGGAGGAGCGAATGTCCAACGAGTCAAGCCTCTCGGAGAGCGGTGCAGCCGGCGTCAGCCGCCGCGACTTCCTGAAGGTGTGCACCATCGCCGCCGGTGCGGTGGGGCTGCCGGCTTGGGCCGGTGAGCAGATGGCGGCCAACGCCGCCGCGGGTGCGAAGCCGTCGGTCATCTGGCTGCACTTCCAGGAGTGCACCGGGTGCTCGGAGTCGCTCCTCCGCACGAGCGCGCCCGACGTCGCCGAGCTCATCCTCGACCTGATCTCGCTCGACTACCACGAGACGCTCATGGTCGCGGCGGGCTACCAGGCCGAGGAGGCGCTGCACAAGGCGATGACCGAGAAGGCGGGCAAGTACGTGCTCGTCGTCGAGGGCGCCATCCCGACGAAGCTCGACGGCATCTACTGCCGCGTCGCGGGCAAGACCGCGCAGGAGTCGCTCGCCGAGGTCGCGAAGAACGCGGCCGCGGTCGTGTCGATCGGCTCGTGCGCGAGCTGGGGCGGAATGCCCAGCGCGGAGCCGAACCCGACGGGCGCGGTGGGCGTCGACAAGATCCTCAAGACGAAGCCGGTCGTGAACCTCCCCGGCTGCCCCGCGAACCCGTACAACCTGCTCGGCACGGTCCTCCAGTTCGCGACGTTCGGCACGCTGCCGGCGCTCGACGACCTGGGCCGTCCGAAGTTCGCGTACGCGCGCACCATCCACGAGGACTGCCAGCGGCGGCCGCACTTCGACGCCGGCCGCTTCGCGCAGAAGTTCGGCGACGAGGGCCACCGCAACGGCTACTGCCTCTACAAGGTCGGCTGCAAGGGACCGGCGACGCACGCGAACTGCTCGATCAACCACTTCAACGAGATGGTCGGCGCCTGGCCGGTCGGCGTCGGCGCGCCGTGCTTCGGCTGCACCGAGCAGGCCGTCGGCTTCCGCGTGCCGGCGTACTCGACGGTCGACGTCGAGCGCCCGACGGCGCCCGGCACGTACCCCGGCATCCACGCCGCGCAGGGCGTCGTGAGCCCGCTCGCGACCGGCGTCGCAGGCCTCGTCGGCGGCGCGCTCATCGGCGCCGGCTACGTGGCGTCGAAGAAGCTCGCCTCGAAGGCCGACGAAGTCGACAAGTCGGAGGGCTGATCATGAGCTTCGGCCGCAGAACTCTGCTCACGGGGCTCGCCGTCGCGGGCGCCGCGACGGCGCTGCCGGCGCCGGCGGAGGCGTCCTCGACGCGCAAGTACCACCGGAAGCCCGACGACGTCGGCATGCTCTACGACACGACGCTGTGCGTGGGCTGCCGCGCGTGCGTGACGAAGTGCAAGGAGGCGAACAACCTCCCGTACGACAAGACGGAGCTGGACGGCGCCGTCTACGACGCGCCCGAGCGCCTCAGCGGGACGACGAAGAACGTCATCCAGGTCGCGGACGTCGGCGAGGGCAAGTGGTCGTTCATGAAGGCGCAGTGCATGCACTGCGTCGACCCGGCGTGCGTCTCGGTGTGCATGGCGCACGCGCTGCACAAGTCGGCGGGCGGCGTCGTCGCCTACAAGCCGGCCACCTGCGTCGGCTGCCGCTACTGCCAGATCGGCTGTCCCTTCGACGTGCCGAAGTTCGAGTGGACGAAGGCGCTCCCGCTCATCGTGAAGTGCGAGCTGTGCCGGCAGCGCGCGAAGCCGGAGGCGACTGGCGCGCTCGCCGTCGCGAACCCCGCCTGCTGCGAGGTCTGCCCGCGCGAGGCGGTGATCTACGGCACGGTCGCGGAGCTGCAGGAGGTCGCGAAGCGGCGCATGGAGGAGAGCCCGGAGAAGTACAACTCGAAGGTCTACGGGCTCGACGACGGTGGCGGGACGCAGGTCATGTACATGACCGCGAAGGGCGTCGAGTTCGGCAAGCTCGGCCTGCCGGAGCTCGGGCACGAGTCGATGCCGGCGACCGCTGAGCAGGTGCAGCACACCACGTACAAGTGGTTCGCGGCGCCGACGCTGCTCTACGGCTTCCTCGCGTTCACCATCTACAGGAACCAGAAGAAGGAACAGGCCGCCGCTGCTCACGGGCACGGGGAGGAGAAGTAGATGAGCGCGCACGAACACGTCGAGAGGCCTATCGGCGGCCCGATCCTGACGCCCGGCTTCTACCTGCTGCTCGGGCTCATCGCGGTGGCGCTCGTCACCGTCGCGGTCCGGCTCTTCCTCGGGCTGGGGGCCGTCACGGCCCTGAACGACGGCTATCCCTGGGGCATCTGGAAGCCGCTCAACGTCGTCACGTTCACCGGCGTGGCGGCCGGCGCGTACGCCGTCGGCCTGCTGACGTACGTCTTCAACAAGGGCGAGTACCACCCGTTCGTCCGCTCCGGCGTGATGGCGGGCGCGATGGGCTACACGCTCGCGGGCACGTCGGTCGTCGTCGACCTCGGCCGCTGGTGGAACCTGTGGGTGGTGATGTGGCCGCCCGTCTACCAGATCAACTCGGTCCTGCTCGAGGTCGCCGTCTGCGTGACCCTGTACATGGCCGTCCTCTGGGTCGAGACGGTGCCGGCGGTGCTCGAGCAGTTCACGATCAGCGAGTACCCCATCCTGCGGCGGATCGGGATGAAGTACCTGCCGGCGATGCGCAAGGCGCTGCCGTTCATCATCGCCCTCGCGATCCTGCTGCCGACCATGCACCAGAGCTCGCTGGGCGGGCTCTACATGATCACGCCGACGAAGCTCCACCCGTTCTGGCACACCTACTGGATCCCGCTCCTGTTCCTCATGTCCTGCTGGACGATGGGCTTCGGGTCGGTGGTGCTGATCGAGATGATCACCACCTGGATCTGGCCGCGCCGCACCGACGTGAAGCTCCTCTCGCGGCTCGGCAAGGTCGCGATGTGGTGCCTCGTCGCCTGGACGGCGCTCCGGCTCGGCGACCTCGTCGTCTCGGGGCGGCTGGCGAAGGGGTTCGCGATGGACCGCGCCGGGTTCTACGGGTTCTGGTTCTTCCTCGAGATCGCGGTGACCCTCGCGGCCATCCTGATCTTCTCGCAGAAGAAGCTGCGCGAGAACCAGGGCTGGCTCTTCGGCGCGTCCTGCCTCGTCGTCTTCCAGGGCGCGCTCTACCGCTTCGACACCTACCTCACCGGCTACATGCCGGCCCGGCCCGGCGCCGTGTACTTCCCGTCGATCTGGGAGATCACGAACTCGATCGGCTGGGCCGCCATCGGCATCGCGGTGTACGTCGCGATGGTGAAGCGGTTCCCGCTGCTCAGCGGCGTCGTCGTGAAGAAGCAGCCGTCCGCGAAGCGGATCGCCGCGGCGAGCTGAACGAAACCCTCGAGCGCACCGGTTCAAGAACTTTCTAGAGAGGACCTGAAATGAGCCAGAGAGTCACGATCGACCCGATCACCCGCATCGAGGGCCACCTTCGCATCGACCTCGAGGTGGACGGCGGCAAGGTGAAGAACGCGTACTCGTCGGGGACCATGTGGCGCGGCATCGAGACCATCCTCAAGGGTCGCGATCCCCGCGAGGCGTGGCTGTTCACGCAGCGCATCTGCGGCGTCTGCACGACGGTGCACGCGATCGCCTCGGTCCGGAGCGTGGAGAACGCGCTCGGGCTCGAGGTCCCGATGAACGCGCAGTACATCCGCAACGTCATCATCGCGACGCACACGCTGCACGATCACATCGTGCACTTCTACCACCTGAGCGCGCTCGACTGGGTCGACGTGACCAGCGCGCTCAAGGCCGACGTGGCGAAGACGGCGGCGCTCGCCGAGTCGCTGTCCAACTGGCCCGGCAACTCGAGGAACAAGCTGCAGGCCGTGAAGGACAAGCTGGCCGGCTTCGTCGCGGGCGGTCAGCTCGGCATCTTCACGAACGGCTACTGGGGACACCCGGCGATGAAGCTGCCGCCGGAGGTGAACCTCCTCGCCGTCGCGCACTACCTCGAGGCGCTCGAGTACCAGCGCAAGGCGCTCCAGGCGGTGGCGATCCTCGGCTCGAAGACGCCGAACATCCAGAACCTCGCGGTCGGCGGCGTCGCGAACGCGATCAACCTGGACAACCCCGCCACGCTCAACATGGAGAAGCTGTACAAGGTGAAGGACCTCCTCGACGAGGTCACCGGCTTCGTCCAGCAGGTCTACCTGCCCGACGTCGCGGCGGTGGGCGGGCTCTACGCCGACTGGACGAAGTACGGCGCGGGCGTGACCGACTACATGTCCGTCCCGGAGCTTCCGCTCGACACGAAGGGCACGCAGTTCGACGTCCCGGGCGGCACGATCATCGACGGCAAGCTCACGGCGATCACGAGGTTCGGTGACGAGTACTTCCAGAAGGGCGTCACCGAGACTTCGGCGCACGCGTACTACGCCGACTCCGGCAAGCCGCTCCACCCGTGGGCGGGCGAGTCCGAGCCCAAGTACACCGGCGACTGGAAGGCCGAGACGCCCGCGCCCGACCGGTACACCTGGGTGAAGGCGCCGCGCTTCTACGGCAAGCCGATGCAGGTCGGCCCGCTCGCGGCGGTGCTCTACGCGTACCAGGCCGGCCACGAGCCGACGGTCCGCTGGGCGAACCGGTGCCTCGAGACGGCGAGCTCCGTCGCGGGCACGAAGGTGGGCGTCGCGGCGCTCCACTCGACGATCGGCCGCATCGCCGCGCGCGCGGTGCGCGCCGCGGTGATGAGCGAGCTCGCGGCGAAGCACTGGAAGCTCCTCGTCGAGAACATCGGCAAGGGCGACACCGCGATCTTCAACGAGCCGAAGTTCCCGAAGGGCGAGATCAGGGGCGTCGGCTTCCACGAGGCGCCGCGCGGGGCGCTGTCGCACTGGGCCGTCATCAAGGACGGGAAGCTCGCGAACTACCAGTGCGTCGTGCCGTCCACCTGGAACGCCGGCCCGCGCGACGAGAACGAGAAGATGGGCCCGTACGAGGCCTCGCTCGTGGGGAACCCCGTCGCCGACGCGAAGCGTCCGCTGGAAGCACTCCGGACGGTGCACTCCTTCGACCCCTGCCTCGCCTGCGCGATCCACACCACGGATGACGAAGGCAACGACGTGCGGGTGAAGGTGCTGTAAGCAGCGCAGTGTGAAGGAAGGTGGCCGAGGGCCGGGAGCGATCCCGGCCCTCTGCTTTTTCGCGGACGCGACCTGCCGTTCCTCGAAGCGCAGGGGATCGCGCCGACGACGTGCATCGTGCGCGGGCCCGCTCGCGGTGATACACACGGCCCGCTCGCGGGGTGGAGAACGGATGGCGCGCATCTCGGTGATCGGTCTCGGCAACGTGCTGATGGGCGACGATGCCTTCGGCCCCTACCTCGCCCAGCTCCTCGACGCCTGGTACGAGTTCCCGGAGGACGTGCAGGTCGTGGAGCTCGGGACCCAGGGGATCGATCTCACTCCGTGGGTGCGCGGCAGCGACGCGCTGGTCGTGCTCTCGAGCGTCCACCACGGCGGTGCGCCCGGAGAGCTGAAGACGCTGCGGCGCGCCGAGGTGATGGACCGCGACCTCCCGGCGCGGACGCCCAGCCTGCGGAACAGCCCTTACGAGCCCGGCATCCGCAGCCTGGTGCTCACGCTGGAATTCACGGGGGGTGCGCCCCGTGACGTCTTCGTCGTCGGCCCCATGGTCGAGAGCGTCGAGCTGATCGGCAGGCTCACCGATCCCGTGCAGCAGGCGCTCCCGCGCGCGGTCGACGAGGTGCTCGGGATCCTCCGGTCGCTCGGGATCGAGGCGAAGCCTCGCGAGCCGAGGCGCGCCGTGAAGCCGTGGTGGGAGACGACGCGCTGACGTCCGCGAAGCCGTGATCGCCTCGTTCTTCATCGCGGTGTTCGCGGCCGCTTCTGCGAACGCGGCGCGCGCTCACGAGCTCGCCGCGACCCCGACCGCGACCGCCGGCGAGGTCTCGCGCGAGGCCGGCGGCGACTCCGCGCCCGCGCCCGGGAGCCCGGCGGGATCGGGCACCGGCGTCTCGCGCGGCGCGGCGGTCGGCCCCGCGTCGGGCGCCAGACCCGTGACGCCGGAGGTCCCCGACGTGCCGCCTCCGCCGCCGGGCAAGGGGCTGCGCCTCGCGGCGATCCCGGTCATCGCCTTCGCGAGCGACACCGGCCTGCGGCTCGCCGGCGGCGTGTTCGTCTACGACCTCGACACGCGCGACATGCGCAACGACTGGGCGGCGCTCCAGCTCTCCTGGACGTCGCGCGGACCGCGCTACGCCGAGATCAAGGGCGAGGCGCGCGACCTCTTCGGCACCCAGCTCCGGTCCTTCTACCAGCTCAAGCTGCACGACGACGTCGCCGCGCCGTACTGGGGCGAAGGCGCGCGCCTCGAAGGTGCTCCATCGCCCGGCAACGGCTCGCCGCCGAAGGAGTTCCAGTACCACGTCACGGGTCCCTGGCTCGCGGCGTCGCTGCGCGGCCCCGTCCGCGGCAACGTCGGATGGTTCACGCGCCTGCGCTGGACGAGGAGGAACATCCACGAGCGCGGCGCCGCGCTCGAGGCGCAGCGCCCGACTGGATTCGAAGGAGGTGGGCTGGCGCTGCTCGCCGGCGGACTCGTCCTCGACAGCCGCGACGACGAGATCGGCGCGACGCGCGGCGTGTTCGCCGACGCGTCCGTCTTCGGCGGGCCGCGGCTCGGTCGCTTCTCGGAGCACGCGATGATCGGCGCCAACGTCACCGTGCGCGAGTACCTCCCGCTGTGGCGCGGCGCGACGCTCGCGATGCGGCAGCTGTACGAGAACAAGGTCGGCGACGTCCCGTTCTCCGAGCGCACCTACCTCGAGGGGCTCGGCTACGGTGAGGGGATCGGCGGCGCCGGGACGATCCGCGGCATGGCGCGCGACCGGCTCGCGGGCGAGGAGAAGATGCTCGGCAGCGTCGAGCTGCGCGCGCGCGTCCTCCAGGCCGGGTGGTGGGGCCGCGTCCAGGAGTTCGGCGTGTCGCTGGGCCTCGACGCAGGTCGCGCCCGCCAGCGAGGCTACGCGCCGGTGCACGGCGTCGGCGGCTTCGCGGGGCTGAGGCTCGCGTGGGACCGCGCCGTGCTCGTGCGGTTCGAGGTGGGGAACGCCGGCGAGGGACAGGCGTACTATCTGTCGTTCGATGAGCCGTTCTGACCCGCCGGCCTCGCCGGACCCGCGCCGCGAGCGCCACGCGACGGTGGCGCTCTGGGCCGGGACCACGGCGGCGTACGCGGACATGTACCTCACGCAGCCTCTCCTGCCGCTGCTCTCCAGGGAGTGGGGCGTGCCGGCGACGCAGGCGAGCCTCACCGTGTCGTCGGTCGTGCTCGCGATCGCCCTCGCCTCCCCCGTGCACGGCCCGCTGTCCGACGCGATCGGGCGGCGCAAGGTGATGGGTGGGAGCCTCGCGCTGCTCGCGCTGCCGACGCTCGCGTGCGCCGCCGCGCAGTCCCTCGGCGTCCTCGTCGGATTGCGCGCGCTGCAGGGGCTGCTCGTCCCCGGCATGACGGCGGTCGCGATCGCGTACGCCGGCGATCTGTTCCCCGCGCGGCGGATCGCCGCCGCGGTCGGCGGCGTCATCGCGGCGAGCGTCGCGGGCGGGCTCCTCGGGCGCCTGGTGGGCGGTCTCGTCGCGAGCGCCTACGGCTGGCGCGCCACGTTCGTGGTCGGCGCCGCCTGGACGGTTCTCGCCGCCGTCGCGATGGCGAGGGCGCCCGAGTCACCGCGCGCCCCCGGGCGCGAGGGCGGCTTCGTGAAGGCCTACGCGGGCATGCTGCGGCACCTGCGCGACCTGCGGCTCCTGGGAGCGTTCCTCGTCGGCGCGAGCCTCTTCTTCGGCTGGATCGCGATCTTCACGTACCTGCCGTACCACCTCGCCGGCGACCCGTACCGGCTCTCGACGGCGGGCATCTCGTGGGTCTACGCGGTGTACGCCGCGGGAGTCGTGGTCTCGCCGCTCGCAGGACGGTACGCCAGCGTGATCCCGCCGCGCCGCCTCATGGGCGTCGGCCTCGTCATCGCAGGCGCCGCCGCGTGCGCCACGCTGCTCCACTCGCTCGCGCTGCTCATCGCGGCGCTCGTCGTGTTCGTGATCGGGACGTTCCTCGCGCAGGCGGTGGCGCCCGGGTTCGTGAACGCCAGCGCGCCGGAGGCGAAGGGCGGCGCGAGCGCGCTGTACCTCGCCTTCTATTACACCGGCGGCGCGCTCGGATCGGCGCTGCCGGGCCATGCGTTCACGGCCTACGGCTGGCCCGGAGTGATCGCGTTCAGCGCCGGTGCGCTCGCGCTCGCGTTCCTGTCCAACGCGACGCTGTGCGGGATCCCTCCGCGCCGGCTCAGCGCGCCGCCCGACGCGCGGTGACCGGCGGCGCGCCGCTCGGGATCGGCGCGGGCGCGATGGCGTCGAGAGGGCGCGGAACGGCCGGAGCGGTGCGAGGCCACGCCGGGCCGGCCCAGCCGTCCTCGACGCGCCGGCTCTGGAGCAGGAGCGCCGGCGCGCGCGTCGGGTGGAGCGCGGCTCCACGGGTCGCGCGCGCCGCGAATCGCGAGGCGGGGAGGAACGTCCAGTCAGCGGGGAGGACGGTCCCGCCGTCGTCCGGGCGCGGCGCCCAACCCACCACGTCCGCGCCGACCCGCCACACGACCCAGGCCGGCGCCCAGTCGGCGCCCGGCAACCACGTCCAGCCCAGTCGCGGATCGAGCCGCCACCTGCCGAAGTGGTAGGTCGCCCAGGCCCAGGGTTCCTCCGAGACCCAGTACCAGCCCTCCTCCGTCCACGCCCATGAACCGTCGACGTAGGGGCGCCAGCCGTCGACGACCCCACCCGGCCGCCAGGCGACGCGACCGTCGGCGAGGCGCATCCACTCGCCGTGCTTCCCGAGCGGCGCGGCAAAACGCCCGACAACTTCTTGGGATTTCGCCTCCGCGGCGGTGATCCGCGACGGCCGCGAGCCGTCCGACGCCAGCGCCGGAGCGGCCGTGCCGAGCAACACGGCCGCGAGCGCGTGTGCGACACAGACGTACCCGGGCCATCGATGTAGGCGGTCGATCGGCACGTTCGTCCGTGAAAAAGCACTTGGCGCGCCAGCGGCCGCGACCCCCGGCCGCGCCCGCCGGGGCGTCCGGGGCGACCGAACGTGATATTTTCGGCGGTTCCCTCGGCCGCCTCAGCGCGCCGGCGGCCCCATAGATGAGCGCCACCAACTTCCGCGAGATTCCTTTCAATTACACCTCGGCCGACGATCGTCAGGCAGTCATCGGCCTCCTCGGGAACGAGGTCTGGGATCGCCTGGAGCAGCTCCGGAAACGGCGCGTGACCGGCAGGTCGGCGCGGCTGCTGATGCGGGTGCTCGGGGAGCTGCTCGTCCACCAGCGGAACCCGTACCTGTTCGAAGAGCTCATCGGGTCGCAGAAGCGCCGCCGCGCGCTGTACCGCCGGATCGAGAGCGACCTCGCCGTGATCGAGCGCAACGCGAGCGAGCCGATGGTCGCGGGCGTGCTCGCCGCCTGCCGCGAGGCGGTCGCGAGGTTCCAGCGGGTCGTCGCCCAGGCGCCCGCGGCGCGCGTCCGGGTGCGCGACGCGCTCGGGGCGGTGATCGGCCGCGAGAACGTGCTGTTCGATCCCTTCACGATCGTGAGCCACGCCACGGACGCGACGGACTGGCGGCTGCACCTGCCGCTCGCCGTCGCGATGCCGATGCACGAGGCGCAGGTCGCGCCGCTCCTCGCGACCATCGCGTCGCTCGGGCTCCACGCGATCCCGCGCGGCGCGGGCACCGGGCTCACCGGCGGGGCCGTCCCGCTGCGCCCCGGCTGCGTGATGGTGAACACCGAGAAGCTGAACCGGATCCACGGCGTCGAGAAGCACGACTTCGTGGCGCCCGACGGCCGCTGGACGCGCGGGCACGTGATGCGCCTCGAGGCGGGCGTCATCACCGAGGCGGCGATGGAGTACGCCGCCGAGCGCGGCCTCGTGTTCGCCACCGACCCCACGAGCGCCTGGGCGTGCACCATCGGCGGGAACATCGCCGAGAACGCGGGCGGCAAGACCGCGGTGCTGTGGGGCACCTGCATCGACAACCTGCTCTCGTGGAACATCGCGCTGCCGTCCGGGAAGGCGTGGACGGTGCGCCGGGAGGCCCACCCGCTCCGCAAGATCCTGCACGACGACGTCGTCCGCTGGACGGTCCTCGACGGCGAGGGCAACGCGGTCCGCTCGATCGAGCTGCGCGGGGACGAGATCCGCCGGCGCGGCCTGTGGAAGGACATCACGAACAAGGCGCTCGGCGGGCTTCCGGGCATGCAGAAGGAGGGCACCGACGGCGTCGTCACCTCCGCCGAGTTCGTGCTCCATCCCGCGTACGAGTCGAGCCGGACGCTGTGCCTCGAGTTCTTCGGGCCCGACATGGACGAGGCGTCGCGGGTCATCCTGCAGCTCGCGCGCGCGTTCCCGAACGAGGGCCGCGAGGTGCTGCAGGCGCTCGAGCACTTCGACGACGAGTACGTCCGCGCGATCAACTACGAGGTGAAGGCGCCGCGATCCGAGACGCCGAAGGCGGTCCTGCTCGTCGACGTCGTCGGTCACTCCGACGACGAGGTCGCGCGCGGCGTCGCGCGGGTGCAGAAGATCGTCGACGAGCACGGCGACACCGAGCTGTTCGCGGCGCGCGACGCCGCCGAGGCGAAGCGCTTCTGGGCCGATCGCAAGAAGCTCGGCGCCATCGCCGCGCGCACCAACGCCTTCAAGCTGAACGAGGACATCGTCCTCCCGCACGACGCCCTCGCCGAGTTCGCCCGCTTCTGCGACCTCGTCAACGTCGACGAGGAGCGGCACAACCAGCTCGCGATCCTGGACGCGATCGGCGCGGCGCTGCGCGACGCAGAGCCCCCCG
>DASSQI010000129.1:0-31893 GCA_035702585.1 Anaeromyxobacteraceae bacterium
TACGCCATGAACTGCGCCTTGCCCTGCGCGGCCAGCACCTTCGTGATCGCGGCCGTCAGCGTCGTCTTGCCGTGGTCGACGTGACCGATCGTCCCGACGTTCACGTGCGGCTTGTTTCGCTCGAACTTTTCCTTCGACATGGCGGTCTCCTCTTCAGTGTCGAGAGCGCTACCTGACGGCGGCGGCTGTGCCCTTGGCCTTGCTGATGATCGTGTCGGCGATGTTGTTCGGGACCTGGGCGTAGTGACCGAACTGCATCGTGTAGGTGGCGCGACCCTGCGTCTTCGAGCGCACGTCCGTGGCGTAGCCGAACATCTCGGCGAGCGGAACCTGCGCGGTGATCACCTGCGCGCCCGCGACCTGGGCCATGCCCTGGATCTTGCCGCGGCGCGAGTTCAGGTCGCCGATGACGTCGCCCATGTAGCTCTCGGGCGTCACGACCTCGACGTCCATGATCGGCTCGAGAAGGACCGGAGCGGCCTTCGCGGCGCCGTCCTTGAAGCCCATCGAGCCGGCGATCTTGAACGCCATCTCGTTCGAGTCGACGTCGTGATAGCTGCCGTCGAAGACCTCGACGCGGACGTCCACCATCGGGAAGCCGGCGAGGACGCCGCCCTGCATGGCCTCCTCGACGCCCTTCTGGATCGGCGCGATGAACTCCTTCGGGATGACGCCGCCGACGGTCTCGTTCGCGAACTCGAAGCCCTTGCCGGGCGCCTGCGGGACGAGGCGCAGCCAGCAGTGGCCGTACTGGCCGCGGCCGCCGGTCTGGCGGATGTAGCGGCCCTCGGACTCGACCTTGCGGGTGATCGTCTCGCGGTAGGCGACCTGCGGCTTGCCGACGTTCGCCTCGACCTTGAACTCGCGGAACATGCGGTCCACCAGGATCTCGAGGTGGAGCTCGCCCATGCCGCGGATGATGGTCTGGCCGGTCTCCTCGTCGGTGTGGACGCGGAAGCTCGGGTCCTCCATCTGGAGCCGGTTCAGCGCCACGCCCATCTTGTCCTGGTCGGCCTTGCTCTTCGGCTCGATCGCGACCGAGATGACGGGCTCGGGGAACTCCATCCGCTCGAGGATGACCTTGTGGGCCTCGTCGCAGAGCGTGTCGCCGGTGGTCGTCTGGCGGAGCCCGACGGCGGCCGCGATGTCGCCCGCGAGGACCTCGGTGATCTCCTCGCGCTTGTTGGCGTGCATCTGCAGCAGCCGGCCGATGCGCTCCTTCTTGTCCTTCGTCGCGTTGTAGACGTACGAGCCGGCGTCGAGCTTGCCCGAGTACACGCGGAAGAACGTGAGGTTCCCGACGAACGGGTCGTTCATGATCTTGAACGCGAGCGCCGAGAACGGCGCCTCGTCGGACGTCCCGCGGATCACCTCTGCGCCCTTGAGATCGACGCCCTTCACGGGCGGCACGTCGACGGGGCTCGGCAGGAAGTCGACGATCGCGTCGAGGATCTGCTGCACGCCCTTGTTCTTGAAGGCCGTCCCGCAGAGCACCGGGAAGAACTTCATGTCGATGGTGCCCTTGCGAAGCCCGCGGCGCAGCTCGTCGTTCGAGAGCGCGTGGCCGTCGAGGTACTTCGCCATCAGCTCGTCGTCGACCTCCGCGACGGCCTCCTCGAGCGCGGCGCGGTGCTCCTTCGCCTGCTCCGCGAGATCGGCGGGGATGTCGGTCTCCTGGTACTTCGCGCCCATCGTCTCATCGTCGAAGGTGATGCCCTTCATCTTGATGAGGTCGACCATGCCGCGGAACCTGTCCTCGCGGCCGATCGGGACGTGGAGCGGCACGGCGCGCGCGCCGAGCTTCTCCTTGATGGAGGCAACCGCGGCGAAGAAGTCCGCGCCGACGCGGTCCATCTTGTTGATGAAGCAGATGCGCGGGACCTTGTACTTCGTGGCCTGACGCCAGACGGTCTCGGACTGCGGCTGGACGCCGCTCACCGCGTCGAACACGGCGCACGCGCCGTCGAGGACGCGCAGCGACCGCTCGACCTCGATCGTGAAGTCGACGTGGCCGGGGGTGTCGATGATGTTGATGCGGTGATCGCGCCAGAACGCGGTGGTCGCGGCGGACGTGATGGTGATGCCGCGCTCGCGCTCCTGCTCCATCCAGTCCATGACGGTCGTGCCTTCATGGACCTCGCCGATCTTGTGGGTGACGCCGGTGTAGAAGAGGATGCGCTCGGTGGTCGTGGTCTTACCGGCATCGATGTGCGCCATGATGCCGATGTTCCGGTAACGGTCGATTGCGTGAGTCCGAGCCATCTTCCTTCAACCTTCCGTGAGCAAGCAGGCGAGCGCACGCGCGCGCCAAGACCACCAACCCGAGCTGTCAAAGAGCCTGGGGACTTCGGTTCACCGGCGGAGCCGGCCGTCCCCTGTCTCGACTGACGTGTTCTCGATCCTCCGGTTCACCAACGGTAGTGGGCGAACGCCTTGTTGGCCTCGGCCATCTTGTGCGTGTCTTCGCGCTTCTTCACGGCGTTCCCGCGGTTGTTCGCCGCGTCGATGATCTCGCCGGCGAGCTTCTCGCGCATCGTCTTCTCGCCGCGCGCCCTCGAGTAATCGATGAGCCAGCGCATCGCCAGCGCGATGCGGCGGTCCTGCCGGACCTCGACGGGCACCTGGTACGTCGCACCGCCGACGCGGCGGCTCTTCACCTCGACGACCGGCTTCACGTTCTCGAGCGCCTTCTTGAAGACCTTGAGCGGATCGTCCTTGAGCTTGGACTCCACCTGATCGAGCGCGCCGTAGATGATCCGCTCGGCGGTGGACTTCTTGCCCATCCGCATCAGGTCGTTCACGAACTTCGCGACGAGGCGGTCCTGGAACTTCGGATCGGGGAGGATCTTGCGCTTCTCGATTTCGCGACGACGAGGCATCTCTCTCTCGTTCCTTTGAAACTAGCTCGGGCGCTTGGCGCCGTACTTGGACCGGCTCTGCTTGCGGCCCTGCACGCCGACCGCGTCGAGCGTGCCGCGCACGATGTGGTACCGAACACCGGGGAGGTCCTTCACGCGGCCTCCGCGGATGAGGACCACCGAGTGCTCCTGGAGGTTGTGTCCGACGCCCGGGATGTAGCTCGTCACCTCGAAGCCGTTCGTCAAGCGAACGCGGGCGACCTTGCGCAGCGCGGAGTTCGGCTTCTTGGGCGTCGTCGTGTAGACGCGCGTGCAGACGCCGCGCTTCTGCGGCGACTCCTTGAGCGCAGGCGCCTTCTTCTTCGTCTGGAGCTGCTCGCGGCCCTTGCGCACGAGCTGGCTGATCGTCGGCATCGAGAGAAGTCTTTCCTAAAAAAAGCGCCCCGCCGTGCTTCGAGGGCGCGCCCGCCGTCATCCTTCGCTCGCTCAGGACAAAGCCTTCCCGGGCGAAGGGGCGCGAATTATACGGAGGCACCCTCTCGTGTCAAGGCGAATTCCCTGCCGAAACACGATTCGAGGAGCCGTTGCATCGCCGCCGAAGTCCCGAGCTGCGCCATCGCCTCGGGACTCACCCACCGGAGCGTGGCTCCGATCGGCGGCCGCGCGGCGAGGCGGCAACCGATCCCGACGAGCAGCGCGCGCCGGTGCGTGAGCGCGCGTTCTACACGCCCCAGGTCTCCGGACGCAAGAACCCGGATGCCCATCGACGCGAGGACGGCCGGCATGGCGCCGCGCGCGGCGGTCTCGGTCGCCGCCTCCACGGCGGGCGGGCCCCACGTGCCGTGGAACAGAGATCGCTCCGGTCGCCGCGAGACGAGCAGGCGGCCGCCCGAGCGCACGAGCGCGCACGCGAGGACCACCCTCTTCTTCTCGGGCCTCGCGCGCGCCACCGGCACGTCTCGGCCGCGGCCGGCGCGGCGTGCCGCGCACGCGCCGCCGAGCGGACACGCGTCGCATCGCGGTGTCGGCTTCACGCAGATCGTGGCGCCCAGGTCCATGAGCGCCTGGTTCCAATCGCCGGCGCGCGATGGGTCGACGAGCGCGTCGGCGAGCGCGCCGACGCGCACCCGGAACGCTCGCGCCTCCGGCGGATCCTCGACGAGGAAGACGCGAGCGAGCACCCGCGCCACGTTCCCGTCCACGGCCGCCGCCGCGCGTCCGAAGGCGATCGACGCCACCGCCGCGGCCGTGTACGGGCCGAACCCGGGCAGCTCGCGCAGCTCCTCCACCGTGGACGGCAACCCGCCGTGGCGCGCGAGCGCCTCGCGCGCGGCGCGGTGCAGCGCGCGGGCGCGCGCGTAGTAGCCGAGGCCGCTCCAGAGCGCGACGACGTCGTCCTCGCTCGCCGTCGCGAGCGAGCGCAACGACGGGAAGCGCGCCAGGAACCGCGCGTAGTACGGCACGACCGCGGCGACCTGCGTCTGCTGCAGCATCGCCTCGGAGATCCACACGCGGTACGCGTCCGCTTCGCCGGGCGCGAACCTCCAGGGGAGCTCGCGGTGGCCGGCGTCCCACCAGGCGAGGAGCTTTGCGCGGAGGGTGCGGATCCTTGCTGGGGAGATCGTGGGCACGCGCGGGGAGCGTAGCCGTGGGGAGGCGAGGGCGTCGAGCGGGGCGATGCAGCGCGAGGGGAGAACGACGAAGCCCCGGGAAGATCCCCGGGGCCTCGGTGACTGCTGCGCGCTGTCGCAAAGCGACAGCTTGCGGGTTTCTGCTGCGCGCTGTCGCAAAGCGACAGCTTGCAGTGGGCTGCGCGCTCTCGCTACGCGAGAGCTTGCGGGTGATTACTTCAGTCTCTTCTCCGCCGCCTCCCAGCCGATGTTCTTGAAGAACGCGTCCACGTACTTCGCGCGCTCGGTCGCGAGGTAGTCGCGCATGAACGCGTGCTCCCAGCCGTCCATCACGAGGATCGGCGTGAAGCCCGCGGGGTTGCCGTCGTTGTGCAGCGTGATCCAGTGGTTCGACAGCCAGCCCGTGGTCGGGTCCTGGTACAGCACCGCCCAGCCGACGCCCGGCATCGTCGCGATGCTGCGGAAGTCGGTGAGCCAGGTGTCGTACTTCCCGAACGACTGCTCGAGCGCCTTGCGCAGCTTGCCGCCCGTCGGCGGCTCCGCCTGCGCGCCCGCCGCCATGTTCGAGAAGTAGTACTCGTGCAGGATCATGCCGTTGTACTCGAACCCCATGCGGCGGGTGAGCTCGGCGAACACCGGGTCCGCCCCGGAGGCCTTCCCGTCGTTGCAGATCGCCTGGAGCTTCTCGGTGAGCGCGTTCGTGCGCTTCACGTAGCCCTCGTACAGCTTGAGGTGCTCTTCGATCTGCTTGTCGCTGATCCCGGTGAGTCCCCGCACGCTCGAGAAGTCGCGCGCGGTGTATCGCTTCACGTCGGCCATGTTTCTTCCCTCCGGAGTGGCACGTCGCGCGTGCCGGTGAGCCAGCTCGATCCCGGCGGAGTTATCCACCGGCCCCGGAGGGGTCAAGGACCTGAAGGGCCTCTGCGCGCCGTTTCGCAGTTCACTGACAGTGATGCACGCATCCCGCCATCGGGAGTCGCTCCCCGCTCGCGAAGTGCTGGCGCGTCCTCGATCGCGCACCGGTGCGCGTCCCGCCGTCGGGGAGTGGTGCTAGGGTGCCGCGCGTGCCAGCGTCCCGCCGACCACGCCCCAGTCCCCACCGCCTCCGGCGCCTCGCCTTCCGCGCGGCCGTGCTCGCCGCCGCGGCGTCGTGCGCCGTCGTCGCGTGGGTCGCCGTGCTGTGGTTCACGCTGCCGGACGTGAGCGGCCTCGCGAAGAAGAACCCGAAGACGACGGCGCTCATCGAGCAGCGCCGCGCCGAGGCCGCGGCCGACGGCCGCCGCTTCGCGCCACGGCAGCGCTGGACGACGCTCGACCGCGTCTCGCCGCGGCTCGTGCACGCCGTCATCGTCTCCGAGGACGCGAAGTTCTTCGGGCACGAGGGCTTCGACTGGGAGGCGATCCGGGACGCGGCGGAGCGAGGCGTCGAGCAGGGACACTTCTCCCGCGGCGGCTCGACGATCACCCAGCAGCTCGCGAAGAACCTCTACCTCGGCACGGAGCGCACGCTGTCACGCAAGGTGAAGGAGGCGCTGCTCGCGGTGAAGCTCGAGCAGTCGCTCTCGAAGCGGCGGATCCTGGCGCTCTACCTGAACGTCGCCGAATGGGCGCCGGGCACGTTCGGCGTCGAGGCCGCCTCTCGCAGGTGGTTCGGCTGCAGCGCGTCCGAGCTCTCGACGGCGCAGGCCGCGATCCTGGCTTCGATGCTGCCCGCGCCGCGCAAGGCCGCGCTCGGCCCCGCGCCGCGCTGGCTGGCTCGCCGCGCGCGACGCTGCGTGGGACGGCTGCGCTCCGCCGGTCGCATCGACGCGTCCGACCAGGCCTGGGCCCGCGTAGAGGTCGATCGCCTGCTCGCGGGCGAGAGCGGCCTGGACGAGGAGCCGCCGAAGGACGACGACTCGCCGCGGCGGGGGGACCCGCCCTCCTCGTCCGACGCCGTCGCGAACGGGCGCGAGCCGCCCACGACGGACGCCGATCTGGTGCCCGTGAGCGACGCCGCCGCGTCGCAGCCTGCGCAGGACCGTTGACCGATTCCGGGGCTCACGTCGCCGGGTGATCCGGACTAGCTTACCCGCGGGGTCCGGATCGGCGCGCGGCGCCGTCCCGGCGGGAGCGGGTCTGGATGAAGCTCGTCGTCTTCGGTCTGACCATGAGCTCGTCGTGGGGGAACGGCCACGCGACGCTCTGGCGCGGCTTGGCGAAGGCGCTCGGCCGCGCCGGGCACCGCTTCGTCTTCTTCGAGCGCGACGTCCCGTACTACGCCGCGACGCGCGATCGGACGGAGATCGAGGGCGGTCGCCTGCACCTGTACTCGAGCTGGCAGGAGACGCTGGAGCTCGCCCGCCGCGAGCTCGCCGACGCGGACGCCGCGCTCGTCACGTCGTACTGCCCCGACGGCGTCGCCGCGTCCGACCTGGTGCTCGAATCGCACACCACGGTGCGGGGCTTCTACGACATGGACACGCCGATCACGCTCGAGCGCGCGGCCGCGGGCGAGCGGATCGAGTACATGCCGGCGCACGGGCTCGGCGACTTCGACGTCGTGCTCTCGTTCACGGGCGGTGAGGCCCTCCAGCGCCTCTGCCGCGTGTTCGGCGCCCGCCACGCGCTGCCGCTCTACGGCAGCGTTGATCCGGAGGTGCACCGCCCCGTCGGACCGGACGAGCACTTCCGTGGCGACTTCTCGTACATCGGGACCTGGGCGGCGAACCGTCAGCACTCCGTCGAGCGGTTCTTCCTCGAGCCCGCGCGCCGCATGCCGCAGCGGCGCTTCGTGCTCGCGGGCTCGCAGTACGGCGCCGACTTCCCGTGGCAGCCGAACCTCTACTACGTGCGCCACCTCCCGCCATCGGATCATCCGGCGTTCCTGTGCTCGTCGCCGCTCACGCTGAACGTGACGCGCGCGCCGATGGCGGCGCTGGGCTACTGCCCCTCCGGCCGCCTGTTCGAGGCCGCCGCGTGCGGCGTGCCCTGCGTGTCCGACTGGTGGCCGGGGCTCGAGGCCTTCCTCGAGCCGGGCCGCGAGATCCTGGTCGCGCGGTCGTCGGAGGACGCGATCGACGCGGTGAGCCGCAGCCGCGACGATCTCGCCCGCATCGGGCGTGCAGCGCGCGAGCGCGTGCTCGCGGAGCACACCGCCGACTTCCGGGCCCGCGAGCTCGTGGACATCCTCGATCTGTTCGCGCGGCCAGGCGCGCTGACCGCCGAGGCCGGAAGCGTCCACGGAGCGTGACATGTGGGGCATCATCCCGGCGGCGGGACAGGGCAGCCGGATCCAGCCGCTCGCCTTCTCGAAGGAGCTGCTCCCGGTGGGGACGCAGATCCTGAACGGCGCCGAGCGCCCGCGCGCCGTCAGCGAGTACCTCGTGGAGCGCATGATCCGGGCGGGTGCGCGCAAGCTCTGCTTCGTCATCTCGCCGGGAAAGAGCGACATCGTCGAGTACTTCGGCGGGCAGATCGGCCCGGCCCACGTCTGCTATGCGGTGCAGCCTCGGCCGGCGGGCCTGTGCGATGCGCTGTTCTGCGCGCTTCCGCTCGTCGCCCCGGAGGAGGACGTCGTCGTCGGGCTGCCCGACACGGTCTGGTTCCCGGAGGACGCGCTCGCGACGCTGCCGCGCGGCCTGAGCTTCCTCCTGTTCCCGGTCGCGCAGCCGGAGCTGTTCGACGCGGTCGCGACCACGCCGGACGGCGCGGTGCGCGAGATCGAGGTGAAGAGCAGCCGCCCGAGCACGCACTGGGTCTGGGGCGCGTTTCGGCTCGACGGCGCCATCCTCCGCGAGCTCCACGACCTGTGGCTCGAGCGGAACCGCGCGGACGAGTACGTGGGCACGCTCGTGAACGCGTGGCTCGCTCGCGGCGGCGTCGCGCGCGCGGTCCCCGCCGGCGAGACCTACGTCGACGTCGGGACGCTCCACGGCTACCACGAGGCGATCCAGGCGCTGCGGGCGCAGGAGGGATCGCGTCGGAGCGATGGCGGGGCGGAGCGCCTGGCGGAAGGCGAAGCCGGGAGCGCCGACGCGACGACGCATTGAGGCGCGCCGAACCTTCGGCCGACCGGGCGAACCCTAGCGTCCTATCCCGTAGTACTCGAACCCGAGATCCTTCATCGCCTGCGGATCGAAGAGGTTCCGGCCGTCGAACACGACCGGCTGCCTCATCATCTTCCGGATCTTGTCGAAGTCGGGCTTGCGGAACTGGTGCCACTCGGTGATGACGAACAGCCCGTCGGCGTCCTCGACGCAGTCGTACGGCGAGGGCGCGTAGCCGATCCGATCGCCGAAGTGCCGCTCCGCGACCGCCTCCGCGACCGGGTCGTGGCAGCGCACCTTCGCGCCCTTGCCGAGGAGCCCCTCGATGACCTCGATGGCGGGCGCCTCGCGGATGTCGTCCGTCTTCGGCTTGAACGCGAGCCCCCACACGGCGAACTGCTTGCCCGCGAGCGAGCCGAAGTGGCGCACCGCCTTGTGCACGAGCACCCGCTTCTGGCGACCGTTCGTCGCCTCGACGCACTTCAGCAGCTCGAGGTCGATGCCGACCTCGCGTCCCGTCGCGACGAGCGCCTTCACGTCCTTCGGGAAGCACGATCCGCCGTAGCCGACCCCGGGGAACAGGAACGAGTAGCCGATGCGCTCGTCCGCGCCCATCCCCTTGCGCACCCAGTCGACGTCGGCGCCGACCTTCTCGCACAGCGTCGCGATGTCGTTCATGAACGAGATCCGCGTCGCGAGCATGCCGTTGGCGGCGTACTTCGTGAGCTCCGCCGAGCGCGGGTCCATGTACAGGATCGGGTTCTCGGTGCGCACGAACGGCGCGTAGAGCTCGCCCATGATCTTGCGCGCCCGCTCGGAGCGCGTGCCGATCACGACGCGGTCGGGCTTCAGGAAGTCGTCGATCGCGGCCCCCTCCTTCAGGAACTCGGGGTTGGAGACGACGTCGAAGTCCACCCCCCGCGCGACCCGCGCGATCGTGTCGCGCACCTTCTCGTTCGTGCCGATCGGCACGGTGCTCTTCAGGACCACGACCGCGTACCGCTCGAGGGCGCGGCCGATCGCCTCGGCGGCGCCGAGCACGTGCGTCAGATCCGCGCCGCCGTCCTCTCCCGCGGGCGTGCCCACGGCGATGAAGATCACCTCCGCCTTGCCGGCCGCGGAGATGTCGGTGCCGAACGAGAGGCGGCGCTGCCTCACGCTGCGCCGTACGATGTCCTCGAGCCCAGGCTCGTAGATCGGGATCCACCCCTGGCGGAGGAGTCCGATCTTCTCCTCGTCCTTGTCGACGCAGGTCACCACGTTGCCCGAGTCGGCGAAGCACGCTCCCGCGACCAGCCCGACGTAGCCCGTCCCCACGACGCAGATCTTCACGCGACCAGACCCTCCAGCTGCCGCGCCCGGTGCGCGGCAGTGTGCTCCTTCAGGACGCGTGCGCGCGCCGCGGCGCCGATGGCGAGCCGCTCCTCCTCGGGGAGGTTCCGCACGATCTCGAGCGCCTCCTCCGCGGTGCGCGCGATGAGGATCTCCTCGCGGGGCACGAACACCGTCTCGAGCCCGTCCCACGGGTCGCTCACGACGGGAGTGCCGCAGGCGCCGGCCTCGAACAGGCGCACCGAGGGCGACCAGCCGGCCTGCACCATGTCGCGCCGGGTGACGTTCAGCGCGAACCGCTGCGCGTTGTAGAAGCTCACGTGCTGCGGCGGCGCGAGGTGCTCCATGCGCGCGACGTTCGGCGGCCAGCGCACGTCGCGCGGGTACTGCGGACCGGCGACGACGAAGCGCCCCTCCCTCCAGCGCCGCGCCGGCTCGAGGAGCAGCCGGTCCAGCGTCGGCTGGCGATCCTCGCTGTACGTCCCGAGGTAGCCCAGGTCCCACAGCGGCGGGTGCGGCTCGGGCCGGTAGTGCTCCGGGTCGGCGCTGCAGTACAGCGGACGCGCCGCCTTCGCGCCGAGCTCGGCCTCGATGCGGCGCAGGATCGGCCCGCCGGTGAACGACAGGTACAGGTCGAAGCGCGGCACGAGCGCTCGCGAGAGGTAGTCGCAATCGTCGCGCGCGAGCCGCGCCACCGTCACGGGAGTGTCGATGTCGTAGAACGCCTTCGTCCCCCTCGCCGTCGACACGAGCCACTCGCCGACGGCGATGCCCTCGGGGACGTAGGAGCCGAGGACGACGAGATCCGCGTGCTCGACGGCGCGCGCGAACCGATCCTCGAGCTCCGGAAGGCCGCGGTAGATCTCGGTCTGTCCCCAGGGCGGCTTCGGCAGGTCGCGGTTGTCGGCGTACCAGGGCAGGTCGCGCTCGAGGAACAGCACGCGGTGGCCGCGCCGCGCGAGCTCGCGAACGAGCCCGCGGTACGTCACCGCGTGGCCGTTCCCCCACGACGACGTGATCGAGAGCCCGAGGAAGACGATCTCCATCGGCGCGCTCACGCCACCCCCCTCTCCGCTCCGCCCGCGTCGGGCGCAGCCTCGACCTGCGACGCGCCCTCGACCTGCAGCGCAGCCTCCACCTGCAGCGCGCGGTGCGCGTAGGTGTGCTCTCCCAGCACGCGTCGGCGCGCGGCCTCGCCGATCGCCCGGGCGTGCGCGGGCGTGAGGCCGCGCACGAGTCGCTCGACGTCGGCGCCGTCGTGCGCGACCAGGATCTCCTGCCCCGGCTCGAGGAACAGCTCGATGCCGGTCCACGCGTCGGTGAGCAGGCACGCACCCGCGCCGGCTGCCTCGAAGACGCGCGTCGGTGGCGAGAAGCCGAAACGCGCCATCGAGGCGCGGTTCACGTTGAGCACCGCCGTCGCGCTGCAGTTCAAGGCGTTGTGGTCGCCGGTGCCGACGTGCCCCAGGTACCGCACGTTCGCCGGCAGCTGGACGCCGTCCCAGCCCGCGCCGCCGAGCACGAACGTGCGGTCCGGCAGCCGCGCGGCGGGGCCGAGGAAGAACTCGTGGACGCGCGCCTCGCGATCCGGCAGCCGGTTGCCGAGGAACGCCAGCTCGCACGCGAAGCGCGGCTCGGGTGCGACCGGGTGGTGCGTCTCCGGATCGAGCGCGTTGTACACGGGCACGCAGCGCCGCGCCCCGAGCGCCTCGTACGCGCGCACGACCGGATCGCCTCCGCCGTACGTGAACACGAGATCGTAGCGCGGCACGAGCGCGCGGAAGGGATCGGCTCGATCGGCCTCGACCCGCTCCAGGGTCGCGGGAGCGTCCACGTCCCAGAACACGACGCGGTTGCCGGGGCGGCGCAGCTCGAGCACGCGGCGCTCGAGCAGCGCGTCGTGGACGCCGACGCCGCTCGCCTTCACCACGAGGTCCGCGTGTCGCGCCTCGTCGAGGCAGGCGTCCAGCGCGGCACCACCTTCGCCCGGCCACACGACGACGCGAGCCCAGTCCGGATCGGCGATGTCGCGGTTCTGCTGCCGTTCGTAGGCGTCCGGTTCGTAGAACACGATCGCGTGGCCGCGGCGCGCGAGCGCGCGCAAGAGGCCGCGGTAGTACGTCGCGGCGCCGTTCCAGTAGGCGCTGACGAGGCTCGACCCGAAGAAGGCGATTCGCATGGGTACCCGCTGGCGATCTCGCGCGACGTTCGCGCTTCCGAGGAAGCTCTCTCGCCCGGCAGAACCACGCCCTGCCGTGAGAGAAGGTGCGATCCGTTGCGTGAAAGCGGCAAGGTACTCAGCTTTCGTAAAGGGTCTTTGGAGACCCAAACTGTCGGGCCATGCGGAAGACGATCCTCATCACTGGCGGTGCGGGCTTCATCGGTTCTCACCTCGCGGACCACCTGCTGGCGCGCGGCTACTCGGTCCGCGCGCTGGACGCCCTCTCACCGCAGGTACACGGCGAGGACGCTCGGCGGCCCGGCTACCTCGATCCCGAGGTCGAGCTGCAGGTCGCGGACGTGCGCGATCGCGCGGCCGTGCGGCGCGCGCTCGACGGCGTGGACGCGGTCTTCCACCTCGCCGCGTGCGTCGGCGTCGGTCAGAGCATGTACGAGGTGGAGCGGTACACCGCCGTGAACGGCGTCGGCACGGCGGTGCTGCTGGAGGCGCTGCTGGAGCGTCCCGTCGAGCGGCTCGTCGTCGCGTCGTCCATGAGCATCTACGGCGAAGGGCTCTACCGGCAGGCCGACGGCCGCGTCGTGCCTGGCGTGGAGCGCCCGCTCGAACAGCTCACCGCGCGGCGCTGGGAGCTCGAGGGGCCCGACGGGCTCCCGCTCACGCCTGCGGCGACGCCCGAGGACAAGGCGCCCGCGCTGCCGTCGGTCTACGCGCTCTCGAAGTACGACCAGGAGCGGCTCTGCCTCACCATCGGGCGCGCGTACGGGATCTCCACGGTCGCGCTCCGCTTCTTCAACGTCTACGGCACGCGCCAGGCGCTCTCGAACCCGTACACCGGCGTCCTCGCGATCTTCGCCTCGCGGTACCTGAACGGCCGCCCGCCGCTCGTGAACGAGGACGGCCTGCAGCGCCGCGACTTCGTGTCGGTGCACGACGTCGCGCAGGCCTGCGTGAAGGCGCTGGAGGCGCGCGAGGTCTCCGGCGTCGCGCTGAACGTCGGCAGCGGCGCGAGCTTCACGGTCCGTGAGGTCGCGGCGCGCCTCGCGCGCGTGCTCGGCAAGGAGCACATCGAGCCGCAGATCACCGGGAAGTACCGCATGGGGGACATCCGTCACTGCTTCGCGGACATCTCGCGAGCGCGCGCGCTGCTCGGTTACGAGCCGCGCGTCGACTTCGAGGAGGGGCTGCTCGAGCTCGGCGAGTGGCTCGCCGGCCAGGTGGCTCACGACCGCGTGGAGCACGCGACGGCGGAGCTGAACGCGATGGGACTCAGCGTATGAGGGCTCCTCGACGCCACGCGCTGACGCGGGTCGGACGGCGGGTGCTCATCACGGGCGGCGCCGGGTTCATCGGCACGAACCTCGCGGACCGGCTGGCGCGGGAGGGCGAGGAGGTCCTCCTCCTCGACAACGTCTCCCGTCCGGGAGTGGAGCGGAACCTCCGCTGGCTGCTCGGCGAGCACGGAGACCGCGTGCGCTTCCAGGTCGGCGACGTGCGCGATCGCGCGGCGGTCACCGCCGCGGTGCGCGAGGCGTCGGCGGTGTTCCACTTCGCCGCGCAGGTGGCGGTGACGACCAGCCTCGTCGATCCGATCGGCGACTTCGAGGTGAACGCGCGCGGGACGCTCGAGGTGCTCGAGGCGATCCGCGCGCAGCGCCGGCCGATCCCGGTGGTGTTCACGTCGACGAACAAGGTGTACGGGTCGCTCGACGACCTCGAGGTCTCGGAAGGCGCCCGCCGCTACGTCGCGCGCCCGCCGCTCGCCCGCGGCGTGTCCGAGCGGCGCGGGGTCGAGTTCCACAGCCCCTACGGCTGCTCCAAGGGCGCCGCGGACCAGTACGTCCTCGACTGGGCCCGCACGTACGGGCTCCCCGCGGCCGTCTTCCGGATGAGCTGCATCTACGGCCCGCACCAGCACGGAAACGAGGACCAGGGCTGGATCGCGCACATGATCAGGGCGGCGATGCGGGGCGACGCGATCACGATCTACGGCGACGGCAAGCAGGTCCGCGACGCGCTGTTCGTCGAGGATCTCGTCGACGCGCTGCTGCTCGCCCGCGCCGGCATCCGGCGGATCGCGGGCGAGCCGTTCAACGTGGGCGGCGGCCCGGACAACACCGTCTCGCTGCTCGAGCTGCTCGATCTCATCGAGGCGCTCGAAGGGAGGCGCCCGCGCGTCGAGCTCGCCGACTGGCGCGCCGCCGATCAGCGCTGGTACGTCTCCGACACCCGCAAGCTGAACGAGGCGCTCGGCTGGGCCCCCACCGTGGGCGTGGCCGAAGGCGTCCGGCGGCTTCATTCCTGGCTGCGCTCGGTCGAGCGCGCCCCCGCGTCGCGCTCGGCCGAGGCCGAGGCGCCGCTGTGATCGACTCCGCTGGCTCCACATCGTCGACGGCACCCGCTCCCGCCGCGTCGCGCGCGAGGACGATGCGCGCGGCGGTCCTCGCGGCCCCGGGACGGGTGGACGTGCGCGACGTTCCGCTGCCGGATCCCGGGCCCGGACAGGTGCGCGTCCGCGTCGAGGGCTGCGGCGTCTGCGGCTCGAACCTGCCGCTCTGGGAGGGACGAGACTGGTTCCGGTACCCGCTCGCGCCGGGCGCGCCTGGGCACGAGGCCTGGGGCCGCGTCGACGCGGTCGGGAGCGACGTTCGCGCCGTGCGCGAGGGAGACCGCGTCGCCGCGCTGCTCGGCGGCGCCTTCGCGGAGTACGACGTCGCCGACGCGACGACGGTCCTGTCCCTGCCGCCGGCGCTCGATGCGCTCCCGTTCCCGGGCGAGCCGCTCGCGTGCGGAGTGAACGTGTTCCGCAGGGCGGCGATCCGGGCCGGCGACACCGTCGCGGTGGTGGGGCTCGGCTTCATCGGCGCCGTCGCGGCGCGCATGGCGGTCCTCGCAGGCGCGCGCGTCATCGGGATCGCCCGTCGCGGCTGGGCGCTCGACCTCGCGCGGCGGCTCGGAGTCGCCGAGACGGTGACGTTCGGTCCGCGCGCGGAGGTCGTCGAGCGCGTCCGCGAGCTCACGGGCGGGCGCCTCTGCGACGCGGCCATCGAGGCGGTCGGGCTGCAGGAGCCGCTCGACCTCGCCGCCGAGCTCGTCCGGGAACAGGGCCGGCTCGTCATCGCCGGGTTCCACCAGGACGGGCGGCGCTCGATCGATCTCTGCGCGTGGAACTGGAAGGGCTTCGAGATCGTGAACGCGCACTTCCGCGACCCCGCGGTGAACGTCGAGGGCATGCGCATCGCCGCCGACGCGGTCGCGCGGGGCGAGCTCGACCTGGGCGTGCTGCTCACGCATCGCTACGATCTCGCGCACGTCGGCGACGCGTTCGAGGCGATGCGCGCGCGCCCGGACGGATTCCTGAAGGGAGTCGTGATCCCGTGACCAGGTCGGGCGCCACCTCACCTGCCGCGACGGAGGATCGCGCCGCGCCTGCGCTCGCGCGCGCCCGTCCGCGGCTCGGCTTCCTCGGCGTCGGCTGGATCGGGCGCCACCGCATGCAGGCCGTCGCGGCGAGCGGCAGCGCCGAGGTCTCCGCCATCGCCGATCCTGCCGTGGCCGCCGCGCGCGAGGCCGCGGACTCGTCCGCGCCCGGCGCGTCGGTCGCCGCCTCGCTCGAGGAGCTCCTCGCGCAGCCTCTCGACGGCGTCGTGATCGCGACGCCGAGCGCCCTGCACGCAGACCAGTCGATCCGGGCGCTGGAGCGAGGCCTCGCCGTGTTCTGTCAGAAGCCGCTCGGCCGGAACGCCGCGGAGGTCCGTCGCGTGATCGACGCCGCCCGGACGGCGGATCGGCTGCTCGGGGTCGACCTCTCCTACCGCCACGTCGCGGGCGTCCCGGAGCTGAGGCGGCTCGTGCAGGGCGGCGCGATAGGCCGCGTGCACGCCGTGAACCTCGTCTTCCACAACGCCTACGGCCCCGACAAGCCGTGGTTCTACGACGCGGCGCAGTCGGGCGGCGGCTGCGTCATGGATCTCGGCATCCACCTCGTCGATCTCGCGCTCTGGGTCCTCGGCTTCCCCGGCGTGACGGCGGTGACGAGCGCCGTCTCGGCGAGCGGCGCGGCGCTGCGGGGGCGCAGCGAGTGCGAGGATCACGCCTCGGCGCTCTTGCGGCTCGACGGCGGCGTCGCGGTGCAGCTCGCATGCTCCTGGCGGCTCGCGGCGGGGCAGGACTGCGTCATCGAGGCGTCGTTCTACGGCACCGAGGGCGGCCTCTCGCTCCGCAACGTGAACGGGTCCTTCTACGACTTCGTCGTCGAGCGCTACCACGGCACCCGGCGCGAGCTGCTGGCCGGCCCTCCCGACGCGTGGGGAGGCCGCGCGGCGGTGGCGTTCGCCGAGGCGCTCTCGTCGAGCCGGCGGTTCGACCCCGAGATCGAGGGCGTGCTCCGCGTCGCGGAGGTGCTCGACGCGATCTACGACGGCGCGGCGGGCTGAGCCATGCGCGTCCTCATGACGGCGGACACGATCGGCGGCGTGTTCACCTACGCGTCCGAGCTCGCGGGCGCGCTCGCGGCGCGCGGGGTGGAGGTCGCGCTCGCGACGACGGGGCGCCGCCTCGCCGCCGATCAGCGCGCCGAGCTCCGGCGGGCGCGCGTGGGCGAGGTGTTCGAGAGCGCGTGGAAGCTCGAGTGGATGGAAGATCCGTGGACCGACGTCGCGCGCACGTCCGCGTGGCTCGCCGGCGTGGCCCAGCGCGTGCGGCCCGACGTCGTGCACCTGAACGAGTTCGCTCACGGCGCGCTGCCGCTCGGGGCGCCCGCGCTCGTCGTCGGCCACTCGTGCGTCGTCTCGTGGTTCGAGGCGGTGCGCGGCTGCGCTCCGCCCGCCTCGTTCGACCGCTACCGGGAGGTCGTCCGGCGAGGGCTCGCGAGCGCGGACCTCGTCGTGGCGCCCACCGCCGCGATGCTCGGAGCGCTGGAGCGCCACCACGGCCCGCTCGGCCGCGCGCGCGTGATCCCGAACGGCCGCGCGCCGGAGCGGTTCAGGCCCGCCGCGAAGGAGCCCTTCGTGCTCTGCGCGGCGCGGCTCTGGGACGACGCGAAGAACGCCGCCGCGCTCGACGCCGTCGCGGCCGGGCTCCCGTGGCCGGTGCTGCTCGCCGGCGAGGAGGACCACCCCGACGGCGCTCGGGGCGCGCGCTCCAGCGGGGCGCGGCTGCTCGGCAGGCTCTCGCAGGAGGAGCTCGCCCGCGCCTACGGCCGCGCGGCGGTCTACGCGCTGCCGGCGCGGTACGAGCCGTTCGGCCTGTCGGTGCTCGAGGCCGCCCACGCCGGCTGCGCCCTCGTCCTCGGCGACCTCGCCAGCCTGCGCGAGACGTGGGACGGCGCGGCGGTGTTCGTCGCGCCCGACGATCACGTCGCGTTGCGAGACGCGCTCCGCCGCCTGTGCGCCGACCCCGCGAGGCGAGCCGAGCTCTCGACGCTCGCGCGCGCACGCGCCGCCGCGCTCACGCCCGATCGCATGGCGGCCGCCTACGCCTCGAGCTACGCGAGCCTCGCCCCGAGGGCCTGGACCGCCGAGGAGAGCGCGCCGTGCGCGTCGTGATCTTCTGCCACTCGCTCGTCTCCGACTGGAACCACGGCAACGCGCACTTCCTCCGCGGCGTCTGCTCGGAGCTGCAGGCGCGCGGCCACGGCGTGACGGTGTACGAGCCGCGCGACGCCTGGAGCGTCCAGAACCTCGTCGCGGACGCCGGCGAGTCGGCGATCGCCGCGTTCCGGCGCGCCTATCCGCACCTCTCGAGCGTCCGTTACGATCTCGCGGAGCTCGACCTCGACGAGGCGCTCGACGCGGCGGATCTCGTCCTCGTCCACGAGTGGAGCGACCACGCGCTCGTGAGGCGCGTCGGCGAGCACCGCGCCCGCAGCGCTCGACCGTACGTGCTGCTCTTCCACGACACGCACCACCGCGCGGTGACGGCGCCCGAGCAGATGGCCGCGTACGACCTCGACGGCTACGACGGCGTCCTCGCGTTCGGCGAGGTGCTGCGGGACGTGTACGTGGCTCGCGGGTGGTCGCGCCGCGCCTACGTCTGGCACGAGGCCGCCGACGTCCGCGTCTTCGGGCCGCGGCCGGGCACGACGCCCGAGGGCGAGCTCGTCTGGATCGGGAACTGGGGCGACGAGGAGCGCAGCGCCGAGCTGCACGAGTTCCTGCTCGACCCCGTCCGCGACCTGAAGCTGCGCGCCCGGATCCACGGGGTGCGCTACCCGGAGCACGCTCGCGCCGCGCTGGCCGCCGCCGGCATCGAGTACCGGGGCTACCTCCCGAACCACCGCGCACCCGAGGTGTTCGCGGCGCATCGCGTCACCGTCCACGTGCCGCGAGGGCCCTACGTCCGCGCGCTCCCAGGGATCCCGACCATCCGCGTGTTCGAGGCGCTGGCGTGCGGGATTCCGCTCGTCTCGTCACCCTGGGACGACGCCGAGCACCTGTTCACGCCGGGCGCCGACTTCCTCGTGGCCCGCAGCGGCGGCGAGATGCGGGACCACCTCCGTTCGCTGGTCGGCGACGCCCGCGCGCGCGAGGAGCTCTCGCGCCACGGCCTGCGGACGGTGCTCGCGCGCCACACCTGCGGGCACCGCGTGGAGGAGCTCACTTCGATCGTGGAGCGCATCGCCGGAACCGCCGACGGCGCCGGGTCTCCTGTGACCCATCCCCTGACGAGCCTGTCACCCTGAACCCGCCGATACCGTTCGGGTATACAGGGCAGCGAGCAGAGCAGCAGCTGCTCGCGGAGCCCCCTTGCGCCACCTCGTCCGGCGGACCACCTCGTTCCTGTCGCCGCATCGCTTCACGATCGCGGCGATCCTGCTCCTGTCGCTCGCCGCGACGTGCCTCACCGCGTGTGAGCCGCTGGTGATGAAGGCGCTGTTCGACGGTCTCGCGTCGCGCGACGGCGCGTCGCTGGGGCGCGCGGTGGTGGCGCTCGTCGCGATCGGTCTCTTGCGCGAGGGCGGCGGCGCGCTCTCGAACTGGCTCACCTGGCGGACCCGCCTCGCGATCCACTACCAGCTCACCGAGGCGACCGTCGGGCGGCTCCACTCGCTCCCGATCGCGTACCACCGCAAGGAGGGCGTCGGCGCCGTCATGACGCGGCTCGACCGCGGCATCCAGGGCTTCGTCGCGGGCCTGCACGAGCTCGCGTTCAACACGATGCCGGCGGTCGTCTACCTCGCGGTCTCGGTGGTCGTGCTGCTCCAGCTCGACGTGCGCCTCGCGCTGGTCGTGCTCGCGTTCGCGCCGCTCCCCGCGCTCGTCGCCGGCTTCGCGGCGCCCGTGCAGACGAGGCGTGAGCGCTCGCTCCTCGACCGCTGGGTCCGCATCTACGCGCGCTTCAACGAGGTGCTCTCCGGCATCGTCACCGTGAAGAGCTTCGCGATGGAGGACGCGGAGCGCAGGCGCTTCCTCTCGCAGGTCAGCGACGCGAACGGCGTCGTCACGAAGGGCATCGCGTTCGACTCGGGCGTGAGCGCCGCGCAGAACCTCGCCGCGACCGCGGCGCGCATCGTCACCGTCGCGGTGGGCGGGTCGCTCGTCCTGCGCGGCCAGGTCTCCGCCGGGACGCTGGTCGCGGTGCTCGGATACCTCGGCGGCCTGTTCGGGCCGGTGCAGGGGCTCTCGGGCGTCTACCGGACGCTCAGGACAGCGCGCGTGGCCCTCGACGAGGTGGTCGCGATCCTCGACGCGGAGGACACGGTCCCCGACGCGCCCGACGCGCTCGACGCGCCCCCGCTCCACGGCGACGTGCGCTTCGAGAACGTCTCGTTCGCGTTCGACGGTGCCCCCACGCTGCTCCGCGGCGTCGACCTGCACGTGCGGCCGGGCGAGGTCGTGGCGCTGGTGGGGCCGAGCGGCGCTGGGAAGACGACGCTCGTGTCGCTGCTCCAGCGCTTCCACGATCCGTGCGGCGGGACGGTGCGCCTCGACGGCCGCGACGTCCGCACGCTGAAGCAGGCCTCCGTGCGCCAGCAGATCGGCGTCGTGCTGCAGGACGCCCTGCTCTTCAACGAGACCATCCGCGAGAACATCGCCTACGGGTCGCCGCACGCGTCGATGCGACAGATCGAGGAGGCCGCGAAGGCCGCGCACGCGCACGAGTTCATCTCGCGGCTGCCGGACGGGTACGAGACGACGGTCGGCGAGCGCGGTTCGCGCCTCTCGGCCGGCGAGCGGCAGCGGATCGCGATCGCGCGCGCCATCCTGAAGAACCCCGCCGTCCTGGTGCTCGACGAGCCGACCTCCGCGCTCGACGCCGAGTCGGAGGCGCTCGTCCAGGAGGCGCTCGACCGCGTGATGGAGGGGCGCACGACGTTCGCCATCGCGCACCGCCTCTCGACGGTCGTGAACGCCGACCGGATCCTGGTGCTCCGCGACGGGCGCATCTCCGAGCAGGGCACTCACGGCGAGCTGATGCGCCGCGGGGGCTACTACGCGTCGCTCGTCGCGCGCCAGACGAAGGGCCTCATCAGCGTCGACTACGCGGCGTGACACGGAGAGGGCGCGGCCCTCGTTCGAGGTCGCGTGGGTGATCCGGGCGTGCGTATCCTCAGCGCAGGCTTGGAGGACGAATGCACCCTGGCGGGCTCTCGCGCGCGGAGATCGAGCAGCGTGTCCGCGCGCTCGGCGACTGGTTCCACAACCTCGACCTCGGCGGGATCCAGACGGCTCCGGATCACTTCCTGGGCGACTACCCGCGGATGGTCTGGACCACCATCGGCGACGCGCTGCCGCAGGACCTGTCGGGCCGCACCGTGCTCGACCTCGGCTGCAACGCAGGGTTCTTCTCGCTCGAGATGAAGCGTCGCGGCGCCGCGCGCGTCGTCGGCGTCGACTCCGACCCGCGCTACCTCGCCCAGGCCCAGCTCGCGAGCGAGGTGTGCGGGTTGCCCATCGAGCTGCGCGAGCTGTCGGTGTACGACGTCGCCCGGCTCGGCGAGCGCTTCGACGTCGTGCTCTTCATGGGCGTCCTCTACCACCTGCGGCACCCGCTCCTCGCGCTCGACCTGCTGCGCGAGCACGCCGTGAAGGACACGCTCGTGTTCCAGAGCATGCTGCGCGGCTCGAACGGGCGGTTCCGCGTCGAGGACGACTACCCGTTCTCCGAGCGCGACGTGTTCGACCACCCCGCGTGGCCGAAGATGCACTTCGTCGAGCACGAGTACGCGCGCGACTGGACGAACTGGTGGATCCCGAACCGCGCGTGCGCCGAGGCGATGCTGCGCTCCGCGGGGTTCGCGCCGGAGCAGATCCCGGGCACCGAGGTGTACGTCTGCCGGCTCGCCGAACGGCCGACGGAAGACGGAGCGGTGTACCCCGCGCGCGGAGCGACGGACCCGTGATCGACTCCGTGATGCTCTGGAACGAGCCGAACAACCTCTCCCACTGGAACTTCCAGCTCGACCCCGAGTGGAAGGCGTTCGCCGCGATGGCGCGCAGCGCGGGCGCGGCCGTCCGCGCCGAGAACCCGCGGCTCACCCGCGTCATGGGCGGGATCTCGCCCATCGATCCGGCGTTCATCCAGCTGCTCGATCGCCACGGCGGGCTCGACGAGGTGGACGCGGTCGCGGTGCACGGGTTCCCGCTCGACTGGAACCACTGGCAGATCCACGACTGGCCCGCGAAGCTCGAGGAGGTCCGGACCGTCGCGCGGCACCCGGTGTGGGTCAGCGAGGTGGGCGTCTCGACGTTCGGCGCCGAGGAGGTGCAGGAGTTCGGGCTGCGCCGCACCGCGGAGCTGCTGCGCGGCAGGGCGCCGCGCATCCACTGGTACAGCCTCTTCGACCTGCCTCGCGCGTGGCCCGCCACGACGAGGCACCGCGAGGCCGAGGGGTCGTCCTACTACCGGCACTTCTACATGGGCCTCATCCGCGAGGACGGCACGCCCAAGCTCGCGCTGCGGACGTTCCGCGAGCTCACGCCCGAGCTCGGCATCTGTCAGTGGTTCCACTTCGAGGACCACCGCCTCGACGCCGCGGTCCGCTGGCTCGACGAGCTCGGCGTCACGAAGCTGCGCACCGGGCTCTCCTGGGCCGACTCGTTCAGGCCGAACGCCGAGGACTGGTTCGACCGCCAGATGAAGGCGCTCGAGCGTTTCGAGGTGACGCTCACGTACTGCTTCACGCCGGAGCACCTCGGGCTCGAGCCTCACTACACGAGCCCCCCGCGCGACGTCGGCGCGTTCGCCGAGTTCTGCGCGCGGATGACCCGTCGCTACGGCTGAACGGCGCGACGACCGGAAAGGGTGCGCCACGCCGGGTCGTGCGCTCGCGCGCGCCCCCGCGACCTCGTTGCGCTCTGCCGCCGTTCGGGGAATCCTCGGACCGTGCAGGGGCTCCCGACGGCACCCGCTGTCACGCCTCCTCGGCACCGGCTGAGGCCACTCCTCGCGCTGGCCCCGATCGTCCTGCTCGGCGTCGCGGCCTGGGTGATCCACCGCGAGCTCGCGGCGTTCCATTACCGCGACGTGGGGGAGGCGCTCGCGGCGCTGCCCCGCACCCGCGTCGCGCTCGCCATCGCGCTCACCGCAGCGAGCTACCTCGTGCTGACCGGCTACGACGTGCTCGGGCTGCACCACCTCCGCAAGCCGCTCCCCTACGCCGTGGTCGGGCCGACCGCGTTCATCGGCTACACGTTCGGCCACAACGTGGGCGCGGCGTTCCTCTCGGGCGGCGGGTTGCGGTACCGCGTCTACTCCGCGCACGGGCTCGGCGCGCTCGACGTCACCCAGCTGATGGCGTTCGGAGCGCTCACGTTCGGGGTCGGCGCCGCCTTCGTCGGAGGGCTCGCGCTCGCCGTGGGCGTGCCGCTCCCGGTCACGGTCTCGAGCGGCGCCTCGCGCGTCATCGGCGTCGCGCTGCTGGCAGCGGTGGCCGGCTACGTCGCGACGCCCCCTCGTCTGCGGCGGCCGATCCGCGCCGGCGGGCTCGCGTTCGCGTGGCCGCGGAGGCGCATCGCCGCCCTGCAGGTCGCCCTCTCGACGGCGGACTGGGTGTTCGCGGCGCTCGTCCTGTGGGTGCTCCTGCCCCCGAGGGCCGGCGTCGCGTTCGCGTCCTTCCTCCCGCTCTTCGTGGTCGGGCAGCTCGCGGGGCTGCTGAGCGGCGTCCCGGGCGGCCTCGGCGTGTTCGAGTCGATCGTCCTCGCGACGCTCACTCCGGCGGTCCCCGGACCCGCCGCGCTCGGCGTGCTGATCCTCTACCGCGCCGTCTACTACCTGCTCCCCTTCGTCGCCGGAGCGCTGCTCCTCGGTGCCCAGGAGGCCATCCGGCGCCGCGTCCAGCTCGCGCGCGCGAGCCGCTTCGCGCACGGATCGCTCGCGCCGGCGATCCCGATGGTCGCCGCCATGGCGTGCCTCGTCGCCGGCGCCGTGCTGCTCTTCTCGGGCGCGACGCCGGAGCTCGGCGAGCGGCTCCACTTCGTCCGCCGCGTGCTGCCGCTGCCGCTGCTCGAGGCGTCCCACCTCCTCGGCAGCCTCACCGGCATGACGCTCCTGCTCGTCGCGCACGCGCTGTACCGTCGCATCGACGCCGCGTGGGTCGCGGCGGTGGCGCTCCTCGCGGCGGGTGCGGTGTTCTCGCTCGCGAAGGGCTGGGACTACGAGGAGGCGCTCGTCCTCGCGGCGCTCGCGCTGGCGCTCCTGCCGTTCCGGCGGCAGTTCTACCGCCACGGCTCGCTGCTGGGCGAGCGCTTCGGATACAGCTGGATCGCGGCGGTCGTCGTCGTGACCGGTGCGTCGATCTGGCTCGGGCTCTTCTCCTACCGTCACGTCGACTACAGCCACGAGCTCTGGTGGCAGTTCGCGCGCAAGGCGGACGCGCCGCGGTTCCTCCGCGCGACGGTCGCGTCGCTCACGCTGGCCCTCGCGGTCGGCATCGCCCACCTGCTGCGGCCCGTCCGTGTCCGGAGCTCGGCGCCCGGCCCCCAGGAGCTCGCCGCGGCGCGCGCGATCATCGCGAGGTCGCCGGACTCCGCCGGGCACCTCGCGCTCCTGCGCGACAAGACCCTCCTGTTCGACGACGCGCGGACGGCGTTCCTCATGTACGGCGTGTCCGGCCGGAGCTGGATCGCGATGGGGGATCCCATCGGCCCGGCCGACGCGGGCACGGAGCTCGCGTGGCGGTTCCGGGAGCTCGCCGACCGGCACGACGGCTGGGCGGCGTTCTACCAGGTCTCCGCGGCGACGCTGCCGCGCTACCTCGACCTCGGCCTCGCCCTCATCAAGCTCGGCGAGGAGGCGTCGGTGTCGCTCCCGGAGTTCGCGCTCGACCAGCCCGGCCGCCGGGCCCTGCGACAGGCTCACGCGCGCGCCGGGCGCGACGGGCTCGCGTTCGAGATCGTCGCCCGCGAGGGCGTGCCGGCGATCATGGCTGAGCTCGAGGCCATCTCCGAGGCCTGGCTCGCGTCGAAGTCGACGCGCGAGAAGGGCTTCAGCCTCGGGTTCTTCTCGCCCGAGTACCTCGCCGAGTGCCCGATCGCGCTGGTCCGTCTCGCGGGCCGTCCGATCGCGTTCGCGAACCTGTGGGCTCCCTCGCAGGCGCGGGAGGAGCTGTCGATCGACCTCATGCGACACGATCCCGCGGCCCCCGGCTCGACGATGGACTTCATGTTCGTCGAGGTGATGCTCTGGGGACGCGCGCAGGGATACCAGCGCTTCAACCTCGGGATGGCGCCGTTCTCGGGGCTGCGCGATCGCGCGCTCGCGCCGCTGTGGAGCCGCATCGGCGCGCGGCTGTTCCGCTACGGCGAGCACTTCTACAACTTCCAGGGGCTGCGCCACTACAAGGAGAAGTTCGCGCCCGACTGGAGCCCGCGATACCTCGCCGCGCCGAGCGGGCTCGCGCTGCCGCGCGTCGTGGCGGGCGTCGCCGCGCTCGTGTCGCGCGGCATCTCGGGCACGGTGAGGCGGTGATGACGCCGACCGCCGCGCTCCTCGCGCTGTCGTTCGCGCTCGGCGCGCCGGCCGCCGGTCCGCCGCCGAGCCCGTCGGAGCTCCCGTCGCCGGTGTTCGGCAAGGTCCCGCTGGTCTGGCCGGCGGGACCGCCGTCGGGGGTCGTGCTCCTGCTCGAGGGCGACGGGGGATGGGAGCCGCGGATGCGCGAGCTCGCGGCCGCGCTCGCCGCCGACGGATCCCTCGTGCTCGGGGTCGACACGGCCCGATACCTCTCGGGCGCGCGGCGGCGGCGGTGCGTGTACGCGGCCGGCGACCTCGAGGTGCTGTCGCAGTCCGCCCAGAAAGCCCTGCACCTCCCGGCCTACGTCCACCCGGTGGTGGTCGGCTACTCGTCGGGCGCGACGCTCGCGTACGCCGCGCTCGCGCAGGCGCCGGCGGGCACGTTCGCGGGCGGGGTCGGCATCGGCTTCTGCGACGACCTCGCCACCCCGGTGCGGCTCTGCGCCGGCGAGGGGCTGCGGAGCGAGCGCCGCGGACGCGATCGGCAGGTGGTCTCCCCCGGCCCCGTGCGCGCGCGGTGGAAGCTCTACGCCGGTACGCGCGATCGGAGCTGCCGGCTGGATGCCGCCCGGGCGTTCGCGGCACGCGTCCCGGGCTCGGAGGTGGTCCCGGTGGAGGGCGCGGGGCACGACTACTCGAGCGCGCGCGGCTGGATCGCGGGCGTGAGGAGCGACGTCGTCGCGATGAGCCAGGCGGCGCGCCGCCCGCCGGCCGCACCTCCGGAGGCGAGCCCCGTCTCGGACCTGCCGGTCGTCGAGGTCGCACCAGTGATCCAGGGGAACATGCTCGCGATCCTCGTCACCGGAGACGGCGGCTGGGCGAGCATCGACCGCGCGCTCGCGGATCGTCTCGCGGGCGCGGGCGTCGGCGTCGTCGGGCTCGACTCGCTCCGGTACTTCTGGTCGCGAAAGACGCCGGAGCAGCTCGGAGCGGACCTCCACCGCCTCGTCGTCCACTACTGCGCGACGTGGCGGCGAGATCGCGTGCTCCTGCTCGGCTACTCGCGGGGCGCCGACGTGCTCCCTGTCGGCGTGGCGCACCTCGGCGCCGACGTGCTCGACCGGGTGCGCCTGGTGGCGCTCCTCGGGCCGAGCCTCGACGCGGAGCTCGAGATCCACGTCGCGGACCTGTTCCAGGGCGGACCCAAGGGCACGCCGATCCTGGGCGACGCGCGCGCGATTCCCACGGCGCTCTTGTGCGTCTACGGCTCGGAGGAATCCGCCGAGAGCGTCTGCCCGCTCCTCGCGGGCAGGCCGGCGACCCGCGTCGTCGCGCTGCCCGGAGGACACCACTTCGACGGCGACTACGACGCCGTCGCGAACCTCCTCCTCGACGCGACGCGCTGAGCGCGGACCTCCTGCGGGAGCGTGAGGAGGTCGTGAGCCGCGCGATCAGGCGCTCTGCGTCAGGTGCCGGTACGCGATTCGCCCGAGCGCGTCGAGGTCGGGCACCTCCACCCTCCGGCCGGGGCGGATCGACCAGCGACGCACCCACTCGGCGAACGCGCCGAGCTGCTCCGGGCTCGGCGAGACCACCGGCCGGGCCGTCTTCGCGCGCTCGAGCGCCGAGAGCGGAGGTTCGCCCCGGCTCACGAGCACGCAGAGCACGAGGAGAACGCTGCGCCCGATGCCGTGCTCGCAGTGGACGAGCACCCTCGCGCCTCGATCGAGGTGCTCGTTCACCCAGGCGACGCCGTCGTCCAGCATCGACTGCGACACCGCGCGCGTGTCCAGCGTCGGCAGGTGGAGGAAGCCGATGCCGTGCGCGCGGAACCGGTGCTCGTCGTCGCACTCCTCCACGCGCACGTCCACGACGTGCGACACGCGGAGTCGCTGCGCGAGGTGCGCCGCAGCCTCGGTCGGCAAGCGCCCGCCGATCGCGAGCTGCGGCGTCACCCAGTCCAGGTTGAAGGACGGTTCGCGACTCATCGCGACCGTCTAGCGGCGGCGCGTGCCGGTGCGCCGGGACCCGCGGCCGCCGGCGCGCTTCGACCGGCGCCCGCCCCGGCTGCTGGCGCGCCCCGCAGTCCGCGCGCTGCTGCGGATGGTCTTGCGGCCGGACGTCGTGCGGCCGCCGCCCGTCCGCGCGGTGCGCGCGCTGCTGCGGCCGGTCTTCCGGCCCGACGTCCTTGCCCCGCCACCCGCCCGCGCGGTCCGTGCGCTGCTCGTGACCGTCTTCCGGCCCGACGTCCTGCTCCCGCCGCCCGTCCGCCGCCCCGCCGAGCGCCGGCCGCCCCGCGCTGCCGCAGCCGTGCGGCCCGCGGCGCCGCGGCGCCCCGTCGTCTTGCGCGCGGTCGTCTTGCGGCCGGCAGCTCCGGTGCCGCGCCTTCCGGTGCTGCGCGCGGTGCTGCCCGCTCCGGCGGCGCGCCCAGCGCGCGCTCCGCTCGACCGCGTGCCGCGCCCGGTCGTCGTGCTCTTCCTCGCGCCGCCCCGCGCCCCGCCAGTCCGCGAGCTCCCCGCGCGCGTCGCACCGCGGGTGCGGCTGCCACCACGCGCTCCACCCGTGGATCGCGCGCCCGTAGACTTCGCACCGCCCGAAGACCTCGCACCGCCCGCGGACCTGCCTCCGCCCGCGGACCGTCCGCGGCGCGTGCCCCCAGCGCGCGATCGTGCCGCGCCGCCGCGCCTCGCTCCGCCGCTCCTGAGCGTCCGGCGGTTCGCGCGGATGCCCTTCGCGCGAGCGTCTGCCGTCTCGCGCCCGACGAGCTTGTTGAAGTTGCTCAGCTGGCCGCCGCGCGTCTTGTCCTGCAACACGAGCGCGAGACCGGACTGGTCGAACTTGTCGAACCACTCGTCCCAGCTGATCTCCTCCAGCGACTCCGCACCGCTGTACCCCGGGAAGTCGATGCGGATGATCCCGACCTCGTCAGCCTCGCCGGCGGTGCTCTTCACCTGCGCCGGCTTTCCACCACGCTCCTCCGCCCATCTGCGGATCTCGTCGTGGTCGGTCGTCGTCCTGTTCGCCATTCGTCACCTCTCTGCGCGCGCGCACGGTGAACCGCGACGGCGCGCCCGTGCCGTGACGATAGGCAGCCGATCGCGCCGCGGCACCCTCGGGGCGGGCGACGGACGTCGAATTCACGGCCCAAAACGGACGGCGAGCGGCGAATTCACCGCCCGGGAAGGACTACGGGCGTCGAATCCACGTACTTCCCGGCGTCGAATTCACCGTACGAGCGGCGCGCGGAGCGGCGAATCTTCACCGTGCGAGCGATGCGCGGAGAGGCGGATTCACCGTGCGAGCACACGCGCAGTGGCGAATTCACCGTACGAGCGGCGCGAGGAGCGTGCGAGCTCACGGCGCCGACCGACGGCGTCAGGCGAGTCGCCGATCAGCGCGCGGCTCGATCGCGGAAGAACGCGATCGTGCGCGCGAGACCGTCCTCCAGCCGCACCTCCGGCTTCCACCCGAGCGCCTTCCCCGCGGCGGAGGGATCGATGCACGAGCGGCGCTGCTCACCGGGTCGTCCTTCGGCGTGCTGCGGCTTCGAGTCGACTCCAGCGGCCGCCGCCATCAGCGCGAACAGGCGGTTGACGTCGGTCTCCACGCCGGTACCCACGTTCAGCGCGCCGCTGAAGCCCTTCTCGGCAGCGAGCAGGTTGGCGCGCGCGACGTCGCCCACGAACACGTAGTCGCGAGTCTGTCCGCCGTCGCCGTAGATCGTGCAGGGCTTCCCCTCGAGCAGGCGCCCCGAGAAGATCGCGACGACGCCGGCCTCGCCGTGCGGGTCCTGGCGGGGACCGTACACGTTCGCGTAGCGCAGCGCTGCGTACGGGATGCCGTAGTTCGCGGCGTACACGCCCAGGTAGAGCTCGCTCGATGCCTTCGCGACGCCGTAATGCGATACCGGGCGCGCAGGGTGATCCTCGCGCGTCGGGATCAGATCGGTCTCGCCGTACATGGCGCCGCCGCTCGACGCGAAGAGCACCTGCTTCACCGAGCCCGCCTTCACCGCGGCCTGCATGACGTTCAGCAGGCCGCCGAGGTTGACGTCCGCGTCGTGGCGCGGATCGGACATCGATCGGCGGACGTCGATCTGCGCGGCCTGATGGCAGATCACGTCGGGCTTCTCGCGCAGCACCGCGTCCGTCGCCGCCGCGCTGCGCACGTCGCAAGGATAGAAGCGGGCGGCGGCCGGGACGTTCTCCCGCTTCCCGGACGACAGGTCGTCGACGATCGAGACTTCCCAGCCCGCGCCGACGAAGCGGTCGGCGATGGTGGAGCCGATGAACCCGGCTCCGCCGGTGATGAGGACACGCTTCGACATGAGCTCTCCTGGAGTGACGACGGACGTCAGGGACTTGCCGCGGCAGCGGCGCGGGCGCCGACCCTTCCGCGGAACCACTCGACGGTGCGTCGCAGCCCCTCGTTGAACGGAACCTGCGGCTCCCACCCGAGCACCTGCTTCGCGCGCGAGATGTCCGGGCGGCGGATCTTCGGATCGTCCTGCGGCAACGGCTCGTGCACGATGGGACAGCGCGAGCCGACCTCGCGCTGCACCGCCTCGGCGAACTCGAGCACGGTCATCTCGAACGGAGTCCCGACGTTGACGGGCTCCGTGTACTCCGAGCGGAGCAGGCGGCAGAGGCACTCGACGTTGTCGTCGACGTAGCAGAAGCTGCGCGTCTGCTTGCCGTCGCCGAACACCGTGATCGGCCTGCCCTCGAGCGCCTGGGCGACGAACGTCGGCACCACCCGGCCGTCGTCGAGCCGCATCCTGGGTCCGTAGGTGTTGAAGATGCGCGCGATCCGCGTGTCCACCTTCTCGTACCGCCGGTACGCCATCGTGATCGCCTCGGCGAACCGCTTCGCCTCGTCGTACACGGCGCGCGGGCCGATGGGGTTCACGTTCCCCCAGTAGCTCTCGCGCTGCGGGTGCTCGAGCGGATCGCCGTACACCTCGGACGTCGACGAGAGGAGGAAGCGCGCCCCCTTCTCCCGGGCGAGCTTCAGCGCGTTCTCCACGCCGATGGAGCCGACGTGCAGCGTCTCGAACGGATGCTGCAGGTAATCGATCGGCGAAGCCGGCGACGCGAAGTCGAGCACCGCGTCGACCCGGCCGGAGACGGAGAGCGGGTCGCAGATGTCGGCGCGGACGAACTCGAAGCGGGGCTCGCGCGCGAGGTGATCGAGGTTGCGGAGGTCGCCCGTGATGAGGTTGTCGACGCCGACGACGGACCACCCGTCACCGATGAACCGGTCGCAGAGGTGGCTGCCGATGAACCCGGCTGCTCCGAGGATGACGGCGCGCTCAGACATGCGGGAGGGTTACTTCTTCCCCCCCACGTCATCAAGCGTGAGCTGCCCGGGAAGGTTCGCGCGGTACTTGTCGAGCACGAGATCGATCCCCTGCCGGATGTACTCGGCGACGGGCACCTTCGTCCGCTCGTTGAGGAGCTTGAGGCGCTCGTTCTGCTCGGGGGTGATGTAGATGGTCGTGGAGACCTTCTTCCGCGCCATGGTCAGTGAACGTATGTGACCATGCACGTACTGTCAATGAAGCGTGGGCTCCGCGTCGCGACGGAGGTCACATCTTCGTGGAGCGGCACTGCCCCTCGAAGTCTGCGAGCCGCTTGCGGATCTCCTCGGCGCTGCCGGCGGCGCCCTCCGTCGAGAGCTCGACCGCGCGCTGCTGGACGGGGACCGCCTCGCACGCGCGCCCGAGATCCGCGAGCACCGCGCCGAGCGTGTCGAGCACCGCCGCGCTCCAGGGAGCGGCCCGGGCGGCGCGCACGGCGACGGGGAGCGCCGGCACGGATTCGCCACGCTCGAGCAGCGCCCAGGCGTGCCCGTTCAGGACCCCCGCGTTGTCCGGCGCCAGCTGAGACGCCTTCTCGTAGGCGGCGCGGCGCTCGTCCCAGGCGGCGTCGTCGCCCTCGAGCGCGGCGGCGAGGAGCATCCAGCCGCGCCAGTCCTCCGGCGTCGCGGCGATCGCGGGTCGTGCCCGGTCCTTCGCCTTCGCGATCCACAGCGCCCCGGCGTTGTCGGGATGGACGCGGAGCGATTCGGAGACCTCCGCTGCGACCCGGCGCGAGACGTCGTCGGAGCGGTCGCGCGGAGCGCGCTCCAGCAGCGTCGCGAGGAGCACGTGCACCTCGGAGTCACCGAGCTCGCGCTCGGACGCGATCGTCGTGTCCGGCCTCACCTCGAAGCGCATGTACGTGTACGAGGTCCCCTCGACGTAGTCCTCGAGCGCCTTCTCGAACGCCTCGAGGCCCGGCTCCGTTCCAGGGTCGAACTCGGGAAAGACGGTCTTCCAAGCCGTCGCGGGCGGCTCGGCCCGCGCCAGTCGCGCGAGGAGCTGCGAAAACCGCGCGGGTTCACGGTTCGTGAGGAAATGCGTGGTCGCCCATCCCGTCGCGTACAGGTCGGCCCGCTCGAGATCGTAGGTGATCGGCTCGGTTCCCCACGCGAAGAAGGTCTTCGCGCGCGCGATCACGGGCACGCGCGCCTGCCGGGCGGCGAGCATGTGACGCCGGGGCAGGAGCTTGAGCGCATCGGGCGGCCGCCCCACCGACGCGACGACGGCTCCGTCCTTCTTCACGTCGAGCTCGATCGTCGAGAAGTACTGAGCGAGCCCCTCGTTCAGCCAGAGCGGGAGGCGCGCGAAGTTGTACGCGAGCAGGTAGTGCGCGAGCTCGTGCGCCGCGACGTGGCTCGCGCGGTCGGAGCCCTCGACCACCAGCCGCGAGCCGAAGGGATCGGCCTCGAACCAGCCGGCGACCTGGACCCGGCCGGCGTCGATCAGCGCCTCGAACGCGTCCCGTCGGGAGACGACGACCTCGACCCTGCCAGGCGGATCGACCGGCATCCGGCTGATCCCGCGCAGCAGCGCGGCCCGGAGCCGCTCGAAGCGGGCAGCGGTCGCGCGCGCTTCCTTCACGTCGAGGTTCGTCTGGATGACGAAGTGTGCC
>DASSQI010000130.1:0-15276 GCA_035702585.1 Anaeromyxobacteraceae bacterium
CGGCCCGAGTTGACCGCCCAGATGTAGATGAGCCAGTTCGTCGAGATGAGCACGGCCGTCGCGGCGAGCGTCGCGAGAGCGCCGGGCGTCCGCAGCGTCCGTGCGACGTCGCGCCACTGTCGCAGCGCCGTGAGGAGAATCACGAGGAACGCGGCGGACCAGACGATGCGGTGCGCGAGGATCTCCGGCGCGGGCACGCCGGCGAGGAGCCGGAAGTAGATCGGGAACAGTCCCCACGTGGCGTACGCCGACGCGGCGTACGCGACTCCGGTCCTGTCGACGGGGCGCGAGCGGTGGGTGGTGCGCTGCGCGGGCGCGCTGCCGCTGCTCTCCGGGTCAGCCATGCGGCAGGGAGGGGTCGTTCACGCCGCGGAGCTTACCCGCAGGGCGCCCTGCCGGCCACGAGGCGACCGTCGCGGAGCGAACGGCTCGCCGCGAGCCTCGACGCCGTGGCGACCGGTCGCGGAACGCCTCTCGCTCGAGGAGGGCGGTGGCGCCGCGGTTCGCATACGATGCGAGCCCATGACAGCTCCTCGCGTCCGACTGCTCGTCGCGGCGTTCCCTCCGGAGCTCGCCGGGCTCGACGCCGCGCCGCCGCCGGGGTGGGTCGTGGCCTGCATCGGCGTGGGCGCGATCTCGGCCGCCGTCGAGACGGCGCGGCTCCTGGCGCTGCACGCCCCGGAGCGCGTGCTGTTCGTCGGCACGTGCGGCGCGTACGACGCAAGGCTCGCCCCGGGGGACCTCATCGCCGCTTCGGTCGCGACCGCCACCTCGGTAGAGGAGCTCGCGGGCCGCGCGTACCGGCCGCCTGCCGAGCGCAACTCGTGGCCTTCCACCTGGGCGCTGCCGCTGCCGCACCATGCGGTGGCCGTGCCGCCGGCGATCACCGTGACGGAGGAGGGGGCGCGAGCGCTCGCGCAGGTCGGGCCCGCGGAGCACCTCGAGCTCACCGGGATCTTCGCCGCGTGCGCCGCGGCCGGAGCTCCGGTCGCGGCGGCGCTCGCGGTCGCCAACCGCGTCGGCCGAGACGCGCACGCGGAGTGGCGCGCGAATCACGCGCAGGTGAGCCGCGCGCTCGTCGCGGCGCTCCAGGACCTGCGAGCCTTCGGTGAGGTCGCACCATGAGAGTCGTCCATTCGTCGCTGCACGCGCTCCACGACGGCGGCAAGGAGCTGCACCGCGGCGAGCTCGTGCCATGCTTCGAGGGGCCGTCGCGTGCGGAGCTGATCCTCGAGGCGGTGCGGCGCGCCGGCTTCCCGGTGCGCGAGCCGCGGCTCTTCCCGGTCGAAGCGCTCCTGACCGTCCACGACGCGGCCTTCGTCGAGTTCCTGCGGACCGCGCACGCGGAGTGGCGCGCCGCGGGCAGGCGCGGGTTCATGCTGCCGAGCGCGTTTCCCGCGCGCGGTCTGCGCCGCGATCGCGTCCCAGCGGGCCTCGGCGGAAAGCTGGGCTACTACTGCTTCGATCCAGGGACCCCGATCGTCGAGGGCACCTGGGAGGCCGCCCTTGCCGCCGCGCGCTGCGCGCTGACCGCGGCCGCCTCGGTCGCCGAGGGCGAGCCGAGCGCGTATGCCCTTTGCCGGCCTCCCGGCCACCACGCCGGCCGCGCCGTCTTCGGCGGCTACTGCTTCCTGAGCAACGCCGCCCTGGCCGCCCAGTACCTTCGCGACCACGGCCACCAGCGCGTCGCGGTGCTCGACGTCGACGCGCACCACGGCAACGGCACCCAGGAGATCTTCTGGGACCGCGCCGACGTGCTGTTCGTCTCCATTCACGGTACGCCCGACACCGAGTACCCGTACTTCCTCGGCTTCGCCGACGAGCGCGGCGTCGCCGCCGGCGAGGGGTACACGAGGAACTTCCCGATGCCGCGCGAGACGGCGTGGAGCGACTACGGCCCGACGCTCGACGCCGCGCTCGACGTCGTCGCCGGGTTCGGGCCGGACGCGCTCGTCGCGTCACTCGGAGTGGACACGTTCGCGGGCGATCCCATCAGCCCGTTCGCGCTCGCCCGCGAGGACTTCCCGGTCCTCGGCCGGCGGATCGCGTCGCTGCGGCTGCCGACCGTCTTCGTGCAGGAGGGTGGCTACGCGGTGGAGGACATCGGCGCGAACGTCGTCGGCGTGCTCTCGGGCTTCGAGGCGGCGCGCTGAAAGACGCGCAGACGACTCACGGCTTGTAGCCGAACCGCCGCAGCAGGTCCTTGCGGGAGCGGACGTCGTCTTCCTGCTCGACGGAGCGGCGACGGGAGGTACCTCGACTGAACACGCTGGAATGACGCACCGCTCCGAGGTGTTCAAGGATACGTGAGCACAGTCATGATCCTCGCCCTCCTCGGCACGTCCACGGCCGTCTACGTCGCGAAGCGGCGCGCGCGGCCGTCCAGGATCGAGCCCGGGAGCGCCGGGCGCGCCGTCATCGCCACGAACCTGGTGGCGAGCCGGCGCCGCTAGAAACAGATGAGGCACCGCGCGTCGCCCTCGCGCGCAGAGACGCCCCTCGCCTGAGCAGCGCGAGCTCCCGACCGAGCGCTCGCCGGTATCGCGCCAGCGCGCGATCGCGGCGGCCGCGCTCCGCTCCCGGCGGCTCGTTCTCCGCGGCGTACGTCCAGCGCCCCACCTCCAGCGCCGCGAGGCACGTCCGGTAGAAGGGGAGGAGCGACGGGTCTGCGCCGGGGCCGACGGCCCGAGCCGCCTCCGCGAGCCGGAGCGCCTCCGCGTCCGAGAGGCCCAGCTCGAGCTGGGCCCCGGCGACGTCCCACAAGGCGTCCTGACACCCCGCCTGATCGTGGGCGGCGTGGTGGTCGACTCCGTCCGTCTTCTGCAGTCGGCCGTCGCCGAGGACGAGCCATTCCCACGCCTGCATCTTGCCGTCGACCTCGACAGGCCGCGCCTGGCGCGTGACCTCGGGCAGGAGCTCCTCGAGATGGCGTGCGGCTTCTGCCCCCGCGGGTCCGAGCGCCTCGCCGGCGTTGACCCTCACCAGCTCCGCGAGCTCCGCCGGTGAGGCGCCGTCCTCGGTGCGCCGCGGCCGTGAAGCGGACAGCGAGACGAGCCGGCGGAGGACGTCGAGCAGCGCCGCGCGCGGCGCACCGGCGCGATCGAGCGGCCGCGCACCGTCGAGCCACGGCTCGAACAGGAACCCGTGGCGGAGGGCCGCCGGGCGCGGAGCGACGCCCGCGTCCGCGAGCGCCCGGGCGCGCGCGAGCTTCCGCTCTCCGACCATGCCGAGCCCGGCGAAGCGCGCCAGCCACCTCGCGCCGGCGGCGGTGACGAGGTGCTTCCGGCGCTCCAGCCAGCCTTCGCTCGGCGGCCAATCGGCGGGGTCGGAGTAGAGGCGCGACCGCCATTCACCGCCCGTCAGATCCTCGACCGCGGTCGCACGGCCGATCGCGTCCTCGGCGAGCGCCGCGAGCGAGAGTCGTCCCGGAGAGAGGAACAGCGCCTCGAACGGCACGAAGTGGCGCGGCAGCCGCTCGAAGAGCGCGCGAACGTGCGGCGGCGCTCGCACGCCGGGGGGCCACGCGTGGCTCGTGAACAGGTGGACGCGATCTGCCGGGACGCCCGCGCGGAGCAGCGCGCCGGCCACCGCTGCGAACGAGGTGCCGGTGAGGCCCGGGCCCTCGTCGACGACGGCAAAGGTCCCGCCGCGCCGCGCTGCCGTCGAGAGGACCGGAGTGAGCTCGAAACGCCGATCGAACGGGTGCCCCGAGGGACGGACCGAGAGCGGCGGCCCGCGAGTTCCTGCGCCCGCCGCGACCATCGCGGCGAGCCCGGTCCCGATCGACCGGATGCCGACGACGGTCAGGTCCGGGTCGCCGGCCAGCGACCGCGCGGCGACGGCGTACGTCTCCGGGTAGAGCGCGTACAGGCCGTAGCCCTCTGGCTCCCGGACGCGGATCGTCGCCGGTAGCGGAGCCGGCCAGCGGACGTGCGCCGCCGACGGCGCCGGCCGCGACCGACCGCCGGTGCGCCACGAGCGCCAGAGCGCCCGGGCCACCCGGGACACGAGCGCCATCGCCGCGCGTTCGAGCGGCTGCGCGCGAGGTTCGCCGTCGGCGACGTCACCGAGGCCCTGCGCGAGCTGGCCGGCCATGACGAGGCTCGTCGCGATCGCTCCGTGGCGCTGCGGCCCGGCGGCGAGCGCGCTCGCGAGGGCGAGCGACTGCTCGAGCGCATCCGCGAGGCCGCGCGGATCCGCCGTGCTCTCCCGGTCGCCGAAGAACTCCATCCCGGTACTCACGATGTGGTCGCGGCCGGCGAACCGCAGCGCTTGACGCGGAGCAGCGGTCGGCGCCTTCCGGGCCGGTGGTGAGGGCGGCACATCCGCGGTAGAACCCCCGGCCGTGCGCGCTCCCTGGGCCATCGTCTGCGACTTCGACGGCACCGCCTTGACCGAGGACCTCGGGGATCAGGTCGCGACTCACCTCGGCGACGCCTCCAAGTTCGAGGCCGCGGAGGCACGCTACAGGACCGGTGAGCTGTCGTTCGGTCACCTGCTCCGGCACGTCTTCGCGCCGGTGTGCGCGACGCGCGAGCAGATCGCCGCGTTCGCGCGCGACCGCGCCGTCTGGAGGCCGGGATTCGAGGCGTTCGTCGAGCGCTGCCGGGCGGGTGGCGCGCCGTTCCTCATCGTGTCTTCCGGGCTCGACGCGTACATCGACGCGGTGGTGGAGAAGCTCCCGGCGCCGCTCAGATCTCACGTCGAGGTGCGCGCGAACCGGGCCACGACGTCGGCCGAGGGCCTGACCATCGACTTCCACGGTTCCGACTGCGGGTTCTGCGGGTTCTGCAAGGGGCACGTCGTCCGGGAGCTCCAGGGGCGGGGCTACAAGGTCGTCGCGCTCGGCGACGGTTCCGGCGACCGGCACGCCGCCGAGGCGGCCGACCACGTGTTCGCGCGAGCAGGATCGTCGCTCGCCCGATGGTGCGACGCGCGCGGCCTGGCGCACGACACGTTCGCGACGTTCCACGAGGTCATGGAGCGTTTCCCCGGCTGAAACGCGACCGCCCGCCCCGGAGGTCCGAGGCGGGCGGCGCAACTCGTCCGGCTGGACCGCGTTACTTCTGCAGCGCTGCCGGCACGACCTGCACGTTCGAGGGCGCGGGTGCGGCTGCGACCTTCACCGCGCCGAGCTCCGCCGCCTTCACCTGCGCGAGCCGCGAGAAGTCGATCGACTCTCCGAGGATGCGGCCCAGCTCCTGCGGCGCGTGGAAGCCCATCGAGTTCTCCGCGGCGACGAAGTCGAGGCGCCACTGCGCGGCGCGCTGCAGCTTCTCGAGCTCCTGGAGCGCCGGCGTCTTCGCGATGACCTCGCGCCACGAGGCGAGCAGGTTCGCCTTGACCTCGGCGCCCATCTTCTTCTCCTGGTCTTCCTTCGACAGCTTCTGGAAGCTCTCCTGCGGCTCGAGCGTCGCCTTGGCCTTCGCGACGGCCGCGGCGCGGTTCGCGTCGTCGTACGGCTTCCGGACCGCGACGATCGCGTCGATCATGGCGACCGCGGCGTTGCCCGCGCGCGTGAGCAGCGCGAAGTGGCGATCCTGGATCGTCGCGACGCGCGCCTTCATCTCCTCGTCACCGTACGGGTGACACGACGCGCACGCACGGTTCGGCTGGAGCAGCGGGCTGCGCACCCAGTGGTCGGAGAACTTCGCGGCGCCCTCGCGCTTGTACGGCATGTGGCAGTCGGCGCAGGTGACGCCGGCCCGCGCGTGGATGCCCTGGCTCCAGACCTCGAACTCCGGGTGCTGCGCCTTGAGGAGCTCGAAGCCCGTCTCGGCGTGAACCCAGTCCTTGAAGCGCCCACCCTTGACCTGCATGTTGTCGTAGAGGTGCTCCATCTGCTCGACCTTGAAGCCCTCGGCCCACGGGAAGAACAGCGTCATGCCCTTGCCGCAGAAGTACTCCACGTGGCACTGGCCGCACACGAAGGCGCGCTTCTCCTGCCGGCTCGCGTCGAGGTTGGGATCGTAGGCCTTCGCCTTGTCACCCTTCCGCCAGCGCTCGACGGACGGCAGGAAAGGCACTTCCGCGCTGGAAGCGGCGAGCTTCTGGATCCCCGCGATGAAGCCGGGGCGCGTGACGCGGACCTCCATGGACGCGGGGTCGTGGCAATCCACGCACGACACCGGGTGTACCTTGCCTCCGCCGAGGTCCTCGAGGGCCTTGTGCGCGTCCCAGTATCCGAGCTCGCCGACCTTGGCGAGGCCGACCTGGAGCTGCTCGGCCTCGTTCGCCTGCGGCGCGGCCTCCTTGCCGAGCTTCTTGTAGAGCGGAATGATCGAGCCGTGGCAGTGGAGGCAGTTGCCGGACTGCTTGCCCTCGCCAGGGATGTTGCGCTTCGTGACCTCCTGGTCCTTCAGCATGTACGAATGGCCGCGGCGATCGCGGTAGTCGACGGCGAACAGGTAGCCAGCGAACACGCGCTTGAGCCAGGGATCACGCTCCGCCTTCTGCGGAGGCATGCCGCCCTCGGAGATGCCGCCGGCGCCGCCGTACTTCGTGCTCGTGAGCTCGGCGGTGCGCATGTAGTCGTCGTACTCGCGCGGCCAGTTCTTGCCCCACTTGGCCGGATCGGTGTCGTTCTCGGTGACCTCGACGACCTTCACGTACGAGTGACGTTGCTCGGTCTTCCGCTCGCTGACGTTGACGAGCAGCGCCGCGACGCCGACGGCGACCAGCACGGAGACGCCGGTCGTGAGCGCGACGAGGAGCGTTCGGTTGTTCTGGGACTGCTTCTCGGCTGCCATGAGGTGCTCCTTCTTTGCTTTCAGGGTGCTGTGTCGCGGGATTCGGAGATTCAGCGGAGGTGGCCGACGGAACGGTGGCAGCGAACGCACGCGACGTCTCGCCCGTGGGCGACGTCCTCCACGAGCGGCGCGTGGCACCTGCGGCAGTTCGCCTCGACGATCGCAGCGCTCGACGGGCGCGCCTTGATGGCGTCCGGGAATCCGCCGAGCGTGAACGCCATCGAGTGGTGGTAGCCGTTGACGGCCTTCACGACGTACTTCGAGACCGGCCCGGCTGGCGTGTGGCAGTCGTTGCACGTCGCGGCGCGGTGGTGCGGCCCCGCCTGCCATCCGCTGTAGTAGGCGTCCATCACGTGACAGTTGGCGCAGGTCGCGGGATCGTTGCCCAGGTAGGACGAGCCCTTCGCGTAGTTGAACGCGTACCCGCCGAGCCCGACCGCGAAGCCGGCGGCCGCGGCCAGCGCGAGGGGAATCGGAAAGACTGAGAAGCCTCTTGTCTTCATTGGCGTCCTCGAGGGGGTTGCGCGGCGTCATCGCAAGCCCGAGGCCAACGCGGCGCTCACCGCTGCGGCGCCCAACCCCGCGATTTACGTGGCGCCAAAAGGGGACCGCGTCGCGGGGTGGACGCGTCGCTGGACACGCGCCGGATCCCCGCATCCGATGCGCGCCGATCCGCCCATCCGAAAACGCGCTCCGGACGCAGGGCAAAGGAGGGGCCTCGGACGGAGCGGGTCCGGCGGGGCCGAGGCTCCGCGGTCCGTCGACATCCCGACACCGGCGCCCCGCCCGGTTCCGCGCTCAGCTCGCGCGCGGGAGCGGGTCCGCGCTGCGCGCGACGGCTCTCCGACCCTCGTCGTCCGCCTGCGAGCGCAACCGGTCCAGCTCGCGGCTCACCTTTCGCGGATACGAGAGGAACCGTTCCGGGATGGCGCCCTGGCGCAGGTGCCCTCCGATCCGGTTCGGTCCGGCGTTGTACGCCATGAGCGCGACGTCGATGTCGCCGAACGCATCGACGAGCCGGCGAAGGTAACGGACGCCGGCGCGCACGTTCGTCACCGGGTTCGTGGGGTCGGGCTCGCCGGTGAGGCGGGAGCGCTCGAACTCGCGCCGGAACGTCGCCTCCCTCAGCTGCATGAGCCCAACGGCGCCCGCGTGCGAGACGACGTCAGGGTCGAACGAGGACTCGACGTGGATGATCGCGAGCACGAGCAGTGGGTCGAGCGTCGCGTGCTTCGCCTCGGCGATCACCGTCTCCGCGATCCTGCGGCGCATCGAGGCCTCGGCCCGCGGCATGCGTGCCGCGACGTGCGCGTGCACGTGCGCGAACAGGGCAGAGTGCTCGTCGCGCTGGCGTGCCGCGCCGGGCGCGGCGGCGTGGCGGGCTCGCGACCGCGATCTGTCGGGTGCATGCGCGACGGTCGGCGTCACCTGCGCTGGCGCGGGGCGCGCCGGCTGGTCGGGCACGCGCACCTCCGGCGCGGAGGCGGGCGCCGGAGCCGGGGCGGGCGGCGTCCGGGTGTCCGTCCCAGCGCAGCCCGCGAGCGCGGCTGCGGTGAGCCCGAGCGCGAGGTGCTGGCGCGCGGCCCGGAGGAACCCGTGCCACTTCCGCTGGACGGTCCCTGGCGAGACGCCCAGCGCGTCCGCGACCTCGCGCGGCGCGAGACCGTGTACCAGGACGCCCGCGGCGATTGCGCGCGTCGCAGCGTCGACGCGCGGCAAGATGCGTCGGAGCTCGGCCGCGTCCGGAGGCGGCGCCTCGCGCAGCAGCGCCTCTCTCGCGAGCCGTCGCGGCCCTGCCGCCGCGGGCTCGGGACCGAGCGCGTCCAGCCGCGCGGCGAGGAGCTGGCGGTGCTCCACCTCGTCGTCCCGAAGCTCCGCGAAGAAGTCGCGGGCGGCGGCGTCCTGCACGAACGGGAGCACGCGCGCGAAGAAGTCGTGGGCCCGCTGCTCCCCTGCGATCGCGAGCCGGAGCGCCTCGTGAGGCGTGGCGGGGAGATCGTCGTCGACGTCGACGCCCTCCACCGCGACGTCGAGCGCCGAGACCTCGATCCGCGGTGCGCGGTCCCCGAACAGCGCCGCCCGGCGCGCCGCCAGGCGCGCGCGGTGCTCGCCCTCCGTCGCGACCATGGAACGGAACACCGCTCCCACGCCGCCGGCGTCGTCGGCGAACAGGCGCGTGAGCCGCTCGTAGCGGAGCTGCGCGTCCTCCTCGACGAGGATCGCGAAGTCGAGCGCCGCGCGCAGATCGAGGGTCGCGAAGTCGATTGCGGTGGTCATGCCGCGAGCTTGGGTGCACGGCGAGCGCAATACCAGTGAGGAGAATTGATTGCCCCCGAATTGCACGGGTGCGCACGATCGGCGTGGAGGTGGGTGCGTCTGCGTGCGGGTGGGCCGCCCGGACGCCCGTTCACGTCCGCTGCTTCGCCGATCGCGGGCGCAATCCCCGGGGCAGGAGCACGCGCTCGAGCAGCCCGAATCCCACGTCGATGGCCAGCGCCATGAGCGCCGCCGGGATCGCGCCCTCGAGCGTGAGCGGCACCGACGCGAGCCGGATCCCCGCGAGGATGGGCTGGCCGTAACCGCCGGCGCCGATGAGCGCGCCGAGGGTGGCCGTCCCGACGGTGATCACCGCCGACGTCCTGACGCCCGCGAGGATGGAGGGCGCGGCGAGCGGCAGGTCGATGCGCCAGAGGCGCGCGGCCGCAGGGAGCCCGAGCGACTCGGCCGACTCCCGCAGCTCGGGAGAAAGGCCGGTGAGGCCGGCGTGGGTGTTCCGCGCGATCGGGAGGAGTCCGTACAGGAACAGCGCCAGGATCGCCGGCGTGGCGCCGATGCCGGCGAGCGGGATCATGAAGACGAGCAGCGCGAGCGCGGGGATCGTCTGCACCACGCCCGTCGCGCCGAGGAGGAGGTGCCCCGCCCTCGGAGACCGCGCAGATGCCACGCCGAGCGGTACGCCGACGAGCACGGCTGCGGCGAGGGCCACGATCACCAGGGTCAGGTGCTCGCCGGTGGTGCGGAGGAGGCGAGTCCACAGTGCGTCCCCCGCGAGCTCCGAGTTGACGTTCAGTGAAGTCGCCAGGAAGTCCGCTGCCACTCGATCCGCCGGCACGCCGTCGATCCGCGCGCGTGCGTTCATCGCGATCATCTGCTCCTCGGAGATCCTGCCCTCGAGCCGGCGCACCGCCGCGAGCGCGGCAGGGGCCCGGTCCGCGAGATCGGCCCGGTGGACGAACACCGCGCGGTACTCCGGGAACGCGTGCCGGTCGTCCTGCAGCACGATGAGGTCGAGGCGGAGGATGTCCGCGTCGGTGGAGTAGAGATCGGTCGCGTCTATCCGCCCGTCGGCGAGCGCGCGATAGGCCACGTCGTGATCCAGTCCGCGCGCGTCGGTTTGCGAGAGGCCGTAGCGCGCCCGCACCGCAGGCCAGCCGTCCGCCCTCTCCAGGAACTCGTGGCTGAAGGCGAGGCGAAGCTCCGGATGGCGAATCAGGTCCGACAGTCGCGCGAGGCCGAGTCGCGCGGCCACGTCCCTGCGCATGCCGATGGCGTAGGTGTCCTCGAAGCCGAGCGAGCCGGTCATCGCCACGCCGCGCCGCGCGAGGGCTGCGCGCAGCGCGGGCCCGTCCGAGATCGCCTCGCCCGCGAAGATCTCCTTCACCAGCGTGCCCGTGTACTCGGGGTAGACGTCGAGGTCGCCGCGCACGAGCGCCTCCCAGAGCACCCGCGTGCCGCCGAGCCCGGCCCGGTGCTCGACGTGAGCGCCGGTCGAGCGAGCGACCTGAGCAGCCATCTCCGCGAGGATCTGCGACTCGGTGAACGCCTTCGAGCCCACTCGCACGGTGGCGGCCTCCGCCGCCGTCGTCGCGGGCGCGACCGCGAGCGCGAGCACGATCCAGGCGGCGCTCACGGGGGCCCACCTTGCGGCAGCGAGAGCGTCCGCTGCGCGTGAACGAAGCGCGCGACGAACGCGTCCGCCGGCCGGAGGGCGAGGTCGTCGAGGGTGCCTTCCTGGACGACGCGCCCGTCGCGCAGCAGCACCAGTCGGTGGGCGAGGAACGCCGCCTCGGCGAGGTCGTGGGTCACGACCACGACCGCCTTGGCGAGGTCCGCGAACGCCGTGCGCAGGTCGACCTGCAGCTCCGCTCGCGTCACGGGATCGAGCGCGCCGAGCGGCTCGTCGAGGAGGAGGACGTCGGGGTCGAGCACGAGCGCGCGCATGAGCCCGATCCGCTGCGCCTGGCCGCTGGAGAGCTCCGACGGGAATCGCGCGAGCGCCTCTGCGGGAAAGCGCGCGAGCGCCGCGAGCGCGTCGATTCGAGCCTGAAGTCGCTCCGCCGTCCAGCCGAGGTACCGCGGCACGAGCGCGACGTTGCCGGCGGCGCTGAGGTGCGGGAACAGCCCGCCGCCCTGGACGACGTAGCCGAAGCGGCGCCGGACGGAAGGATCGCGCGCGTCGAGCGGTGCGCCGTCCAGCAGCACGGCGCCGGCGTCGGGCGCCGTGAGACCCAGCAGGAGCTTCAGCACCGTCGACTTGCCCGCGCCGGACGGGCCGATGAGCGCGACCGTCTCGCCGGGACGTATCGCGAGCGAAACGGGACCGATCTCGGCCCCACGACCGTGCAGCTTCGTGGCTGCGCGGAGCTCGACCAGGGGCGCTCGCGTCGTCACCCCGGGTCGGGTGTCTCCGCGACCTCGACGCGTCCACGGCAAGTCGGGGCGCGCCGCGCGCGAAACCCGCCTGTGCTGCGCCGTCCCATCACGGTGCGGGGCGGCGCGGACGGCGCTCAGCTGACGCTCGTCGTGACCCGAGCGCCAGCCTTGACGATCGTCGTCACGGGGGTCTTCTCGGCGATCTCGGCGAGCCGGGCGCGCTGCGCCTCCTCGAGGGGAGCCGCGATCCGGATCGACCGCTCGAAGCGGTACTCGTGCCCCGCCGCGAAGGCGCGGCAGTCGACCCTCACGGTCTCGAGCTCCCATCCCTTGCGCTCCGCGTACATGCGCAGGGTGATCGCGGTACAGGCAGCGAGCGCGCTCGCGAGGGCCTCGAGCGGCGACGGTCCAGTGTCGGCACCGCCCCGGGCGACGGGCTCGTCCACCGTGACGCGGTGGGTCCGCATCGTCGTCTCCACGGCGTACTTCCGTTCACAGACTGCGTGGACGCTCGCGAGGACGTCCCTGGCGACGGTCATCGAGTCCTCCGCTGGGTTTGGCACGGTGGAGGGTGGTTGCTGCGAAAGCGTCATCGAATTCACACCGTGAAGCAATCAGGAGGACGGCATGCAAAGAGGAGAGGTCACGGGGTCCGCCGGGGCAACGATCCGTCGGGGAGGGGCACGCAAGGCTGCTGGTGATCGACGTGCTCCGCTCCCCGCGTCCGTTTCGAAGACGTCCAAGCGTGAGCGCGGACGCGGCGACGCGCCTCCGGCGAACATCCGCGCGACCGGAGTCGAGCTCTCGCCTGACGAGAGGACGACGATCCGCGAGAAGCTGGGGAGGAAGCTCGGGAAGTTCGCCGCGTCGATCGAGCGCGTCAGCGTGCGCGTCCAGGATGTGAACGGTCCGCGCGGCGGCGTCGATCACGAGTGCAGGATCAAGGTCGTGCTGAGCGATCTCTCGAGCGTCGTGGTCGCCGAGCAGGATGCGTCCGTCGGGGCGGCGATCGCTCGCGCAGTTGCCGCGGCCGAGCGAGCGACGAGGCGAGCGGTGCAGCGCAGGCGCTCGACCAAGACGCGGAGCAGGTCGGCGCCACGTACGCGGCCGTAGCGCAGCGCTCCGAGCGCCGTTCTACTCGGGCGCCCGGTCCGGCCGAAGCCGGCCCAGCGCGAACAGCGGGGCTCCAGGGACGCTCGCGAGCCCCACGACGACGAAGAACAGCAGCGAGACCGTCACCGCGTCCGCCCGTGCGACGCCCGCCTGGCCGAAGAAGTACGCGTACGCGGCCTCGCGCACGCCGAGGCCCGACACCGAAACGGGAAGCATCGTGATCGTGAAGATCATCGGCGTGTACACGACGCACCGGGCCAGCGACGGCGGGAGCCCCATCGCCGCGAAGAGGCACGCGTTCACCGCGGCGACGAGGACCTGGAACGCGACCGAGAGCACGAACACGCGCACGACGAGCCGGCGCATGCGGATGGTCTCCCCGACCGTGCGGACGACGGCAGCGACCGTGTCGCGTGCACGCTGAAGCCGCGCGGGGAGGATCGACGCCGCGACCCGCTCCGCGACGCGCGGCGCGAGAAACAGCGCGACGAGCGCGACGTCCACCGCGAGGAAAGTGACGACGACGAGCAGGAGCCGCGGCGTCGCGTCCACGAACGGCACCCCGAGGAGCGCGGTGACGCCGAGCGCAGCGCCGGCGACGAGACGCTCGGTGATCACCGACCCGACCGCCTCTGGGATCTCGCCCGTGTCGCGCGTCGTCTCCCACGCTCGAACGGCGTCACCGCCGACGGTCGTCGGCAGGACGTTGTTGAAGAACAGGCCGACGAAGTAGTGGCGGACGAGCCTGACGTACGGGAGCGGCCGCCCGCGCGCGGCGAGGATGAGCCGCCACTTCCACGCGGAGAGGGCGACGGCGGCGAAGACGACGACGAACGCTCCCGCGATCCAGCCGGGCGCCAGGCGCGACGCCTTCGCGGCCATTCCAGCCAGGTCGAGCCGCCACGTGACGGCCGCGAGGAGGGCCGCGGTGACCGCGAGGCGCGCCAGGAACTTCGTGCCCGATCGTGTACCGGTCACTGTGCTGGTGGCTACCGGAGAGCGCGCACCACCGGCAGGACGACGGCGTAGTGGCACGCTGCCGCCGCGATGACGAGCAGGTGGAAGATCTCGTGATAGCCGAAGACGCGCGGGAACGGATCCGGCCTTCGGGCCCAGTAGATCAGCGCGCCCACGCTGTAGACGATCCCTCCGGCCGCGAGGAGCGCCAGCCCGCTCGTGCCCACCGCCGCGCGCACGGCGGACGAGAGGGGGAAGATCGCCCAGCCCAGGCCGAGGTAGATCGGCACGACGAGGTACTTCGGCGCGTCGGGGTACATGACGGCCTGCGCCATCCCGAACACGGCGCCGGTCCAGACGAATCCCAGGAGCGCGACGCCGTGGGCCTGCGGCAGCGCCAGGCACAGCGGGGTGTAGGTGCCCGCGATGAGCAGGAAGATCGCCGCGTGATCGAGGCGGCGCAGGAAGCGGCGCTGCGCTGGCGGCCACGTCGGGCGATGGTAGAGCGCGCTCAACCCGAACATCGCCGCGAGGCTCGCGCCGTACACGCTCGCGGCAGCCGCGGCCTGGCGCGTCTGCGCGGCCCGGAACAGCGCTACCCACCCGAGCAGCGCGGCGGAGACGGCGAGCTCGTGCGACACCCCGCGGAGCAACGGCTTCACACGCGCACCCGCCGCGACGTCGGTGAGGCCCGGGGTCACGGGCCCCTTGCTCTCCTGCCGGGCGGACTTCATCCGTCAGCCATAGCACCTTTGCGACCCGCGCGCGGCGTTGGGCCACGGGGGTCGAACCGAGCTCTCGATCGGTGCGCGAGCTGTCTTGCGGCGCTCGCGCCGGGCCGATAGCGATCCGTGCATGGCGATCATCGGCTTCATCGGCGCAGGACACATCGGAAGTCAGCTCGCGCGGCTCGCCGTCGCGAGCGGCCATGACGTGGTGGTGAGCAACTCGCGAGGACCGGAGACCCTCTCGAGCCTCGTCGGCGAGCTCGGGCCGCGTGCACGCGCGGCGACGCCGGCCGAGGCAGCGCGAGCGGGCGACCTCGTCGTGGTCTCCATTCCGCTGAAGCACTACCGGGAGGTGCCCGTCGAGCCGCTCGCCGGGAAGACCGTGATCGACACGAACAACTATTACCCGCAGCGTGACGGGCACATCCGCGCGCTCGACGACGAGTCGACCACCACGGCCGAGCTCCTGCAGGCGCATCTTCCCACCTCGAAGGTCGTGAAGGCGTTCAACCACATCTACGCGGCCGAGCTCACGACGCACGGTCTACCCGCCGGGACGAAGAATCGGCGCGCGCTCGTCATCGCGGGCGACGATCCCGCCGCGAAGGCCGCCGTGAGCCGCCTCATCGATCAGTTCGGCTTCGACGTGGTGGACGCGGGCCCGCTGCGGGAGGGCTGGCGGATCCAGCGAGACACCCCGGGGTACGGTCCGCGACGCACGGCTGAGGAGCTGCGCCGCGATCTGGCATCGGCGAAGCGGTACGCCGACATGTGAGAGCGCTCACCGCGCCGACACCTCGAAGCGGCCGTAGGTCACGCCGGCGTCGTAGCTCTCGATGCCGGGCACTCCGGACGTGACGCGCGCACCGGAGCCGTCATCGACCGTGATGAGTCTCGCGCCGCCGAGCGACACCTCGAGGTGGACCGGAGATGTCCCCGTCACCGCGAGCTGGAGCGTGTACACCGTGCCGCTCGTGATGCCGGCAGCGGCGCTGCCGAGCAGCGTCCAGTCCCACTGGTTGCGCCGATAGAGGTTCACGGTGCCGTCGGCCGCGATCTGCGCGGCGTACAGGTCG
>DASSQI010000131.1:0-13738 GCA_035702585.1 Anaeromyxobacteraceae bacterium
GAGCGAGCGTGCCAGCGGGCGCGCCTGGTCGCTCGGGGAGAGCTTCGCGGGCTCGCGCTCGAAGCGCGCGAGCGTCGCCGGCGCGGGAGCCGGCGCGACGGGCAGGTTGGGGCAGCAGACGCAGCGGTGCTCGCTGCCGCCGCAGCCGTGCTCGGCGCCCAGGTCTCCGAGATCTCGCTCGCCGGCGATGCCGTGCGCGAGGTGGCCCGTCTCGGCGAGGTGGACCACGGCCTCGGCGGCCTCGCCGAGGGCGGGCACCAGACCGTTGATGAGCATGGCTACGAGCAGCGCTCGCACAGGGGCCGGATTGTAGACGTGAGCGGTTGGGTTCTCAACAGGGGCCGGCCCGCTTCACGTCATCTGCGAGCCGCCGCACACCGGCAGGTACGCGCCGGTCACGTGACGCGATTCGTCCGTGCAGAAGAAGAGCACCGCCCCCGCGACGTCGTCGGGCTCCGCGAGGCGCCGGAGCGGCGTGTGCGCGGCGACCGCGTCGTGCATCGCCTTGGGCTGGTCGCTCGTCGCGTCGGTGAGCGTGAGCCCCGGCGCGACGACGTTGACGCGGACGCCGTGCGGTCCCAGCTCGAGGGCGAGCGACTTCGAGAACGCGTCGAGCGCGGACTTGGCGCTCGAGTGGGCGATGAACCCGGGCCCGGGGACGCGCGAGAGCCCGCTGCTCACGTTCACGATGGAACCGCTGCGGCGCTGCACCATGCCGGGCGCGACGGCCTGGCAGGTGAAGAAGCTCGCCTTCATCTCGGTCGTCACCTTCCGCTCGAAGTCCTCCCAGCGGTACTCGACGAACGGCACGATCGGGAAGCTCATGTTGGCGTTGTTGACGAGGATGTCGATCGGGCCGAGCTCCGACTCGACCGCCCGGACCATGCCCTCGACGTCGGTGCGCACGGTGACGTCGGCGCGCGCCAGCATCGCCCTCCCCCCGGCCGCGACGATCTCGGCCACGACCTTCTGGCCGGCCTCCTTGTTCGCCGTGTAGTTCACGACGACCTTCGCGCCGTGCGACGCGAGCAGCTTCGCGATCGCCGCGCCGATGCCGCGACTCGAGCCCGTCACCACTGCGACCTTGTCCTTCAGCACCGGTGTCTCCTCGCGAGGGTCGAGTTTGCGCGCGCGCCACGGCGGGCCGCCGCGACCATCGTACAGCGGACGCGGCTCACCGGATCGAGAGATCTGTCGGAGGCTCGGCGCGACGGGCGCGATCCGCGGCCGGGTCGCGCCGCGAGGTCGACGCCCTACTTCCGCGGGAAGGCGGAACGATCCTGGAGCGACGTTCGCGCCTCGACCTCGAGGATCCGCGCCACGATCCGCTGCAGCTTTCGAATCACGTTCTTCATGACCCCGGAACGCTCGGAACGGTGCTTCGATTCCCTCCGAGCACGCGCTGGAGGACCGCTGCCATGCCGTCGAGGCAATAGGGCTTCGCGATCATCCCGGCGAAGCCGTGTCGAGCGTGATCGGCCATGACCGGATCGGTCGAATACCCGCTCGACACGATCGCCTTCACTGCCGGCTCGCGCTGCCGGAGGACGCCGACGGCCTCCTTGCCGCCCATGCCGCCGGGGATGGTGAGATCCATGATGGCGGCGTCGATGGGTCGCCCGCTCGCGCGCGCCGCCTCGCAGACCGCCAGCAGCTCGGCGCCGTCGCGCGCGGGCACCGCCTCGAACCCGAGCTGCGTCAGGACTCGCATCGCGCTCCTGCGGACGAGATCGTCGTCGTCCATGACGGCGATCCGCCCGCGCGGAACCGCGAGCTGCGGCGCCGCGACGTCCACGTCGGCGCCGACGACGCGCTCGGCTGCCGGAAGGTGAACGTGGAAGGTCGCGCCGCGCGTCGACTGCGGATCGACGCTGATGTGACCACGGTGACGCCGGACGATCGAGTGCGCAGTCGCGAGGCCCAGCCCGGTGCCGGTCGACTTCGTCGTGAAGTACGGGTCGAAGATCTTCTGCATGATGGCCGGGCTGATCCCCGGCCCATCGTCGGTGACCGAGATCCGCACGTACCGCGACGGCGCGAGGCCGACGGGCACCGGCGTGCCCTGCGGCACGTTCGCGGCGACCACTCGCACCGCGCCGCCGTCGGGCATCGCCTGCACCGCGTTCAGGACGAGGTTGTGCATCACCTGCGCGATCTGGCCCTCGTCGGCGTCCACGGCCCACAGATCGGGCGCGAACTCGCAGTGACAGACCGCGCGCGAACCTCGCACCGCGAAGGCGGCCGACGACCGGACGACCGACTCGAGCGACACGCTCTTCTTGACCGGCTCGCCGCCGCGGGAAAACGTCAGGAGCTGCCGCGTGAGGTCGCTCGCGCGCAGCGCCGCCTCCTGCGCCTCGCCGAGCACCTCGCGCTGCAGCGCGTCCACGCTGCCGCTCTCCTTCGCCACGGTGATGCTGCCGAGGATCGCGGCCAGCAGGTTGTTGAAGTCGTGGGCGATGCCTCCCGCCAGGATCCCGAGCGACTCCACCTTCTGGACGCGGATCTGCTCCTGCTCGGCGCGCTTTCGGTTGGTCACGTCGACGAGCGTCCCGACGATCGCGGGGCGTCCGCCGACGCTCGTGCGCGTGCCGAAGACCTCGAGGTCGAAGATCTCCCCGCTCTTGCGCAATCCCCGGAACTCGTAGTGGATCGCGTCCACCTCCGACGCGAGCCGCTTCCGGACGTTCTCGGTCATCGTGGCGCGATCGTCCGGGTGGACCGTGTCGGCGGCGAGGACTCCGAGCATCTCGCCGGGCGCGTATCCGAAGAATTCTCCCATCTTCGGGTTCACGTACCGGAAGCGTCCGTCCTGGATGACGTAGACGCCGACGATCGCCCGCTCCGAGAGGTCGCGGAAGAGCGCCTCCGACTCCCTCAGCGCCTGCGCGGCGCTGCGGTGCTGGACGACCTCGCGACGGTAGTGCTCGGCGAGCGCCTCGTTGCCGAAGCGCAGCCGGACGGACTCGTAGATGGCCTGCGCCGCCGTCCTGCCCACGGTCGCCATCGCGCCGGCGAACAGCACCACCACCATCGCGAGCCCGACGTGCGGCGCGTCGAGCTCCGCGACGAGGCGCACGACGAACGGCGTCAGCGCGGGCACCGCGAACGCGAGCGCCGCCCGGACGTAGATCGAGTTCGCCGCGATGGCGCTGCCGGCGACGCCGCCGAGCATCATCGCGAGGAACGCGTGATCGGACAGCAACCCGCCGCGGAAGAACAGGAGGCCCGCGACACCCCACGCGACTCCGCTCGACCCTGCCCCGACGGCGTACAGCCTCGCCCAGCGCGGCGCCTCGGCCGAACTTCGCGGCCGGGAGAGGTACCGTCGGGCGAGGAGCAGCCTCGCGACGGTCGTCACCGCGATCCCAGCGAGCCAGCCCAGGACCCTCGTGCTCAGCGCGTCTTCGGCGAACGAGAGCGCGAACACCGCGGCGGCCACGCCCATGAGCGTGAGGATCGGGGCGGACCGGACGTACAGCAGCCGCACGCACTCGGCGAGCACGTGCTCGTCGGACGAGGCGGCGACGTCCGGCGACTGCTCGTGGTTGTCCGCGGGCGCGATCACTCGGGGAGTAGCGCTCCAGGATGGTCGCGGGTCAGCCGGCGCGCCGCCGGGCGGCCACGACGTCGCGCAGCCGCTCGCGCACCGTGCGGAGCGTCGCCGCGGTGTCGCCCCAGCCGAGGCACGGATCCGTGACGGAGCAGCCGTACTTGAGCTTCGAGAGGTCCGCCGGGATGGACTGGCTCCCCGACTCGATGAAGCTCTCGAGCATCAGCCCGACGATGGACTCGTTGCCGTCGCGGAGCTGGTTCACGACGTCCCGCACCACCAGCGGCTGCAGCTCGGGGTTCTTCCACGAGTTCGCGTGGGAGCAGTCGATGACGAGCCGCTTCGGGACGCGCGCCTTCGCCAGCGCCTGCTCCGCGAGCGACACGGAGACGCTGTCGAAGTTCGGGCGACCGCCGCCGCCGCGCAGCACGACGTGCCCGTAGGGATTCCCGCGGGTGCGGATGACGGCCGAGCGGCCGTGGTCGTTGATGCCGAGGAACGCGTGCGGCTGAGCCGCGGAGACGACGGCGTTCGCCGCGACCTCGATGTCGCCGTCGGTGCCGTTCTTGAAGCCGACCGGCGTCGAGAGCCCCGACGCGAGGTTGCGATGCGTCTGCGACTCCGAGGTCCGGGCGCCGATCGCCGTCCAGGTCACGAGATCGCCCCGGTAGTGCGGCGCGATGGGATCGAGCGCCTCCGTTCCGATGGGGAGCCCGAGCTCGTTCACGTCGAGCATGAAGCGGCGAGCGCGCTCCATGCCCTCCTTGATACGGAAGGACCCGTCCATGTGCGGGTCGGTCGTGAAGCCCTCCCACCCGACGGACGTCCGCGGCTTCTCGAAGTAGACGCGCATCACCAGGACGACCGTGTCCGAGAGCTCCTCGGCGAGCGCGCGCAGGCGGCGCGCGTAGTCGAGCGCCGCGACCGTGTCGTGGATCGAGCAAGGGCCGACGACGGCGAAGAGGCGCGGGTCGCGGCCGTCGAGGATCGCCTCGAGCGTCGCGCGGCCGTGGGTCACGGTCTCGGCGGCGCGCTCCGACAGCCGGACGCGCTGCTTCGTCTCCTCCGGAGTCAGGATCGCGTCGAACGCGGTGACGTTCCGGTTCTCGATGACGGGGGGCGCGGAGTGGTCACCGGTCGTCTGCTCCACCCGGACGAAGCCGGCGATCATGTCGCGGTAGAGGGTCTCGACGAGGTCGGGCTCGATGCCGTCGCGCTCCGCCAGCGCCCTCACGTTCGCGACCACCTGCTCCTCGCGCGCGGTGTCCTTCACGCCGTCGGCGGCGCTCTTGAAGCGCGCCGCCTGCAGCGCGTAGGCGCGGCGCTCGGCGAGCAGCTCGATGGTCCGCGCGTCACACTCGTCGATGGCGGCGCGGATGTCCGCCAGCGTCGAGAGCTCGCGATCGCGCGGCGTGGGACCTCGGTCGTGGTCCGGCATCTCGGTTACTCCGGGGGAAAGATGGACGACTAGCGTCCTCCGTTCGGGGAAGCCGATCAAGCAGCTTCCCACGTGCGAGCGCCAGCCTGATCCTCGACGCGCTCAGCCTCGCTCACCGCCCGGACCGAGCAGCAGCCGGCACGCGTAGTCGACGAACTCCTCGTCCGTGAACCGCGCGCCGGTCCGCGCCCGGGCGGCTTCCATCGCCGGGTGCTGGAGCGAGTACCCGAGGCCGAGCGCGACCACGGCGGCGCGGAACTTGGCCGGATCGAACCCCGGACCCAGCTCACCGGTCGCGACCGCCCGGCGGCCCAGCGCCGTGACGAGCTCCAGCGCGGGTCCGGCGCTGTCGAGGAGCATCTCGCGCCGGCGCGCGCCGCCGGTGAGCATGTCCCACGCGAGGAGCCGCGCGAACGCGCCGTCCTCCGACAGCAACCGGAAGTACCAGCGGACGAGCCGCTCCAGGGCGCGGCGCGGCTCGCCCGTGTCGGCGACGATCTGCGACGCCTCGGGCGCGGAGAGGCGCGACGAGAGCACCTCGCGGTACAGGCCCTCCTTGTCGCCGTAGTACGCGTAGATCATCCGCTTGTTGACGCCGGCGCGCTCCGCGATCTCGTCGACGCGCGCGCCGGCGAAGCCGTGCTCGGCGAAGACGGACGTCGCGGCGTCGAGCAGCGTGCGGCGGGTCGCCTCGGCGTCGCGCGGGCGCCGCTGGCGGCGGGTCCGGGGCATGGCGCCCTCATACCACGGCGGCGCTCGTCAGAACCGGAGCCCGACCGACGTGAAGAGCTCCACGTTCTGGCGGTACGGGCTCGTGCCGAGCGCGTCCGCGTCGACCGAGTGGATCTGGTGACGGGCGGTGACGCCGGCGGCGAGCGCGCGATAGCCCACCTCGACGCCAGCGCTCGAGTAGAACGCGAATCCCGGGCCATCCGCGTACCGCGCGTCGCGGAAGAGGAAGCGGGACTGTCCGACTCCGAGGCCGAGGAACGGTCGCAGCGTCACGCTCCGGGCGAGCGCGAACGCGTGCTGGCCTCGGAGGCCGAGGTCGTACTGGAGGACGTCGAGATCGGCGCCCGAGAGCCGGCGTGCGGACGTCGCCGCCCAGGCGAACGTCCCCACGACGGCGAAGTGCGGATCCACGTCGTAAGCGAGCTGGAGACCGGTGAGCGGCGCCGCGTCGAAGTCCTGGCGCGCGTGGCCGATCGGGATCCACGCTCCGACGAGCGGCGTGACCTCCACCCTCCGCGCGTCGACGGCGGTCCGCGCGAGCGACGGCTCGGGAACGCCGGCGGCATGTGCGGGGGCTGCGGCTGCGAACGCGGCAGCCACGAGAGTTGCGAGCAGCGACCTGTACATGAGCTCCTCCATAAGTAACTAACTAGTTAGTTACGCACGACGGATACGCCTCCGGCCAGCCGCTGTCAACGGCGTCTCCGAGGCCTACCGTTTCGTGAGGGAGGAAAGTCGAGATGAACGACCGCAACGATCAGAGCAAGCCGAAGACCGAGAGCCCGCCCGAGCGGCACGACCCGAGAGAGCGCACCGTCGCTCCTCCGATCGAGCGGGAGCACGAGACGGCAGCCGGCGTGTTCGAGGAGGAGAAGGAGCACGAGAAGGAGCGGCGCTGACGCGCCCGCGCCCCCCCGAGGTCGGCGAGCTCGAGAGCACGGTGGACTAGCGCCCGGCCGCTCGCCGCGCGCTTCCGCGCTCGCCTCCCGGGTGATCCGTCGGCCCCAAGATGGTTCGGCCACCAACTCCACGGTGCGGTGTCACACCGATGGCCAAGTCGAGCCACGGAGGACACTCGCCATGAAACGAACCGTTTGCCGGTCGTGCATCACGTTCATCGGGCTGCTCGCGCTCGCCGCGTGCGGCGGCTCCTCGAACGACGGAGGGAATGGCGGGGGCGGAGGGGGAGGCGGCGGCGGCGGCTCGGGCACGACGGCGCTCTGGGTGGTGTCGGAATCCGCGCCTGCGCTGACGGCCGACGGCCGCACCGCGTTCGCCGCTGGGAACCTCTATTACAACGCTCACACGGCGGCGAACCCCGGCGGCGAGATCCGCGGGCAGCTCGACAGCGGAGGAACCCTCCGGCTCGCGAGCCTCGACGGCGCTCAGGAGACACCCGCCGTCACGACGAACGCGTTCGGCGCGGCGGCGTTCACGGTCGATCAGGCCACCGGCCGGATCAGGGGCGTCATCGTCACGTCGGGGCTCGTGAACCCGAACGCAGCTCACGTGCACCTGGCTGCGCGCGGGATCGCCGGCGGCATCATCGTCCCGCTCTCCGGCGGGCCGGACGTCTGGGTCGTCCCCGACGGCGCGGCGCCGCTCACGGCCGATCAGATCAACGCGTGGCAGACGGGCAATCTCTACGTGAACGTGCACACCGCGGCGAACCCGGGCGGCGAGATCCGCGGGCAGCTCGACAAGACCGGCACCGTCCAGCTCGCGTCGCTGAACGGCGCGCAGGAAACCCCGCCGACGAGCTCGACCGGCTTCGGCGAGGGCGTGCTGATCGTGGACGACGCGACGGGGAAGCCGGGTGGCTTCATCGTCAACTCGACGCTGACCAGCGCGAACGCGGCGCACGTCCACCTCGGCCCCGAGGGCACCGCCGGCGGGATCATCCTGCCGCTCTCCGGCGGGCCGAGTCTGTGGGTCGTGCCCGACGGCGCGGCGGCGCTCACGGCCGAGCAACGAACCGCGTTCGCCGCGAAGAACCTCTATTACAACGTGCACACCGCGGCGAACCCGGGCGGCGAGATCCGCGGCCAGCTCAGGCGCGGTGGCGCCGTCCGCATCGCGTCGCTCGACGGCGCCCAGGAGACTCCTCCGGTGACGACGACCGCCTTCGGCGCCGGGCTGCTCGCGCTCGACAACGGGACGAGCGGCGAGGTGGGCGGCTTCATCATCACCTTCGGTCTCGTCAGCCCGAACGCGGCGCACGTGCACGGCGGGGCGCGAGGCGCGCCAGGAGGCATCCTCGTCCCTCTGACCGGACCGTGATCCGCCCGACCGCGAACGCCGCGGCGGAATCGCTCACGGATGTACGATGGGATCGTGCGGCTCGCGGCCGAGCAGCTCGCGACACGCAGGGCAGGTCACGTCGCGCGCGTGCTTCGTCGATCCGGTCTGACCCGGCGCGCCGCACATCGTGCTCCGCGTCTGCGTGTTCCAGCTGTGAATCGTGGCGGGGTGCGCCTCGCGGGTAGCAGCGCCGTCCGGGACCTTTTCCATACGACCTCCAAGCGCGTAAGCCAACGAGGAGCAGCCGACGAGGCACGCGAATCGCGAACCTGTGCACGACCGGGGTCGCGGAGTAGGCCACGTTCCGGCGAACGGCTGTCCCTCGTCGGTCTCGAGGCGGCGTCGCCAGACGCGGCGAGGGGGGCCGCCGCGTCACGGCGGAGCCCCTGTCAGTGGCGCCTGGCGGGAGCGGGCGCGACAGCGGCCGCCGGGCGCGAATGCTTCTGCAGCGCCACGTGCGTGAAGACCTCGACGTCCACGTGGTCGCTCGCGCCGAGCGACCTGAGCTTCTCCAGCAGGTCGCCCGAGCTCTGGAGCAACGCCGCGTAGGTGGCCCAGCTGGGTTCCGGCCGATATGCGAGCTCGAACCGCAGCCGCTGCGCCGCCGCGCACGTGATCTTGGGACGCAGGATCATGTGCCGATCGGGCTGTGCCACGAACGGGAGGACCGTCGCGACGTACCACGCGGACTCGGGCGTCTCGTTCGCCGGCAGCGTGGCGACGGCCGACGCGAGCGCGTCGAAGCGCGTCTCGTCCGGTGCGGGAGCAGCGAGCAGCTCGAACAGCGCCTCGAAATAGCCGCGAGCGACGCCGGCGTCGGACAGGGCGTCCGCGAACAGCGACTTCTCCGCAGCGGAGAGAAGCGGCCGCACGTGACGCTCGACCTGGCAGGCCCGGTCGACGATCGTGGTCACGTCACCGGCGGCGAGGAGCCGCTCCCCTTCGCCGTTCCCCAGGGTCTCGGAGAACGCCTGGTGTGCGCGTCGCCACTTCAAGCTGCGCTCCCGGCCCGCCTTCCCGTCGCCAGTCGTGTACTTCACGTCCCTGAAGCCGTCCGGGTACACCTCCACGAACCGCGCGATCGCGTCGGCGTCGGAGATCCACGGATCCGATATCCGGTATCGCGCCGCCCTCTCGTCGAACGCGAACGCGGAGAGCCCCGTGAGCCACCGGTCGGTGCTGGAGGCCAGGCTCAGGAAGGGCTCGGCGAGGTCGCGCCGAAGCTTCGTCGCGAAGCGGTCCTGGCTGTTCGCGAAGAACACGTGGACGGCCTTGTGGTCGAGCGCCACGATCTTGCCGAGTCCCAGCGTCGTGTGCTGGACCAGCATGCCTTTCTTGTAATCGCTCATTTCGGCTCTTCTTCCGTTCGCGCTCACGCGTCCAAAGGCGGTCCTCGAGCGGGAGGCTCGAAGCGGCTCGTCCAGGAACGAAGGGTGTCGCGCGGTCCCGCCGTGTCGCTCACGGCGGCGCTAGGGGGGGTCGGCGTGGTTGCCGGCGCCGCCCTTGTATACACCCGCGCTCGCGCTGGTGCTCGCCACGGTCGGATGCAGCCTGCAGACGGTAATCTTGGGGGGTTCCTCGACTTTTCTGTTCAGTTCGACTACACCCGTCCATCCCTTCCCGCTCGGGAAGGGATGGAGTCACGCGCGGCACTGACTGCCACGCGAAAACAGAGAGAAACGAGTAGAGACAGCAAATGGCAAACGGTACGGTCAAGTGGTTCAACGACGCGAAGGGCTTCGGCTTCATCACGCAGGACGACGGCGGCGAGGATGTCTTCTGCCACCACACTGCGATCCAGGCCGACGGCTTCCGGTCGCTCGCTGAAGGCCAGAAGGTGCAGTTCGACGTCACGAGGGGCCCGAAGGGTCTGCAGGCGGCGAACGTCCGCCCCCTCTAGGAACTCGTACCCAGCTTCTCAGCAGATGAAGCCCGGCCATCGCGGTCGGGCTTTTTCTTTTGGTCTCGAGCAGGATCCAGTTCGTGGACTCCCTGCGAGCTCGCGAGAGCGGAGCGTGACCATGGACGCGACGGGCGCGATCGCACGATTTCTCGCCGACGACCACGCGCGCCTCGGCGCGCTGTTCGCGACGGCCTTCGCGACGCCGGGTGCCGTCGACCGGGACGCGTTCGACGCGTTCCGCGCCGGGCTCCTCCGCCACATCGCGCTCGAGGAGAAGATCCTCTTCCCGGCGGCGCGCGAGGCGCGCGGCGGTGAACCCCTGCGCGAAGCCGCTCGCATCCGCGTCGACCACGGCGCGATCGCGGCGTTGCTCGTCCCGCCGCCCACCGCGTCGCTCGCGGCGGAGCTGCGCATCATCCTGGATCCCCACGAGCGCCTCGAGGAGGAGCCCCGCGGCGTGTACGAGCAGTGCGAGTCGCTCCTCGCCTCGCGCGCCGCGGAGCTCGTCCAGCGGATGCGTGCGTACCCGGCGGTGAAGGTCGCGGCCTACTTCGAGGGCCCGCGGGTGCTGCGGACGGCAGCGGACGCGCTCGCGCTCATGCGCGATCGCGGTGCGCCGCCGAAGGCTGACGACCCGGACGACGGCCGGTCGTGATCCGCGAGGATCAGTCCCAGCACACCTTGCGGATGGGCTCGCTCCAGCCCTCGGGCTCGCCGCCGCTGCCGCCGACCTCGTGGCGGCAGGGCCCTTCGCTGGGCGCCCAGAGCTTCCGGTCGACGGTGCCGTCCGGGTGAACGGACGCGGGCGGCGGGGGCCGCTGCTGCGGAACGACGCCGTGGCCAGCTGCAGGATTCCACGAACGATGGATCACGACTCACCTCCAGCTCGCGCCCGGCTGGCGGCCGTCTCACGGCGAGCCGACGCCAGTCGACGCGACGCGAACGACGTTCAATGCGGCGGCGGCTCCACGACGGCCGGGCCGCGCGACGCAGGATCGAGCGCACGATCGAGGATCGGGAAGAGCACCTCCTCCTCGAGCTCGAAGTGCGCGAGGACGACCCCCAGCAGGCCGTCGGCACGCCGCGAGAATGCGACGACGGCCGTCGCGTCTCCCGCGTACGCCCGGAGCTCGCCGATGCTCCGGTGGATGATGTGGTGCTCGTAGCGCATCGAGGCGCTGAACGCCGCCGGCCCCTCGCAGGCGAACTTGTCCACGACGGGGTGGATGGTGCGCTCCTCCCATTCGAGATGCGGCTTCAGGCAGCGGTCGAGGTCCGCGACCACCTGCTCCATCGCGGCGCCCCGCTCAGCGATCGGGACCAGCGCGAGCTCGCCGATGCGATCGGAGATCGCCGCCAGCGTTGAGCGCATGCGGTTGCGCGCGTCGCGCAGCGGCGCGGTGACTGACGCGATCGACATGATCATTGCGTCGTGCACCGGTCGTGCCCGTTCCGAGCACCTGGATGCGTCGCGGCCGTCGTAGGCTCGATCTCGCCGGCGGAGGGGCAATTCGTTCCGGAAGCGCCGGGACCACCGCGCGCATCGCGGGCGTCGAGCGCACCGAGCCGTGGTTGCACACCAGCTTGTCGGTGCCGCGCACCCACACGTCGGTACGAGGTGAGCGATCGTCCCTGATGGCCTGCCGCTCGCCCGCCACCCCGCACACAGGGCGCGCGGGCGCTCACTCCCGCAGCGGCGAGATCGCGCGCGGGGGACCCGCCCATCGCGACCTTGCCCGCGCGAGCGCGGCCCGCCATGAACGGCGCCGCTGCATCGCGCGCCGCCACGTGGCGCGCGTGCCGAGGAGGACCGCACCATGAAAGCGCTGCTCGCGACGATCGTCGCTGCACTCGCCCTGGCGCCCACCGCATCCAGCGCCAAGGACACCTCGAAGCAATCCGCCGCGGGCAAGAAGACCGCGACGTTCACGAAGGCCGACGAGCTGAAGTGGGGCGACGCGCCGCCCGACCTTCCGAAGGGAGGCGAGCTGGCCGTTCTCTACGGGGATCCTTCGAAGAAGGGCCCGTTCGCGATCCGGCTCAAGGCACCCGACGGCTACAAGATCGCCCCTCACTGGCACACGCAGGACGAGCAGCTCACGGTGCTCGCCGGCACGCTCAAGCTGCACATGGGGGACACCTGGGACTCTCCGTCGCACGAGCTCGATCCCGGCTCGTTCCACTTCCTGCCGGGCAAGATGCGTCACGCCGCGGAGGCGAAGGGTGAGACCGTCGTGCAGATCAACGGCATGGGCCCGTTCGACATCCACTACGTGAACCCCGCCGACAATCCGAACACCTCGGTGGCGAAGTCCCGCGGCGACGAGAGCGGACAGGCCGCGGGCCGACGCGCGACGCCGGCGCGAGGCCGGTAGTCAGCACGCCCGCGCGGCCGCGAGGACCTCGTCGACGACCACGTCCACGTCTGCGCTCGTCGTGCGGTGGTTCACGAAGCACGCCCGCAGCGCGAACGCCCCCCTGATGGTCGCGTTCGACAGGTACACGCGGCCGCGCCGGTTCACGGCGGCGAGCAGCTCGAGGTTGCGCGCGTCCGGTGACTCCGCGAAGCGGTGACGGAAGCAGACGGCGCTGAGCTCGACGGGCGCCAGGAGCTCGAGGTCCGGCGCCCGGCGGACGCGCTCCTCGAGCGCCCGCGCGTGCGCGAGATCGCGCCGCATCGCGTCCTGGAACGCGTCCAGGCCGTGGTACTGGATCGACGTCCAGAGCCGCAGGGCGCGAAAGCGCCGCGACAGCTCCATCGACTCCTCGAAGAAGGCGAACCCTTCGAGCGGGTCGTCCGTGAAGGACCTCGTGTAGTCCCCGCTGTGCGAGAACGCGCGGCGCGCCGCGAGCCTGTCGCGGAACAGCAGGCACCCGCAGTCGACCGCCTGGTACATCCACTTGTGCGCGTCGAGCGACACGGAGTCGGCGCGCCGGAGGCCGTCGAAGCGCTCGGGCGCGACCGCCGCGGCGAGCGCGCCGTACGCGCCGTCCACGTGCATCCACAGGCGCTCTCGCGCGGCCACGTCCGCGATGCGCGCGAGCGGGTCGATCGCTCCGGTCGCGACGGTGCCCGCGGATGCGACGACGGCGATGGGCACGAGACCATCGGCGCGATCACGCGCGATCGCCCGCTCGAGCTCGTCGACGCGCATGCGGAAGTCCGCATCGGTCGGGACGAGGCGGAGGTTCTCGCGGCCGAGCCCGAGCAGCGCGACGGCCTTCCCGATCGACATGTGCACCTGCTCGGACGCGTACACGACGCCGGCCGCGCCTCCGCGCTCGTTCGCGGGGGCCTTCGCCTCCCGCGCCATGGCGAGGCCCATCAGGTTCGCCGCGCTCCCTCCTCCCGTGAGGCTTCCGGAGTACTCACGGCAGCCGATCGCCTCAGCGAGCCAGCGGACCACGGTGCGCTCCACCGTGACGCCGGACGGCGACGAGCGCCAGGCGGTCAGGTTCTGGTTCAGGACGCTCGCGAGCAGATCCGCCGTCGCGCCCGCGGGCTCGCCCGAGCCCATGACGTAGCCGAGGAAGCGGCCATTCTGGACGCGCGCGCCCTCGACCACGCTGCGGAGGCGGTCCACGACCGCAGCGCCGCGCCCCCGCCGCGGAGCGTCCTCGCCGAGCAGCTCGACGAGACGCTCACCCGACGAGGAAGGCTGGATCGGGCGCTCGTCGAGGCGGAGCAGGTAGTCGCCGGCGAGGCGCGAGATCTGCTCGGTCAGCTCCTGGAACTGCTTCGCCGAGATGTCGAGAGGCATCCCGGCATTCTACGTCGCTGGGGGGCTGCCATCGCGGCGAGCGTGCTCGT
>DASSQI010000132.1:0-5243 GCA_035702585.1 Anaeromyxobacteraceae bacterium
GGCGACGTCGCCGTCGTTCTCGGCGGTCTCGATGAGCTCCTTCGCGTCCCGCCGCTCGTTGCGGATCGCGAGCTTCTGCTCCTCGCCCTTGTGCTTCACCTGCTTCACGATGTCGCGGCGCCGCTCCTCGGTGAGCGGCGGCACCGGGACGCGGACGACGTCCTTGTCGGACATCGGGTTCAACCCGAGGTTCGCGTCGCGGATCGCCTTGTCGATGACCGGGATCATCGGCTTCTCCCACGGCTTCACCGTGATGAGCCGCGCGTCGGCGACCGCGAGCGTGGCGACCTGGCTCAGCGGAGTCGGCGTGCCGTAGTAGTCCACCTTGACGCCGTCGAGCATGTGCAGGTTCGCGCGCCCGGTCCGGATCGTCATGAGCTCCTGACGGAAGTGATCCAGCGTCTTGACGATGCGGCTGTTGAGGTCCTTGACGGTGTCGTCGGCGAAGCCCATGGCGCGTCCCTCCTGCGATGTGGCCGCGGCGGCGCCGCGGTCCGGCGGCGGCCTGCTACTCCCCGGCGCGACCGCCACCCTTGACGGTGGTGCCGATCTCGTCGCCGAGCACGACCCGGCGCACGTTCCCGCGCGACGTGAGGTCGAACACGACGATCGGCAGATCGTTGTCCATGCAGAGGCTGATGGCGGTGGAGTCCATCACCTTCAGGTTCTTCTTGAGGACGTCGATGTAGGTGAGCGACTTGAACTTGGTCGCGGACGGATCCTTCTTCGGGTCGGCCGAGTACACGCCGTCCACCTTCGTCGCCTTGAGCAGGACGTCGGCGTGGATCTCCATCGCCCGAAGCGAGGCGGCGGTGTCGGTCGTGAAGTACGGGTTCCCGGTGCCGGCGGCGAAGATGACCACTCGCCCCTTCTCGAGGTGGCGGATGGCGCGGCGGCGAATGTAGGGCTCCGCGACCTGGTGCATCTCGATCGCGGACTGGACGCGCGTCTCGACCCCGAGCTTCTCGAGCGCGTCCTGCAGCGCCATCGAGTTGATCACGGTGGCGAGCATTCCCATGTAGTCGGCGCTCGACCGGTCCATCCCCTCGGTCGCCCCCGAGACGCCCCGGAAGATGTTGCCGCCCCCGATCGTGAGCGCGACCTCGACGCCGAGATCGACGACGTCCTTCACGTCCTGGGCGATGGACGCCATCGTCTTCGGGGAGATGCCGTACTTGCTGTCCCCCATGAGCGCCTCGCCCGAGAGCTTGAGGAGGATGCGCTTGTAGCGGGGAGACGGCTTCTCGGCGCGCTCGCTGGGCATGGTCGGCGGTATCTACTTGACGGTGCGCGACCGGTCAAGACTCGGGCTGACGATAACGCCTGCAATCACGGCGTGTTCTGCACGCCCGCTGCGGCGGCAGACGCCCCGCCGCGGCGGCGGCGACGGCGACCACCCCGCCGGCGACGGCGGCGGCGTCCCTCTCCGACGCCTTCGCCCCCGGCCTCCTCGCCGGTGCCGGCGGCCGCGGCCGCATGACTGGTGCGCGACTCGTCGCTCGCCCGCGGCTCGTCGAGGCTGGCGCGCGGCTCTTCAGCGCCCACCTCGGGAGCTGCCGAGTCGTGATGGGCGGCAGCGTGGCCGTGACCACCGTGGCCGTTCGCATGCGGTGCGCGAGGAGCGTGGCCGTTCCGGCGCGCGGGCTGGCCGTGCGCCTTCCCGGGCTCGACGAGCGCCTCTCCCGACTGCCAGCGCGCGAGCAGGTCCTCGCCCTCGCCGGTCGCGCGGGCCGTGACCTCGAGCAGCTGCAGCGCGTCCTGGTAGTACGACTGCGCCGGGAGCCCGCGCTGACGCCGCCGCGGACCGGAGCGGAAGATGGCCTGCGCATCGAGCGCGAGCCGCACCCGCTCCGCGATCCGCCGCGGTAGGCGCGCCGTGCCGACGAGCGCGGACAGCAGCTCGTCGCGAGGCGACGTCTTGCCTTCGGGTTCCGGCAAATGGATGAGGAGCGCACCGAGGAGCGCCGCCTCCGAGACGTCGCGCCGCGACCTCACGACGGCGTCGAGCGCGGAGAGGTGCGAGAAGAACCGGCGGCGCTGCGCCTCGTCGGCGCCCTCCACGTAAGCGGCGAGCGCAGGGAGGATGATCGGCAGCGCACCGCTCGTGCGCATGAGCTCGAACGCGCGCGAGGACGCGCCGCAGCGCAGCACCTTCAGGACCTCCTCGAGGATCCGCGGCGGCGCGCAGCGGGCGATCTCGCCGGCGTGCCGGCGCATCGCGGCGAAGGTGTCCGGCGCGATCGTGAAGCCGAGGCGCGCGGCGAACCGGATCGCGCGAAGCGCGCGGACCGGGTCCTCGCGCATGCGGATCTCGGGATCGCCGATCGTCGCGATTCGTCGCGCCTCGAGGTCGGCGCGCCCGCCCACGTAGTCGATCACCTCGCCCGCGAACGTGTCGTAGAACAGCCCGTTCACCGTGAAGTCGCGCCGTAGCGCGTCCTCCTCGGCGGTGCCGAACACGTTGTCTCGCGTGATGAGGAGATCGCCGTCGGGCACGTCGTCCGCGAGGTCGATCGGGTTCTTGCGGAACGTGGCGACCTCGATGACCTTGCCGCCGCGGAAGAACACGTGCGCGAGCCGGAACCGCCTGCCGATGAGGCGGCAGTTGCGGAACACCGCCCTCACCTCGCCCGGGTGGGCGCTCGTCGCGACGTCGAAGTCCTTCGGGATCGCGCCGAGCAGCACGTCGCGCACGCAGCCGCCGACCAGGTAAGCCTGGTGATGCATGTGCCGGAGCCGCGCGATGACCTTCACCGCGTCGGCGTCGAGCCGATCGAGCGGTATCTCGGACGGGTGGTTCGGGTCGGGCTCCGGCGGATCGAGCATGAGGCGCGGGGCGCGGCGCCTCGCATCCTCCCCTTGCGGCGACGCTGCGTCGCCGCGGGAGGATTCGACGATCTCTGCTGGGGAAAACGCTTCGGTACGGAGTGTGGGTGTCGTCATCGAGTCGCCGGATCGGGGGGCCGCCGGTCGGCGGATCATCCGCCTGGGTCCGGGCGCACCAGCTCCGTCGGGCATTTCCTGAGTGTCTACTAGCTCCCACCTACTCGCGAGTCAAACCACTTGTGACACGGCGCGCGAGCGGCCAGGCGCTCAACGTTGTTCCTTCGGCGCCTCCTCGGCTACGTCCCACGAAGGGTCGCCACCACCCGGCCCGAACAGGTCCTGCTGGATCGGGTCGAGCCCGAGCGCCAGCCGGACGGGAGCGAACGAGCGCCGGTGGATCGGACAGACGCCGCGCTCCGCGATCGCGGCGAAGTGCTCCGCGGTCGGGTACCCCTTGTGCCGGGCGAACCCGAACCCGGGGTGAACCTGGTCGAGCTCGGCCATCATCCGATCCCGCGTCGTCTTCGCGACGATGCTCGCCGCCGCGATCGTGAGCGAGAGCGCGTCGCCGTGCACGATCCCGTCCTGAGGGATCGCGACGTCGCGCAGGCGCCGCGCGTCGATGAGGAGGTGCTGCGGGCAATGGGCGAGCCCCTCGACGGCGCGGCGCATCGCGAGGAGACCTGCGTGGTAGATGTTGACCGTGTCGATCTCCTCCACGGAGGCGATCCCCACGGCCCAGCAGATCGCGGCGCCCTTGATCTCGACCGCGAGCCGCTCCCGCTCCTCGGCGTCGATCTGCTTCGAGTCGTCGATCCCGCGAGGGCGGAAGTCGCGCGGGAGGATCACCGCCGCCGCCACGACCGGGCCCGCGAGCGGCGCCATCCCCGCCTCGTCCACGCCGGCGACTCGCTCCACGCCGCGCTCCCAGAGCTCGTTCTCGTAGCGGAGCAGGTGCCGGAGCCGCTGCCCTTCCGCGCGGTTTCCGCGCCGCCGCTTGCAGACCGCGTCGTAGACGGCGCGCGCTCCGGCCCGAGGGTCCTGCGCGAGCACCGCCTCGCACTCGGCCGGCAGCGGCCGACCGCGGACCACGAACCGCTCGCGAAGCTCGGAGACCGACAGCCGCGCGATGTCCTCGGGCCGCATCGCCCTGGGTGATACCACCGCGGCGACCGAGGCCTCAATCGTCGCGGGCGCACCGTCCGCCCTCGGTTGTCGCCTTCGCGATGGTCAGCGCTGGCAGCGCGGGCAGTAGTACGTCGACCGCTGGTCCTGCACGAGGCGCACGATGCGCCCCTTGCCGCAGCGCGGGCAGGGCTCTCCCTCCCGGTCGTAGACCAGGAACGGGTTCGAGCTGCCCGGCTCCTCGACGTACTCGATCTCCGGCCCCTGCTCGCGCTGGATCGTGGCGTTGACGGAGTCGAGGACCCCGGCCGCCACCCGCTTCAGCTCGGCGCGCGTGAGGTCGCGCGCAGGCCGGCGGGGGTCGATGCGCGCCCTGAAGAGCGCCTCGCTGGCCAGGATGTTCCCCACGCCCGGCAGGAGGCGCTGGTCCATGAGCGCGACCTTGATCGGTCGGCCGATACGCGCCAGGCGCTCTGCGAGCCAGGGGAGCTCGATCCCGGTCACGAGCGGATCGGGGCCGAGCTCGCGCACCTCGCGCAAGGCGTCGAAGTGCGCGCCCGGCACCAGGCGGAGGCGCCCGAACAGCCGCGGGTCTCGGTAGTGCAGCACGTGGCCGTCGTCGAGGAAGAACCGCGCCTTCACGAGCGGCGGCCCGGGCTCGCCGGCGCGACGCCGCAGCCACTTGCCGGTCATGCCCAGGTGCGCGAGGAGGCCCAGCGGCTCGCGGTCGCCGTCGAGGGTGATGAGGAGCTGCTTCCCGGTCCGCGTCACCGACTCGAAGCGGTGGCCTGCCACCTCGCGCGCGAACCTCGCGGGCGTGGACGGGCGGAAGACGTATCGCGCGGTGGGCTCCGCCTCGGCGCGCTCGATGCGGCGGCCGACCGCCCAGCTGCGGAGGTTCCGCGCCGTGATCTCGACCTCCGGCAGCTCGGGCATGCGCGCTCCCTCTCAGCCGTTCCGCTGGAAGGACGCGAAGAAGAAGCCGTCGGTGCCGTGGCGGTGCGGGTAGAGCCGGACGGCGTTCCCGGCGGCTCCGAGCGCGCGCGCGAGCTCCGGCCCGAGCGCGTCGCTCGCGGCGAGCGGCACGAGACCCGGGACCTCGCGCGCGATCCGCTCGGCGACGTCGTCGTTCTCCGTCCGCCCGATGGCGCACGTGGCGTAAACGAAGCGGCCACCCGGCTTCACCAGCGCTGCGTGGCGCAGCGCGAGCGCGAGCTGCAGCTCGGCGAAGCGCTCCGGATCGCCCGGCGCGAGGCGCCAGCGCGCGTCGGGCTTCCGCCGCAGCGTGCCGA
>DASSQI010000133.1:0-6622 GCA_035702585.1 Anaeromyxobacteraceae bacterium
CGACGATCGACTACGTCGTCACGAAGGTCCCGCGCTTCGCGTTCGAGAAGTTCCGCGGCGCCGACGACACGCTCACGACGCAGATGAAGTCGGTCGGCGAGGTGATGGCGATCGGCCGCACCTTCCAGGAGAGCCTGCAGAAGGCGCTCCGCGGGCTCGAGATCGACAGGTCGGGCCTCGACTCTCCGCTCGGGAAGCGCCCGGGAGATCCGTACACCAAGGCCGAGCGCGAGAAGATCGACGGCGAGATCCGCGTCCCGCGCGCGCACCGGATCTTCTGGGTGGGCGAGGCGTTCCGCGCCGGCTTCACCGTCGAGGAGGTGTTCGCCGCCACCGGGATCGATCCGTGGTTCCTGCGCGAGATCGAGGGCGTCGTGAACGAGGAGGCCGCGCTCGCGCGCGGGCTGCCCACCGACGGGGCCGAGTGGAGGCGCGTCAAGGGGAAGGGCTTCTCCGACAAGCGCCTCGCGTGGCTCGCCGGGACGAAGGAGCGCCAGGTCCGCGAGGCCCGCCAGGCCGCTGGCGTGAGGCCCGTGTTCAAGCGCGTGGACACCTGCGCGGCCGAGTTCGAGGCCTACACGCCGTACCTCTACTCGACGTACGAGCTCGAGTGCGAGGCGGCGCCGACCAGCCGCCGCAAGGTGATGATCCTCGGCGGCGGCCCCAACCGCATCGGCCAGGGGATCGAGTTCGACTACTGCTGCGTGCACGCGAGCTTCTCGCTGCGCGACGCCGGGTTCGAGACCATCATGGTCAACTGCAACCCGGAGACGGTCTCGACCGACTACGAGACCTCCGATCGCCTCTACTTCGAGCCGCTCACGCTCGAGGACGTGCTCGAGATCGTGCACGTCGAGAAGCCCGAGGGGCTCATCGTCCAGTACGGCGGTCAGACGCCGCTCAAGCTCGCGCTCCCGCTGCACGAGCTCGGAGTGCCGATCCTCGGCACGTCGCCGGACGAGATCGACCGCGCCGAGGACCGCGAGCGCTTCGCCGAGCTCATCCGCAAGCTCGGGCTGCGCCAGCCGGAGAACGGCGTCGCGCGCAGCGCCGAGGAGGCCTTCGCCGTCGCGCACCGCATCGGCTACCCCGTCATGGTGCGGCCGTCGTACGTGCTCGGCGGGCGCGCGATGGAGGTCGTCTACGACGACGTCGATCTCGAGAGCTACCTGCGAGAGGCCGTGCAGGCCTCCAACGAGCGCCCGGTGCTCGTCGACAGGTTCCTCCGCGACGCCGCCGAGGTGGACGTCGACGTCGTGTCCGACGGCACCGACGTGATCGTCGGTGGCGTGATGGAGCACATCGAGGAGGCGGGCATCCACTCCGGAGACTCCGCCTGCGCGCTGCCGCCCTTCAGCCTGCCCGCGAAGCTCGTGGCCGAGATCGAGCGGCAGTCGATCGCGCTCGCCCGCGAGCTGCACGTCACCGGTCTCATGAACGTGCAGTTCGCGATCCAGGGCGGCGACGTCTACGTCCTCGAGGTGAACCCGCGCGCGAGTCGCACGGTGCCGTTCGTCGGCAAGGCGACGGGGGTGCCGCTCGCGAAGGTCGCGGCGCTCGCGATGGTCGGGAACACCCTCGCGAAGCAGGGGATCCGCGCGTCGCTGCGTCCGGACCACGTCTCCGTGAAGGAGGCCGTGTTCCCGTTCGCGCGGTTCCGGGGCGTCGACACCGTCCTCGGCCCGGAGATGCGCTCGACCGGCGAGGTGATGGGCGTCGCGGCCGACTTCGGCGCGGCCTTCTTCAAGGCGCAGGCGGGGGCGGGGAACACGCTGCCGCGCAGCGGCGAGGGCCGGCGCGCGTTCGTGTCGGTGAAGGACTCGGACAAGCCCGCCGCGGTCGAGGTCGCGAGGCGGCTCGCGGCGCTCGGGTTCGAGGTGCTCTCGACCCGCGGCACCGCGGCGTTCCTGCAGGAGCGCGGGGTCGCGACGACGCTCGTCACGAAGGTCTTCGAGGGGCGCCCGTCCATCGTCGACCGCATCGTGGACGGCGACGTGCACCTCGTCGTGAACACCACGGCCGGCAAGCGCGAGATCGCGGACAGCTACTCGATCCGGCGCGAGACGCTCATGAAGGGGCTGCCGTACTTCACGACGATGACCGGCGCCCGGGCCGCGGTGGCGGCGATCGAGGCGGCGCGTGGCGGGAAGGCCGACGCCCGGTCGCTCCAGGAGTACCACCGCGCCGCGGGCGCGGAGGGTGCGCGGCGCGAAACCGCAAGTTGACACGCACGGATCGCTCCGACACAATTTCCTGACTCGCGGCCGCCCCTGGGGCGGCCGCGTGCTTTTCACGCTTCGAGGGTCGAAGCCGGAAGGACCGCATGGCCGACGCACGGATGCCGATCACCCCCGCTGGACTGGTGCGCCTCAAGGAGGAGCTGAAGCGGCTCAAGTACGTCGAGCGCCCGAAGATCGTGAAGGAGATCGCGGAGGCCCGGTCGCACGGTGACCTGTCCGAGAACGCGGAGTACCACGCGGCCAAGGACAAGCAGTCCCACCTCGAGGGGCGCATCCTCCAGGTCGAGGACTGGATCGCGCGCGCCGAGGTGATCGACGTCTCCAAGCTGAAGGGAGAGCGCGTGGTCTTCGGCGCGACCGTCACGGTCGCGGACTCCGAGACGGGTGACGAGACCGTGTACCGGATCGTGGGTGAGCTCGAGGCCGACCTGAAGCAGAACAAGATCAGCGTCACCTCGCCGATCGCGCGGGGCCTCATCGGCAAGACCGAGGGGGACGTCGCGAAGGTGCGCAGCCCCGGCGGCGAGCGGGAGTACGAGGTCGTGTCCGTCGAGTACGTCGAGGAGGCCGTCGTCGAGACGACCACCACCTCGGACGACGGAGGGCCGGAGTAGAGTCGCCGAGTGGCCGGCGCGCACACCCCCACGGACGTGTTCGACACCCCCGCGGCGCAGCCGCTGCGGGCGCTCCTTCAGCCGCTCCGGTTTGCCGCGCGCGACGACTTCGCCGGCATCGGGCGGCTGAAGCGCTTCGGGGCCACCGTCCGGGGGGCGATCGCGCGCGCGCGCGAGGCCGGCGCGCCGGACAGCGCGGCGCTGCGGAGGCTCGAGGACGAGGCGGGCCGGTTCGACGCGCTCGGGCCCCAGGAGCAGCGCGACGCGGTCGCCCGCATCGCGGCGGCGCTCGGCGCGCTGCTGCCGCTGCCGGACGATCTGGCGGCTCTCGCCCGAAAGGCGCGCATCAAGGGTGATCCCGAGGCGCCGCATGCGGACGCTGGCAAGCCCGTGGCCGCCGTTGAAGGGAGAAGCCTCGGGCGCAGCCCCGCTGAGACGTCGGTTCCTGCTGCGCCCTCGAGTGGGGCGAACGCGGGGAAGCCCGTGACCGCCGCTCAGGAGAGAAGCGTCGGGCGCAGCTCCCCTGAACCTCTCAGCCATGCTGCGCCCTCCCGCGGTCTACTCGCCACTCGCCTCGACCAGATCCGCGGCCTCCACGCGGCGCCGCGAGGCCAGCTCGAGGAGCGCGGCTACCTCACCGTCGAGCAGGCGCTCTCGTTCTGGCCCAAGGCGTACCAGGACCGCACCCACGTTCGGCGCATCGCCGACCTGCGTCCGGGCGAGGACGGCATCGCGATCGCGACCGTCTCCCACGTGCGCATCCAGCGGATGCGGAGCGGGAAGCCGATCCTCAAGGTCGGCGTCCAGGACCCCTCCGGCGCGCTGGAGCTCGTGTTCTTCAACCCCGCGCCGTGGCGCATGAAGCAGTTCACCGCGGGTGACTCGCTGCTCTGCTCCGGCAAGGTGACGGAGGGCTTCGGCGCGCGGCGGCAGATGACGCAGCCGGAGGTGGAGAAGCTCGCCGCCGGCGACAGCGCCAACTTCGGTCGCATCGTCCCGGTGTACGCGGGCCCGGCCGACTACCAGCACCCGGCGCTCCGCAAGCTGATGAAGCGGCTGTGCGACGAGTTCGCGCCCGCGGCGGTGGACGACCTCCCCGCCGAGGTCCGCGCGCGCCGCGAGCTGGTGGGCGCGGCGACCGCGCTGCGCGAGGCGCACTTCCCGGCGGCGGGGACCGATCCGGCCATGGCCGCCGATCGCGCGACGCCGGCGTTCCGGCGCCTCATCTTCGAGGAGCTGTTCTTCCTGCAGCTCGCGCTCGCTCAGCGGCGCCGCGGCGTCCGGTCGGAGCCGGGCATCGCCTTCGACGTCAGGCCCGAGCGGCTCGCGGAGGTCGAGCGCCTGCTGCCGTTCGAGCTCACCGGCTCGCAGCGGAAGGTGCTCGGCGAGATCGCGCGCGACATGGCGCGCCCCGAGCCGATGAACAGGCTGCTGCAGGGCGACGTCGGCAGCGGCAAGACCGCGGTCGCGTTCGCGGCGATGATGCTCGCGGTCCGCTCCGGCTACCAGGCTGCGATCATGGCGCCGACCGAGATCCTGGCCGAGCAGCACGCGCGCACCCTGCGCCGCTGGCTCGACGGCCAGGGCGTGGAGGTCGCGCTCGTGGCGGCGCGCGCGCGCGGGAAGGAGCAGAAGGCCTCGCGGGAGGCGGTCGCGAGCGGCAGGGCGCGCATCGCGGTCGGGACGCACGCGCTCATCGAGGAGGGCGTCGAGCTCGACCGGCTCGGCCTCGTCGTCGTCGACGAGCAGCACCGGTTCGGCGTGCTGCAGCGCGCGAAGCTGATGCAGAAGGGGCAGCGCCCCGACGTGCTCGTCATGACCGCGACGCCGATCCCGCGCACGCTCGCGCTCGCGTTCTACGGCGACCTCGATCAGTCGAAGATCACGGAGCTGCCGCCGGGGCGCACGCCGGTCGAGACCCGCGTGTTCGGCGACTCGCAGCGCAAGAAGGCGTACGAGGCGGTCCGCCGCGAGCTCGAGCAGGGGCGGCAGGCGTACGTCGTGTACCCGCTCATCGAGGAGTCGGAGAAGTCGGACCTCGCGGACGCGACCACGGGCGCCGCCGACCTCACGAAGCTGTTCGCGCCGCACCCGGTGGCCCTGCTCCACGGCAAGATGAAGGCCGCCGAGAAGGAAGAGGTCATGGCGCGGTTCCGCGCCGGCGAGATCGCGGTGCTCGTCGCGACCACGGTGATCGAGGTCGGCGTCGACGTGCCGAACGCGACCGTCATGGTCGTCGAGCACGCCGAGCGGTTCGGGCTGTCGCAGCTCCACCAGCTGCGCGGGCGCGTCGGACGCGGGGCGGCGAAGAGCCACTGCGTCCTCATCGCGCACTTCGCCCGCGCCGGAGACGACGCGCGCGAGCGCCTGCAGGCGATGGTGCGGACGCAGGACGGCTTCGAGATCGCCCGCGCCGATCTCAAGCTCCGCGGTCCGGGCGACCTCCTCGGAACGAGGCAGTCGGGCCAGAAGCTGCTCGAGATCGCCGACCTGTACCGCGACGAGGCCATCCTCGAGGAGGCGCGCGAGGACGCGTTCGCGGTCGTCGCGGCGGACCCCGGCCTCACCCGTCCGGAGCATGCTGCGGCGGCGGAAGCGCTCACCCTGCGCTGGGCCGAAAAGCTGTCCCTGGCGCGCGTCGGGTGAATAGATCGTCCTCATGTCGGAGGCGCTGGCGCGCCAGCTCCGGTCGGTCGGGATACGCGACGAGCGCGTGCTCACCGCCGTGGCGACGACGCCGCGCCGTCTGTTCGTCCCCTCGTTCTTGCTGGAGGAGGCCGACGCCGACCGGCCGCTGCCGATAGGCCACGGGCAGACCATCTCGCAGCCGTACATCGTCGCGCTCATGACGGAGTGGCTGCGCCTTCGCGGAGACGAGCGCGTCCTCGAGATCGGCACCGGGTCCGGGTACCAGGCCGCGATCCTCGCGCGGCTCGCGCGAGAGGTGTTCTCCGTGGAGATCGTGCCGGACCTCGCCACGCGAGCGGGGAAGGCGCTCGAGGACGCAGGCATCGAGAACGTCCACATCCGCGTCGGCGACGGCTCGCGCGGCTGGCCCGAGGAGGCGCCGTTCGACCGGATCATCGTGACCGCCGCTCCCGCTCGAATTCCGGACGCGCTCGTCGCCCAGCTCGCGCCAGGGGGCCGGCTCGTGGTGCCCGTCGGCGGCGATCCGGAGCACCAGCTGCTGCACCTCGTCGTGAAGGGGCCGAACGGAGAGCTCGAGGCGAGGGAGATCCTGCCGGTGCGTTTCGTCCCGCTCGTATCGACCGACCCGACCCCCCGGGCGTAGGATCGGTTTCGATGCCGACGTGCCCACTGTGCGAGTCGACGCAGTCGCTCGGGGACTCCTGTGACGTCTGCGGCCGCCCGTTCCCGGCGGCCGAGGCGCGCGCCGTGCCGATCCCGACGCTCCCGGAGCTCGAGAGCACGCGTTACGGAGGCCCGGCCGACGTGCCGATCTCGCGGATGGCCGAGCTCGAGCCGACGTCGGAGCGCGGGGCGGAGATCGCCCCGAAAATCGAGCTCGTCGACGGGTTCTCGCCGACCTCCGCCGAGTGGGTGAGCGCCGGCGCGGCGCCGCTCGACCTCGAGCCGCTCGAGGTAGAGCGAGCGGGGGAGGACGCGGCCCTCGACCCGCCAATCGATCCCGGGCCGCCGACCTGCCGGTACTGCCGGGCGCCGGCGCGTCCCGGAGAGCGGCTGTGCGCGATCTGCGGCATGCGGTTGCCCCTCGTCCGGCCGGTCTCCGCGGCCGCCGACGGCGGC
>DASSQI010000134.1:0-10780 GCA_035702585.1 Anaeromyxobacteraceae bacterium
GGCGACGCGCTCATCGCGGTGGACTCGCGCGGGCGCCTGCTCGCCGCGAACGACGCCGCCCACCGCCGCCTCGCGCTCGATCCGCGCGAGCTGCCGGCGCTGCGCGAGAAGCTCGCGGCGCTGCTCCCGGCCGGCATCGCGCCGCCGGAGGACGAGCTCTTCTTCGAGTGGCCGAGCGCCGCCGAGCCGCACCGGCGCGTCATCTGCACGACCGTGAACCACGGCGGCCGCGTCGTCGGCGCGGTCCTGCGCGTGCCGCCGCGCGCGTCGGTGGTCGCGGGTGCGGCGGTCCTCGCCGCCGCGAACGCGTCGATGACCTCGGGCTCGAGCGAGTCCGCCGCTCCTGGCGCCGCGGGCCAGCGCAGCGCGCGCCCGGCGGCGCCTTCGCGCACCGCGCCCACCTCGCGCTACGCCTTCGAGGACATCCTCGGCCAGTCGGAGCCGCTCCAGATGGCGGTCACGCACGCGCGCGTCTGCGCGCGGAACGACCTGCCGGTCGTCATCCACGGCGAGTCGGGCACCGGCAAGGAGCTCTTCGCGCACGGCATCCACGGCGAGAGCGCCCGCGGCGGCGGCCCGTTCGTGGCGGTGAACTGCGGCGCGATCCCGTCCGCCCTCATCGAGGCGGAGCTCTTCGGCTACGAGTCGGGCACCTTCACCGGCGGCTCGCGCGACGGCAAGAAGGGCAGGCTCGAGGACGCCCACGGCGGCACGCTCTTCCTCGACGAGGTGAGCGAGCTCTCGCCGCAGGCGCAGACCGCGCTGCTCCGCGCGCTGCAGGAGAGCGAGGTCGTGCGGCTCGGCGGCAACTCGCCGCGCGCCGTGGACGTGCGCGTCGTCGTCGCGACGAACAAGGAGCTCGCCGGCGAGGTCGCTGCCGGCCGGTTCCGGCAGGACCTCTTCTTCCGGCTGCACGTCCTCTCGATCGAGATCCCGCCGCTCCGCGCGCGGCCCGGCGACGTCGAGGTCCTCGCCCGCGCGTTCCTCGTCGAGGCGGAGGAGCGCATCGGGCGCAGCGGGCTCGAGCTCTCCGAGGGCGCCATCGCCGCGCTCGAGGCGCACTCCTGGCCCGGCAACGTGCGGGAGCTGAAGAACGCCGTCCTGCGCGCCGCCGCGATCGCGAAGACGTCGCGGGTCGAGGCCGCCGATCTCAGGCTCGTGGACGTGCGCCCGCCCGTCGAGATCGTGCGCCCGAACGGCGATCACTGGGCCGCCGCGCCGCGGAGCGCCGGCGCCGCACCTGAGCCGCAGCGCGCGTTCGCCGAGCCGGATCCGGAGCGCGACGAGCTGCTCGCGGTGCTCGACGGCTGCGGCTGGAACATCGCCCGCACCGCGGCGACGCTCGGCGTGTCGCGGATGACGCTCTACCGGCGGCTCAGGAAGTACGACATCTCACGGTGAGGCTTCGCTCCGCGAAGCCTCACCTTCGTGCGCAGCGTCCCCCTCGGACGATTCGCCGGTGCACCGTCCCGAGGGTCCGGGGGACCCGGGCCGCACTGGTTTCTTCGCGCGCTCAATACCGACCCAGTACGTCGATTTGTCCCAACCCGCGCGACATGTAACAGGCGTCCGTTACGACTGTATCGCGCGGCGTGACGGTGCACCCGCGCCAGGGTGCGTCGATCTCGCGCAGAACTAGCGTCAGGCGGCCGCAGCGGCCGTTTGACGCGCAGTACGCGCGCCCGGGCAGATTGTCGCGAAGTGGCAGAGGCCTTGCTGTTGCGGCCTTCCGTTCGAGCTGTCCCTCTTTTCCGAACGGAGCGCACAGGCATGAGCCTAGGCAGAAGAAGCTGGTTGAAGTTGACGGCGGGCGGAGGTGCCGGTCTGGCCCTCGGCACGATCGGCCTGAAGCCGAGCGAGGTCCGCGCCGCCACGAAGGGCGTGAAGCTGAGCGGCACGAAGGAGTACACGACCGCCTGCAACTTCTGCTCGTGCGGCTGCGGCATGGTGTGCCACGTCCGCGACGGCAAGCTCGTCAACCTCGAGGGCGATCCCGACCACGTCGTGAACGAGGGCGCGCTCTGCAGCAAGGGCGCGGCGATGAAGGCGACGCACGAGTCGCCGCAGCGCGCGCGCACGCCGCTCTACCGCGCTCCCGGCGCGACGAAGTGGCAGGAGATCTCCTGGGACGACGCGTTCGACCGGATCGCCAGGAAGGTGAAGACGGTCCGCGACTCGACCTGGATCGCCACCGAGAAGGGCAAGGACAAGGACGGCAACGAGCGCGAGTACCCGGCGAACCGCACCGACGCCCTCTCGTTCATGGGCGGCGCGCAGAACACGAACGAGGAGTGCTACCTGTTCTCGAAGATGGCCCGCCTGTTCGGCACGGCCTACGTCGAGCACCAGGCCCGTCTCTGACACAGCCCCACCGTCCCCAGTCTGGGGGCATCGTTCGGCCGTGGCGCGATGACGAACCACTGGCTCGATCTGCAGAACTCCAAGGTGTTCCTGATCGCGGGCAGCAACGCGGCCGAGAACCACGTCATGGCGATGAAGTGGGTGATGAAGGCCAAGGAGAAGGGGGCCAAGATCATCCACGTGGATCCGCGCTTCACGCGGACCTCGTCGGTCGCCGACGTCTACGCGCGCATCCGGCCCGGCGCCGACATCGCGTACCTCGGCGCCATCATCAGCTACATCCTCGAGAACAAGCTCTGGGACGAGGAGTACGTGAAGCTCAACACGAACGCGGCCTTCCTCGTGAAGGACGAGTTCGCGTTCGAGGACGGCCTCTTCGCCGGCTTCGACGAGGAGAAGCACAAGTACGACAACTCGAAGTGGGGCTACGTCCTCGACGAGAAGACGCACCTCCCGAAGAAGGCCGATAGCCTCGACGACCCGCGCTGCGTCCTGCAGAAGCTCCGCGCGCACTACGCGCGCTACACGTTCGCGCAGGCGGCCGAGATCAGCGGCATCCCCGCCGACCAGATCAAGCTCATCGCCGACACGTTCGTGAACAACCGGCCGGGCACGATCATGTACGCGCTCGGCATGACCCAGCACACCACCGGCGTGCAGGGCATCCGCTGCTACGGGATCATCCAGCTGCTGCTCGGAAACATCGGCGTGGCCGGCGGCGGCGTGAACGCGCTGCGCGGCGAGCCGAACGTGCAGGGCGCCTGCGACATGAGCGTCCTCTACACCTACTTCGCGGGCTACATCGCGCAGCCGGACTTCGACGTCCCGACGCTGCACGACTACGCGGCGAAGTACGGCACGTTCCGGGCGAAGTTCATGGTGAACGCGCTGAAGGCGTGGTTCGGGGACGCGGCGACTCCCGAGAACGACTTCATGTACGGCGCGCTCATGAAGAAGAACGGCGCGAAGAACTACTCCATCTTCAAGATCTTCGAGGACGCCCTCGAGGGGAAGATGAAGTTCCTCTACGTCATGGGGCAGAACCCCATGGTCACGAGCCCGAACCTCTCGCTCGTGACGGACGCGCTGTCGAAGCTCGACATGCTCGTCGTGCAGGACCTCTGGGAGACGGAGACGGCGGCGTTCTGGCAGAAGCCGGGCCTCAACGCGGAGGCGATCCAGACCGAGGTCATCCTGCTCCCCGCCTCCTACTTCATGGAGAAGGAAGGGACGATCACCGGCTCCGGCCGCCTGGTGCAGTGGCGCTACCAGGCGGTGAAGCCGCCGGGCGACGCGCGCGAGGACATCGAGATCCTCGACTCCGTCTACCGGAAGGTGCGCGAGCTCTACCAGGGCTCGACCGCCGAGAAGGACCAGATCCTGGCGAAGGCCGCGTGGAACTACTCGGGCCCGAGCAAGGCCGAGGCGGTGCTGAAGGAGATCAACGGCACCAACTTCAAGACCGGCGAGATGGTGGGCGGCATCGGCGAGCTGCAGGCCGACGGCTCCACGTCGTCGGGCAGCTGGATCTACGCGGGCTGCTTCAAGGGCGGGAAGAACCTGACGAAGCGCCGCGACAGCAAGACCGATCCGAGCGGCCTCGGCATCTACCCCGGCTTCGCCTGGAGCTGGCCGGGCAACATGCACGTCCTCTACAACCGCGCGGCGTGCGACGCCGCCGGCAAGCCGCTCCCGGGCAAGAAGGCCGTGATCTGGTGGGACGAGGCGCAGAAGAAGTGGACCGGCTACGACACGCCGGACGTCCCGGTCGCGACCGACGGCCCCGACACCGAGAACGGGCAGCGTCCGTTCCGCATGGCGGCCGAGAGCGTCGGCCGGCTCATGGCGGTGCCGTACAAGCACCCCGACGCGAAGTCGGATCCGAAGGCGCCGCTGCCGCGTGACTCGTCGACGGTGCTCGCCGACGGGCCGTTCCCCGAGTTCTACGAGCCGGTGGAGAGCCCGGTCGCGAACGCGCTGCACCCGAAGGTGCAGTCGAACCCCACGCTGAAGTATCCGCGCGTGAAGGGGAAGCAGCCCATCGGCACCGCGTCGGAGTTCCCGTACGTGCTGTGCACGGCCAGCATGACCGAGCACTGGTGCGCCGGGTCCGTGACCCGCAACGTGCCGTGGCTCAACGAGCTCGCGCCCGAGCCTTGGGTCGAGCTGCCGGAGAAGCTGGCGGCCGAGAAGGGGCTCAAGACCGGCGACAAGGTGAAGGTCTGGTCGGCGCGCGGCGAGGTGGAGGTGAAGGCCCTCGTCACGAAGCGGATGCAGACGATGAACATCCAGGGGAAGGAGATCGCGGTGGTGTGGATGCCCTACAACTGGGGCTTCAAGGGCCTCAGCACCGGGCCCAGCACGAACCACCTCACGATAGACGTCGGCGATCCGAACACCTGGTGCCAGGAGACCAAGGCCTGCCTCGTCAACCTGAAGAAGGTCGAATCGCGGGTTGCGTAAGGAACGGGGACGACCATGAGCTCTGCCAACATCGATCTATCGAAGAGCAAGGCGACGCTGATCGACACGACCTACTGTGTCGGCTGCCGCTCTTGCCAGGTCTCCTGCAAGCAGTGGAACGACCTCGCCGGTGAGAAGACCGCGCTCGACGGGAAGAAGGGTGGGCTGCAGAACCCCACCACGCTCTCCTCGAAGACGCTGACGCTCCTCACGTTCAACGAGGTGTCGGACGCGGCCGCGCCGGGCGGGCTGAAGTACGTGTTCGCCAAGCGCCAGTGCATGCACTGCGACGATCCGGCCTGCGCGTCGGCGTGCCCCGTCACGGCGATGCACAAGACCGAGAGCGGCGCCGTCACCTACGACGCCGCGAAGTGCATCGGCTGCCGCTACTGCGTCTGGGCCTGCCCGTTCGGCGTGCCCACCGCGGAGTGGGACTCGCTCGCGCCCAAGATCAACAAGTGCACGATGTGCCACGACCGCGTCGAGGAGGGCGCGGTGCCGGAGCTGCGGAACGACGAGAAGCGCACCGACGACTCGTCGCGGCGCTTCGCGGCGGCGCACGCGAAGCCCGCGTGCGTGAGCCAGTGCCCGACCGGCGCGCTGAAGTTCGGCGACCGCCAGGAGCTGCTGAAGGAAGCGCGGGCTCGCATCGACGCGAACCCCGGCAAGTACGTCGACCACGTCTACGGTGAGAAGGAGGCCGGCGGCACGGCGATGCTGTACCTCTCGCCCGTCCCGTTCGAGCAGCTCGGCTTCCCGAGCGTCGGCACCGAGAGCTACCCGAGCCGCAGCGTCGCTGCGCTCGGCGCGGTGCCGCCGGCGGTCATCGGCGTCGGCGCCGCCCTCGGCGCGACGTACGCGGTGCACCAGCGCCGCCAGGAGGTCGCGAAGAAGGAGGCCGCGAAGGTCACGCGGCCGAGCGACCACCACGACCACCACGTCGAGTTCGAGCCGGTGAAGAAGCCGCTCTGGACGCCGGCGAACAAGCTGCTCGCCGCGGTGATGGCGTTCGGCGGGCTGTCGTTCCTCGCCCGGTTCGCGCTCGGCCTCGGCGGCTCGACGAACCTGTCCGACACGTACGCCTGGGGTCTCTGGATCGCGTTCGACCTCGTCTGGATCGCGGTGGCCGCCGGCGCGTTCGCGACCGCGGGCCTCATCTACGTCTTCCAGCGCAAGGACCTCTACTCGATGGGCCGGTCCGCCGTGCTCATGGGGTTGCTCAGCTACTCGTTCGTCACGGTGACGCTGCTCGCCGACCTCGGTTTGCCGTGGCACTTCTACCAGCTCGGCCTGCAGGCGCCGAAGCACTCCGCGATGTTCGAGGTCTCGTGGTGCGTCGGCCTCTACGTCACCATCCTCGCCTTCGAGTTCCTGCCGGTGCCGTTCGAGCGGTGGGGCCTGAAGGGCGCGATGGACGCGTGGAAGAAGTGGTCGCCGCTCTACGTCGTCTTCGCGGTGACGCTCTTCGTCTACCTCATGTCGCGCAACGTCGCGTACGCGGCGGCCGCGGCGGCGGTGTTCGGCCTCCTGGCGTACGCGTTCCGCTCGAAGCCCGGTGAGAAGCCGGTCCCGATCATGCTCGCCATCGCGGCGGTGACGCTGTCCACGATGCACCAGAGCTCGCTCGGCTCGCTGTTCCTGCTCATGCCGGACAAGCTGAACCACCTGTGGTGGTCGCCGATCATGCCGCTCTACTTCTTCCTGTCGTCCATCGCCGCCGGCACGGCGCTGATGGTCATCGTGGAGATGTGGATCGCGAAGGCGTTCAAGCGCGAGCTGCGCATCCCGCAGGTCGCCGCCATGGCGAAGGTCGCCTTCTGGGCGCTCCTCGTGTACCAGGTGGTGCGCGTGGGCGACGTCGCGCTGCGCGGCCAGCTCGCGGCCGAGCTCTCGGGCCCGAAGGGCGGGCTGTTCATCGCCGAGATCCTCCTCGGCGGCGTCGTCCCGCTGCTCGTGCTCGGGTCCGCGAAGCTGCGCCAGCAGCCGGTCACGCTGTTCCTCGGCGCGTTCCTCGCGGCGGGCGGCATCGTGTTCAACCGCGTGAACGTCGTCTTCTTCGGGATGAACCTGAAGGGCGCGGCGCCGCAGATCGCGCCGGCGAGCTACTCGCCGAGCATCGTCGAGTGGGGCATCTCGCTCGGCCTCATCGCCGCGACCATCTTCCTCTTCGGCCTCGGCGTCCGGACCATGCCGGTCCTGCCGAAGGAGCCGGAGAACGAGGTCGCGAACAGGCGGGCCGCCTAGCCGTCCGAGGGGTCACGGCGGCATCCTGCGGCGGCTGCCGGCGTGACGTGGTCCAGGGGCTCCTGGAGGCCTTTGCGCCTTCGGGAGCCCCTGTTTCGTTGCCCGGCGCTGAACTCCCAAACATGATGACGAGGCACATGGATCGAGCCCTGGAGAAGTGGATCGAGGCGAACCCGTACCTGCTCCCGATCGCGCACGTGCAGGAGATCGTCGCGCGCGCCGCGGCGGCCCCTTCGGGGAGCGCGCCGGCGATCGGTGAGCCGCCGCCGGAGAGCTACCGCGAGGAGCACGCCCGGGGCGTCCCGCTCATGCGCAGCGAGAGCTTCCGGGTCGATCTGGGCCCGGCCGCGGACGCGCTCGATCGCATCGTGACCGCGCTCGCGGACGCGACCGACATCGCGCCCGAGCTGCGCACCGAGGCGCGCACGCTGAAGGACCAGTACTCCGCCGCCCCCGAGGAGCGGGCCGACGCGCTGCGCTGGCTCGTCGACGGCGCCCCGCCCGAGCGCGCCCCGGCGCAGGCGGGCCTGGTGCGGTTCCTCGGGTGGGCCGCGCTGCGCGCCGCGCTGGCGCCGCAGCTCGCCGCGTACGACGCGTGGCGCGGCGCCGGCGAGAACGAGAAGTGGATGCAGGGCCACTGCCCGGCGTGCGGCTCGCAGCCGGCGGTCGCGCGGCTCTCGCCGGGCGACGTGATGCGGCAGCGGTCGCTCATCTGCGCGTGCTGCGGCAGCGAGTGGAGGTTTCGCCGCATCGGCTGCCCGCACTGCGGCAACGACGTGAGCGACCGGCTCCAGATCATGGAGATCGAGGGCGACGAGCCGCTCCGCATCGACGCGTGCGAGGAGTGCAAGGGATACGTGAAGACGTACGCCGGGAACGACCCGCGCCACGTCGCGCTCGCGGACTGGACGACGCTCCACCTCGACCTCGTCGCGCAGGAGCGCGGCTACACGAGGCTGGGCGCGTCGCTCGTGGAGCTCTGAGATGAGCGCGCGGCCGGCGAGCGAGGATCGGCTGCTCGGGCGCGTCGAGCGGACGCGCGTGCACCGCGCCGGACGCGAGGACGCGGACCTCGACCTCGTCGCCGTCGAGGAGCCGCTCGAGATCCGCTTCGCCGGGAAGACGGTCGCCGTCGTGATGCGCACGCCCGGCGACGATCAGCGGCTCGCGCTCGGGTACCTGTTCGGCGAGGGCGTCATCCACGCGGCGTCGGACGTCGACGCGGTGTTCCGCGCCGGCGCGCCGGCGGACGGCTACGGCGACGTCATCGACGTCTCGCCGACGGTCGAGGCGCGGATCGACGCCGCGAGGCTCGAGGCGGCGACGCGGCGGCGCGGGCTCACCACGTCCGCGTGCGGCGTCTGCGGCCGCAGCACGGTCGAGGACCTGCTCGCGGGATCCGCGCCGGTGCCGCCCGGCCCGGCGCTGCCGGCGGCGCGCGTCGCCGCCGCGGTCGAGGCGCTCCGCGGAGAGCAGCCGATCTTCGACGCGACCGGCGGCGTGCACTGCGCCGCGCTCTGGACGCGCGAGGGCGCGCTCGTCGCCGCGCACGAGGACGTCGGGCGCCACAACGCCGTCGACAAGGTCGTGGGCGCGCTCCTGCTCTCGCGCGCGGCGGGCGAGGCGGTGGACGCGGCGATCCTCTCGGTGAGCGGCCGCGCCGGCTTCGAGATCGTCCAGAAGGCCGCGCGCGCCGGCATCCCGGTCGTCGGCAGCGTGTCGGCTCCCACGTCGCTCGCGGTGGCGCTCGCCCGCGAGGCCGGGCTGGCGCTCGCCGGGTTCGTGCGCGGCGCTCGCATGAACGTCTACTCGGCGCCCGAGCGCATCCTGTTCTGAGGCTGCCACCGCCGGCGTTCGTGCCCATTTTGATCGTCGCCCAACGACATCAAAGGAGGGAGCGATCGTGGCCTTCATCGAGAAGAGCATCGAGGTCGAGCAGCCTGTCCGCGTCGTCTACGACCAGTGGACGCAGTTCGAGCAGTTCCCGCGGTTCATGGCGGGCGTCGAGTTCGTGCGGCAGCTCGACGACACGCGGCTGCTCTGGCGCGCGAAGATCGGCGGGAAGACCGAGGAGTGGGAGGCGGAGATCGTCGAGCAGCAGCCCGACGAGCGGATCCGCTGGACGAGCACGCACGGCGCGATGAACGTCGGGCTCGTCACGTTCAACAAGGTGAGCAACGGCACGACGCGCGTGACGCTCCGGATCGACTACGACCCGCAGGGCTTCGTCGAGAAGGCGGGCGACATGCTCGGCTTCGTGAGCCGCCGGGTCGAGGGCGACCTGAACCGCTTCAAGGAGTTCATCGAGGAGCGCGGCCGACCCACCGGCGAGTGGCGCGGCACGGTCGAGCCGCATCACCCCGGGCACCTTTAGTTTCAGCGATCGTCGAGGCCGCGCCGCGGCCGGGCTCTGGCGTTACGCCTAGGGCCTCGGCCGCGGCGCGGGCGGTCAGCGCCGCACGACCCGCAGGGACGGTGGAGGGGTTCGGGTCGGCTCGAGCGAAGGGGCTGCACCGAGGAGGTGCGTGACCAGCGTCGCCGCGAAGGCGACGGCGGTCGGAGGGGCTCCGGGGACCTGCACGGCGGGCAGGCCGAGGGCGTCGGTGAGGACGGGCGCGGCGGCGGCGGTGGCCATCGCGAGGTTCAGCGCCGCGCCGGCGGGGCCGACGCAGAGCACCGCGCGCGCCTGGCCGCAGACGTCGGACGCGATCTGCAGCATCCGCGAGACGCCGGGGATCGCCTGCACGGCCTGCGAAGGGGCGCCCTCGACGACGCAGAGGTAGTTGCCCTTGCAGGCGCGCAGCGCGCTCGCGACGTGACGGACGACGGCCGTGCTCACGTCGGCGCTGCGCGGCCCGCGGGTGTCGGTGGGGAGCTGTGCGAACACCATCTCGCCCGCCCAGGGATCGGTGCATCGCGCGAACGTGTCGCCGCAGCCAGATGGCGAGCCGAACTGGAACCAGACCAGCGGCAGGCGGCGCATGCTGGTGAGGAACGCTGCGACGCGCGGGACGAAGCGCTGGTCGGCGCCGAGCGCCCCGGCGACCTGCTCGCAGAACCGCTGGAACTCACCCCCGCGCGACGTCCACGCGGTTTCCGTGCTGTGGCTGGGTCCGACCATGACTGCCTCCGCGGCGTCGAACTGGTCCAGGTACACGTCTCCCGCTGCGGCCGGAGCCGCCGACGGGCTGGGTAGTGTGTTTGGTGACGCCCTGGACCCCCTCCCGACGGGCGATCCGAGCGTCGATATCGTCTGTACCTCCATCATGGGACAGCGTCAACGGGGCGCCTGCTTGGTTTTTTCGGCCTTCGGTGAAATCGCGGGGTTGCGAGCGCACCTCTGGCGCCGACGTGCTGCAAGGTGAGGGCGTCGCGCCTCCCGACCTCGTACGATGGCCGAATGGCACTCGACCTCCGGCGGTCCCGAGCGGTGGTGTTCGACGCGTACGGGACGCTGTTCGACGTCGCGAGCGCAGCGGCTGCGGCGCGCGACGAGCTGGGAAACGCGTGGGCGCCGCTCGCGGAGCTCTGGCGCGCGAAGCAGCTCCAGTACACGTGGCTGCGGAGCCTGATGCGGCGCCACGCCGACTTCGCCGCGGTCACCGCCGAGGCGCTCGACTACGCGCTCGAGTCGATCGGGCGCGGCGGCGACGCCGCATTGCGGGGCCGCTTGCTCGAGCTCTACCAGCGGCTCGGCGCGTACCCCGAGGTG
>DASSQI010000135.1:0-12636 GCA_035702585.1 Anaeromyxobacteraceae bacterium
CGGTCCGGTCGTCCGTGCGCTGCAGCAGGCGGCGCGGGGCCGAGAGCCGGTCCTTCGCGGGCTCGACGGCGGAGTAGGGGATGACGAGCTGGAGCGTGCCCTCGAGCCCACCGGAGATGTCGAACGCGGAGACGATCCCGACGTCGGTCGGCGGGGCGATGCTCGCCATGCGCGGGTCGACCTCGAAGCGGATCGCCTCGGGCGCGAACGGGATGATGCCGTCCCAGGCGCTGCGGAGCGCGTCGGTGACGACGCCGAGGAGCCGCTTCAGGACCTGCTGCTCGCAGGCGGTGAGCTCGCGGCGGGCCTCCTGCGGCGCGTCGGCCCCGCGGCCGCGGCGATCGCCCAGCGCGGCGGCGAGGAGCGCCTCCCCGAGCCCCGGCGCGAGGACGACGAGGCCGAAGCCGAAGCCTGGCCCGAGCCGCAGGATGCACACCGCGGCGGGAGGGGTGAGCAGCGGGTTCAGGTCCGCGAACTTGAGCAGAGACGCAGTGCTCGTGGAGACGCGCAGCGCGAGGCGCGTGCGGCCGGTGAGCCCCATCGCGAGGAGCTGCGCGACCTGGTCGTTGATCGCGTCGAGGGCAGGCATCTGACCGCGGATGATGCGGTCCTGGCTCGTGAGGTCGTACGGCGCCGCGACGTCGGCGGGCGAGCGGGGAGAGTCGGGCGAGATCTTCCCGTCGTTGATGGCGCTCATCAGCGCCTTCACTTCCTCCGGGGAGAGCGTGACGGCCATGCGCGGTCCTACTGGACGACGATGTCGGTGACGTACAGCGCCTTCACCGGCGCGGACGGCACGAGCTCGTGGAGCTTCTTCGCGAGGTCCTGCTTCACGACGCCCATGCCCTCGCTGCCGCGGAGCTCCTCGACCGTGCGGTCGCTCAGGTACGCGATGAACGCGTCGCGGATCTGCGGCAGGTGCGCGTTGAGCGTCTCCTTCGCGCTCTCGGCCTCGAGCTCGAGGTTGAGCGTGAGTCGCGCGTAGCGGTCGGTGTCGGGATCGCGCAGGTGCACGACGAAGTCCGGCAGCGCGAGCATCGGCCCGGGGCGAGCGGCGGGGCCTGCCTTCGCGCCCTCCAGGCCGGCGGCGGCCGCTTCGGCTCCGGCCGCCCCGGTCGCATCGTGCGTCGCGCCGGCGGCGGCGCTGGCGTGGTCGGCGTCGGCCGAGGGGGCAGCGCCCGCGCGACCGGCGGGGCGCAGCAGCGCCACGGCGAGCACGCCGACCAAGAGGAGCGAGTTCAGCCCCGTCAACGCGACCATCAGCTTCGAGCCGCCTGCCGCGGCAGGGGCGTCGGGGGTCGTCGGCTTTTCCGTCTTTTCGGACATCCAGCTCCTCCGCGGGCGGGCTTGAGCAACGCGTGTGCCGCCAGCGCAGTGCGCACGACCGTGGTGAATTCGCTGCGGATTTCGGGCACGCGGAGCCGATTCGACTGAGTGCTGGCGTCAGCCGTATGTCGGGGAGACGAGCGCGACAGCGGCGTGACGGAAGGGGCGCCGGACAGAAAGGGACTGACGCGCGGGGCCGAGTGGCCCGTACCGCGCGCTGAAGCGCGCGAGGTTTCGAGCGCGCGGGGTAATCTGCAGTGGTGTCGGCAACCTCCAGCACGGCGAACGCCGTCGTCCCGCGCCTCTCGATCGGCAACCTGCAGGTGGACGCACACACGTTCGCGAGCGCGCTCGGCGCGATCGAGGCGCTCGTGTCCGCGGGCAAAGGCGGCGCCGTGTTCACGCCGAACGTCGACCACGTCGTGAAGGTCGAGCACGACGCCGAGCTGCGTGAGGCGTACGCCGCCGCGGACCTCTGCCTCGCCGACGGCATGCCGCTCGTCTGGGCGTCGCGGCTGCTCTCGACGCGGCTCCCCGAGCGCGTCGCCGGATCCGACCTCGTCGTGCCGCTCCTCGAGCTCGCCGCGCGACGCGGCTGGGGGGTGTACCTCCTCGGCGGCGCGCCGGGATCCCCCGAGCGCGCGGCGGTCGAGGCGTCGCGCCTCACTGGCGTTCGGATCGCGGGCACGGATGCGCCCGTCATCGACCTGTCGCGACCGCACGAGGGCGACGGCACTGCGGCGCTCGTGCGCGTGCGCGCCGCGCGGCCCGAGCTCCTGCTCGTCGGCCTCGGCGCTCCCAAGCAGGAGCTCTGGATCCATCGCCACCGCGTCGAGCTCGCGCCCACGGTCGCGATCGGCGTCGGCGCGTCGATCGACTTCCTCGCCGGGCGCATCCCGCGCGCGCCGCAGTGGATGGCGCAGAGCGGTCTCGAGTGGGCGTACCGCCTCGCGCGCGAGCCTCGCCGCCTCGCGCGTCGGTACCTGCTCGAGGATCCCGAGTTTCTGATCATCCTCGCGCGGGCGATCGCCGCGCGGGCTTCAGCCCGCGCAACAGGGACCTCGGGTCCTCGGACGTGACGGCGTCGTAAGCATTCGCCCGGAGAGATTGTGCGCGACGGCGCATCTCCGGCCAGCACGCTGCGGCCCGGTCGCCGTGCGCAAGTCACCGCCGGCGCATACATGCAGGCCCCGTGATCGCCTACCGCCCCCAGCTCGCCACGCTCGTGAAGGCGGCGCCCCGCGATCCGGGCTGGGTGCACGAGATCAAGTTCGACGGGTACCGGATCGGGGCGATGCTCCGAGGCGGCGAGGTCACGCTCATCTCGCGGAACGGCAAGGATTGGACAGGCCAGTTCCCGGACGTTGCGCGCGCGATCGCGGCGCTGCCCGCGCGCGAGGCGCTCCTCGACGGCGAAGTGTGCATCGTCCTCCCGGACGGGCGGACCAGCTTCCAGGCCCTGCAGAACTACTTCGGCGGGGGCCCGCGCGCCGGGCTCGCGTACTTCGTCTTCGATCTCCTTTGGCTCGATGGAACCGACTTCGGTCGCCGACCGCTCCACGAGCGAAAGGCGGTCCTGTCGGAGCTGCTGGAGAAGGCCGGCATCGATCTCCTGAAGCCGTCGAGTCACTGGGATCAGGACGGCGAGGCCGTGTGGCGCGAGGCGTGCCGGCTCGGGCTCGAGGGCATCGTGTCGAAGCGCGCGGACGCACCGTACCGCGGTGGGCGGAACGCCGACTGGGTGAAGGTGAAGTGCATCCAGCGGCAGGAGCTCGTGATCGGCGGCTTCACCGACCCGGAGGGAGCGGCCCGGACCGGGCTCGGCGCGCTCCTCGTCGGCTATCGCGAGGGCGACCGGCTCGCGTTCGCCGGCAAGGTCGGGACGGGGTTCACGAACGCGAGCGCGACGGCGCTCCGGCGGAGGCTCGACGCGCTCGAGGTGAAGGAGAGCCCGTTCACTCCACGCCCGCCTGGCGCCCTCGGCCGCATCGCCCACTGGGTGCGGCCCGAGCTGGTGGCGGAGGTGGCGTTCACGGAGTGGACCGACGACGGCAAGATCCGCCACCCCAGCTTCCAGGGCCTGCGCGAGGACAAGCCCGCGAAGCAGGTGGTGAAGGAGCAGCCCGCGTCGACGCCGGCGAGCGATCCTCCCGATCCGGTCGTGGGCGGCATCCGCATCTCGCACCCGGACCGCGTCCTCTACCCGGAGGCGGGCATCACGAAGCTCGACGTGGTGCGGTACTACGAGGAGGTCGCGGACGCGATCCTGCCGCACCTGCGCGACCGCCCGCTGACGCTCGTGCACTGCCCCGACGGGATCGGCGGCGAGTGCCGCTACATGAAGCACTCCAAGGTCTGGGCGCGCGGCCCGGTGCGCCGCATCTCCATCCGCGAGAAGACCAAGGTCGGCGAGTACCTCGTCATCGACGACGAGCCGGCGCTCCTCTCGATGGCCCAGATGAACATCCTCGAGCTGCACACCTGGAACAGCCGCGCGGAGCACCTCGAGGAGCCGGACCGGATCGTCCTCGACCTCGATCCAGGGCCGGAGGTCGCGTGGCGCGACGTCGTCGCGGCGGCGCACGAGGTGAGGGACGCGCTGCGCGACGCAGGCCTCGAGAGCTGGGTGAAGACCACCGGCGGCGTGGGACTGCACGTCGTCGTGCCGCTCGTCCCGCAGCGGGACTGGTCCGAGTGCCTCGAGTTCTCGCGCGCGTTCGCGCAGGAGCTCGTGAGGCGGGCGCCGCGCCGCTACACCGTCGCGTACGCGCGCGCGGGCCGCGAGAGATTGATCCTCCTCGACTATCTCCGGAACAATCGGACCAACACGTCCGTCGCCGCGTTCTCGACGCGCGCGCGCCCCGGAGCGCCGGTCTCCGTCCCGATCGACTGGGACGAGCTCACCGCCCGGCTCAAGCCCGCGAGGTTCACGGTGAAGACCGTCCCGAGGCGGCTACGGACGCTCGGCGCCGATCCGTGGAAGGGATACTGGAGGAAGAAGCAGCGGCTGCCGAAATCTACTTCAACCGGTTGAAGTCGGACCTGCCTGGCCGCTTGGCAGATCAGGCACTTGCGTGACGTCTGTTGATCCTGAGCCAATTTCAGGTGCAGGGAAGACGAGCTTTCGTGTTCAGTCGAACAACCCCTCGACGCGGTCCTTCAGGCTCTTGAGCAGGGTCCTCAGGATGTCGTCGTTCACGCCGATGAGCGAGCGGCCGATCATGACGATGGCGTCCACGTCGTCGGCGTCGACCGGGCCCACGTAGACGCCGACCTTCTTCGCGGGCGCGTTCGCGAAGCAGACCGCGTTCACGAGCGAGGTCCGGTCGGTGTTGTCGTAGTCGAGGTCGGCCTGCATGCAGGCGAGGACCTCCCCGCCGATGTGCCACTTCTCGGCGAGGGCGAGGCCGATCGGGCGATGCGACAGCTGGACCACCTCGATCCAGTCGCGCGCCGCGATCCAGCTCCGGTTGTAGAGCTCGGTCGTCTGCCGCTCCGCCTCGAGCAGGATCGACGCGACGACGACCTTTCCGACGTCGTGCATGAGCCCGGCGAGGTAGGCGGCCTCGGAGTCGGGCTGTCCCGACAGCGCGAGCACGTCGCGCGCGAGGGTGCCGACCGCGACCGCGTGCTCCCACGTCTTCTCGATGGCGGCGGCGATCTCCGCGTCGCGCGACACGTGCATCTTCGCGCTCGTCGAGTCGACGAGGATCGCGCGGATGCCCTTGGGGCCGAGCCCGTTCAGCGCCTCGGAGAGCGCCAGCTTCTTCCCGGCGACGGCCTTGCTCGGCGACGCGCGCAGCGCTCGCGCGGAGAGGAACGGGTCCTGCTGGAACACGTCCGCGGCGCGCCGGAGGCCGCTGTCGCCCTCGCGCAGCACCTCCTGCACCCGCTGCTGCACCGCAGGGATGGTCGGTACCACGAGCTGGTCGCTCGCGATCCGCTTCAGCAGGATCTGTTGCAGCTCCCCGGCAAGCTTCTCCGCACCCATGGCTTCGCCGCGCTCCCGCTCAGATCCCGGCGGAGCGCGCCTCCTGTACCGACGAGAAGAAGCGGATGGCCTTGGTCTCCTCGAACCCGGCGAGGAGCTTCTGCGTCTCGCCGGTGCCGATGACCGACAGCTCCATCCCCATGTCGCGGGCCTGGCCGGCCACCGTGATCATGAGCTTCGCGAGCCGCTCGCCCTGAGGAGGCGCCGCGCCGACGTCGACGACGACCGACTCGTAGCACGCGCTCGCGACCTTGTTGAGCACGTTCGGGAAGAGCTGCGAGAGGCGGCCGAAGTAGCGCTCCAGCCGCTCGGGCTTGCCGACGAACGGGGCGACGCGCAGCACGTTGTCCTCGCTCGTGAGCGACTCCTGGTTGTCGAAGTACTGCACGAGGAAGTCGTCGACGTGGTCCTGCGTGAACGGCTTGTAGAGCACGTCGGCGAAGCCCTGGTCCTTGAGGTCCTTCGACTGGTCGGTCGCGGTCCTGAGCGCGAGCGCCACGAACGCGGCGTGCGGCTGCAGCACCTTCAGCTGCTGCGCCAGCACGGCGCTGCTCACGTCGGGGATCTCGGTGTCGACGATGACGACGCGGTACACCCGATCTCGCGCGGCGGACAGCGCCGACTGCGCGCTCGCGAACGCGTTCATCGAGAGGTGCTGCGGAAGCATGCTGCGGAGCCGCTTGTGCACGTTCTCCATGTCGTCGACGAGGAACACGTCGACGAACTGCTTCGCGCCGCCCTCGCGGGGCGACGCGGTCGCGGTGGGCGCCGCGGCGATCCCCGCCGCGGGCGCGCCGCCCGGGCTCGACGCCATGACGACGTCCTCGTCGCCGCCGCCGGCCCCGCCCTGGAGCACGCTCAGGATCTTGCAGCGCAGCTCCTCCGGCTTGAACGGCTTCAGGATGTAGTCGGTGATGCCGGACTTCATCGCGCCGGCGACGACCGACCGCTTCGACTCCGAGGTCAGCATGATGACGGGCGTCGCGTTGCCGGCGTCGCGCATCTTCGCGAGCATCGTCGGCCCGTCCATGTTCGGCATCGTCACGTCGAGGATGACGAGGTCGAACTGGTTCTCGCCGAGCCGCGCGAGGCCCTGGACGCCGTCCTCGGCCTCGGCGACCTCGAACCCCAGATCGCGGACCTGCTTGCTGACGATGGTGCGGACGGCGCGGCTGTCGTCCACGGTGAGAACGAAAGGCATGGTGTCGCGTCTCCTAGGCAACGCCTTCGTAGATCCAGAGCACGAGCCCGCAGGTCGCCGCCTTGAGGACGACGACGTGCGGGCTCTTCGGCGGCAGGTCCTTCGCGTCGGGGCCCGAGAGGATCCTCGGGAGCCCGAGCGCCTGGTTGAGCGACATCGCGCTCTTGAGGAGGCCGGCGGTCATGTTCACGAGCTCGCAGAGCGAGTCGTTCATCATGGCGCCGTCCACCTCGGCGGGCGGGCACGCGAACATCGCGCTCGCGAGCTTCGCGCAGCCCGGCTCGTCCGAGGACAGGCCGACGGTGAGCGGATGTGCGCCGGCGATGGGCAGCACCGCCGTGCGCCACGCGAGCGTCTGGTGCCCTGCAGCCGCGTCCGGCGCGAACGTGAGGCCGAGCATCGTCTCGGTCACGCCCGACACGAGCTGGGCCATCTTGTCCGATGGTGGAAGGTTCATTCCGCGGGGCTCCCTGAGTGCCGCGTCCGAAGTTTTCGCGACCCAGTGCAAGCGACGAGCCCTGCGGCGAGCCCCCGAGATCACGGACGTTCGCGTCGTCCCTGCCGCAAAGCGGACCCGGACCCGCCGCTGATCTGCCGCGAAACCCACCCGGAACCGCCGCCGATCGGGGTGGCGACGCCGACCCCCGGGATGATCCGAACCCTCCCGCCGACCCGGTACCGGACGCGGCTCGACCGAGCGCTGCGCGCATGCGCTCGTGCAGCCCGCCGCCGGAAGCCCGGAGTCCGTCCCGGTGCACGCTCCCGCGGCGCGGCTCCCGGGCACGCGTGGTGCAGTCCGCTCCACACCGTGAGCGACGTCCCGGGAGTTGGCCGATGAGCAACAGCGAGCGCACGCGCAGTGCGGCCGAGGTCCTCGAGCGGATCGCGGCTGCAGTGATGGCGGCGGATCCTTCCGACGTGGCGGCCGTGAAGGATCTCGTGGCGCTGTTCGAGCAGCTCGCGGCCGATGCCGCCACGAGCGATCCCGCGATCCGGGTCGAGGCGGTCGGCCAGGTGGGTCGGCTGTGCGCCGCCCTGGAGAGCGGACCCGCCGCGCTCGCGGGCGCGCTCGACGAAGCCTGCGAGGCGACGGCGCGAATGCAGGACGCGATTGCACACGCCCGCTCCCGCCCTGCCTCGGCGGGCGGCGCCGCGGACGTCACGGCGGAGGCAGGCGCATCGCACGTGGACCGGGACGGGACCGCCACCTCGCGAGTGGAGCGGGACGGGACGGCCACCTCGCGGGTCGAGCGGGACGGGACGGCCACCTCGCGGGTCGAGCGGGACGACGAAACGGTCGGGCTCTTTGGCGAGTTCCTGTCGGAGAGCGCCGAGGGGCTCACCCAGGTCGATCAGACCCTCATGAACGTCGAGCGCGACGGCGCCGCGCCCGAGACGGTGAACAGCCTGTTCCGCGTCTTCCACACCATCAAGGGCACCGCCGGCTTCCTCGAGCTCGAGCAGGTGGTGGCGCTCGCGCACGTCACCGAGTCGATGCTGAACACCTGCCGCGAGGGCACGCTGGCGCTCCGCGGCGCGGTGGTGGACCTCGTCTTCGACGCGACGGCGGCGCTCCGCGAGATGCTCGACGGCATCCGCGAGGCCGTCGAGAAGAGCGCGCCGCTCCCGCGCGCGCGGGCCGACCTCGACACGCTCGTGCACCGCATCGAGGCGACGAACGGCGGCGACGCGCCCGAGGAGCGCCGCGTCGCGAGCGCGATGCCCGGCGAGCGCCTCGGCGACGTCCTCTCGCAGCCGCCGCTCAGCGTGCCGCCGGAGGTGATCGCGCGCTCGGCGGAGGCGCAGACCGCGACCGGCAGGCGCCTCGGCGAGCAGCTCGTGGCGGACGGCGCCGCGAAGCCCGCCGAGGTCGCGCAGGCGCTCCGCGCCCTCAGCCGCGCCGCCGGCGAGCCCGACGGCCCCGTCAAGATCAGGGAGACGCTCAAGGTGGACGTCGAGCGCGTCGACAGCCTCGTCGAGATGATCGGCGAGCTCGTCGTCGTGGAGTCGATGGTCGAGAACGCGCCCGAGATCTCGGGCATCGGCTCGGTCCGGGTGCGGAACTGCCTCGCGCAGCTCGCCAAGGTCACCCGCGACCTGCAGGACGTCGGCATGCGCATGCGCATGGTGCCGGTCGCCGGCGCCTTCCAGAAGATGGCGCGGCTCGTCCGCGATCTCTCACGCAAGAGCGGCAAGCAGGTCCGACTCGTCACCTCGGGCGAGGCGACGGAGATGGACCGCAGCATGGTCGAGCAGATCGCCGATCCGCTCGTCCACATGATCCGCAACTCGATGGATCACGGCCTCGAGACGCCCGAGGAGCGCGCCGCCGCCGGGAAGCCGCCGGAGGCGGTCGTCCGGCTGTCGGCGTTCCACGAGGGCGGCAGCGTCGTGATCGAGCTGGGCGACGACGGCCGCGGGCTCGACGAGGAGCGGATCGCCGCCAAGGCCATCGAGAAGGGGCTCATCGCCTCCACGGAGGGCATGAGCGACGCCGAGGTCCACGCGCTCATCTTCTCTCCGGGGTTCTCCACCGCGAGCCAGGTGACCGAGATCTCGGGGCGCGGCGTCGGCATGGACGTCGTCCGGCGCAACATCGAGGCGATGCGTGGCCGCATCGCGATCTCGACCGCGCCGGGCCGGGGCACCACGTTCAAGCTCGTGCTGCCGCTCACGCTCGCGATCATCGACGGCATGCTGGTCGCCTGCGGCGACGAGCGCTACATCGTGCCGACGCTCTCGATCGTCGAGTCGATCAAGCCCGACCCGTCGATGCTGGTCACGCTCGCGCGCACGAACGAGATGATCAACCTGCGCGGCGAGATCCTGCCGCTGCTGCGCATGGACCGGCTGTTCGGGGTGCGCGACGCGAAGGCCGACGCGACCGACGCGCTCGTGGTGGTGGTCGAGGGCGCGGGCCGGCGGGTGGGGCTCCTCGTCGACGAGGTGGTCGCGCAGCAGCAGGTGGTCATCAAGACGCTCTCTTCGGGCCTCCGCGAGACGGAGTTCGTCTCCGGCGCCGCCATCCTCGCCGACGGCAGGGTGGGGCTCATCCTGAACGTCGACGAGGTCGCCGGCCTCGTCGATCGCAAGGGCCAGGCGGCGCGGAAGTTCGAGCGGTTCTCGGCCTCACCGGGCGCCATCCCGGCGCCGGCTCTTTCACGGACGGAGGTGCAGGGATGAGCGGTTCCACCGAGGCGGCCCGACCGGGCGCCGTCGACGCGCCGGCGGCGAGGGACGCCGCCGCGCTCGCGGGCAAGTACATGACGTTCAAGCTCGCGGACGAGGAGTACGGGCTCGAGATCCTGAAGGTCCGCGAGATCATCGGTCTCATGGACATCACGCGCGTGCCCCGCACGGCGGAGCACGTCCGCGGGGTCATCAACCTCCGCGGCAAGGTCATCCCGGTGGTGGATCTGCGGCAGAAGTTCGGGATGCCGCCCTGCGAGACGACCGACCAGACGGTCATCATCGTCGTGCAGTACGCGATCGCGGACCGGTCCCTCACGATGGGCATCCTCGTCGACCAGGTGCTCGAGGTCCGGCAGATCCGCGCCGACGCGATCGAGCCGCCGCCGCCCTCCCTCGGCGAGGCGACGATCGACTCGGCCTGCATCCTCGGCGTCGGCAAGACCGACAAGCGCGTCGTGTTCCTGCTCGACATCGGCCGCGTGCTCGGCGCATCCGCCGACCAGGCCGCCGGGGTCGCCGCGGCGTAATCCATGGACCCCCAGCTCTTCCAGCGCTTCTCTGCGCTCGCCCACGAGAAGGCCGGCATCGCGATCCGCCCCGGCAAGGATGCGCTCGTGAGCGCTCGCGTCGCGAAGCGGCTGCGGGCGCTCTCGCTCACGGGGCCGGGCGCCTACCTCGACTACCTCGAGCAGGATCGCAGCGGCGACGAGCTCTCGTGCTTCCTCGACGTCATCTCGACGCACTTCACGAGCTTCTTCCGCGAGCCGGACCACTTCGAGCTGCTGCGCGAGGAGCTCGAGCGGCTCGTCGCGCGCGGGCAGCGCCGCATCCGCCTCTGGTCCGCGGCGGCGTCGACCGGCGAGGAGCCGTACACCATGGCGATGGTCGCGCTCTCGGTGCCGGGCATCGATCGGTGCGACCTCAGGATCCTGGCGACCGACATCGCGCTCGACACGCTGCGACAGGCGGCGCAGGGCCGCTACGGCGCGAGCCGTCTGGAGCCCGTGCCGGCAGCGCTCCGCGAGCGCTGGTTCACGCGGGTGCCGGGGAACCGCGATCTCGACGGGGACGCCGTCTTCGACCTCCGCCCGGAGGTGAGGGCGCTCGTCACGTTCAGGCGCCTCAACCTCGCGCAGCCGCCGTTCCCGATGCGCGGACCGCTCGACGTCGTCTTCTGCCGGAACGTCCTCATCTACTTCGATCACCCCACGCGGCAGCGGCTCCTCTCCGCTGTCGAGCCGCTCGTCGCGCCGGGGGGCCTCCTGTGCATCGGCCACACCGAGACGCTGAACGGCATCCGCGGCGGCTTCAAGCTCGTGAGGCCGTCGGTGTTCCGGGTGAGGGTGGGGGAGCGCGCCGCGTGAGCATCGTCACCGTCGACATCGGCGACCTGAAGGTGAGCGCCGACGCCGACGACGTCATCGTCACGTACGCGCTGGGATCGTGCATCGCCATCATGGTGCACGACCCGGTGCGCGTCGCCGGCGGGATGATCCACTACATGCTGCCGCTGTCCGGGACCTCGCCCGAGAAGGCGCGCGACAAGCCGGCGATGTTCGCCGACACGGGCATCCCGGAGCTGTTCCACGCGATGTACGGGCTCGGCTGCCGGAAGAGTGACCTCGTCGTGAAGGTGGCGGGCGGCGGCGCGCTCTACGACGACAACGGCGTGTTCCGGATCGGTGAGAAGAACTACGCGGTGCTGCGCGCGATCCTGAAGCGCGCCGGCGTCGCCATCAGCGCCGAGGACGTCGGCGGCGCGAGGTCTCGGACCGCGCGCCTGCACGTCGCGACCGGGCGCTGCACGGTGAGCTGCAAGGGAGAGGAGGTCGCGCTGTGACCCGCGTCCTCGTCGTCGACGACTCCGCTGTCGTGCGGCAGATCTTCGCGCGGGAGCTGGCGCGCGATCCGGAGATGGAGGTCGTCGGCACCGCGCCCGACCCGTACGTCGCGCGCGACCTCATCGTCCAGAAGAAGCCCGACGTCGTCACGCTCGACGTGGAGATGCCGCGGATGGACGGCATCACCTTCCTGCGCAGGATCATGCACTACCACCCGCTGCCGGTCATCGTGGTGTCGTCGCTGACCGCGGCCGGTGGGACGCTCGCGCTCGAGGCGCTCGCCGCGGGCGCGGTGGACGTCATGTGCAAGCCCGGCGCGAGCTTCAAGGTGGGGGACATGACCGCGATCCTCGTCGAGAAGGTGAAGGCGGCGGCGCACGTCGATCTGGGGCACCGCAGGCACGCCGAGGCGCAGCCGGCGCCCCCGCCGACGCCGCACCGCGCGCTGAGCCGCACCACGAACCAGGTGCTCGCGATCGGCGCCTCGACCGGCGGCACCGTCGCGCTCGAGCACATCCTGCGGTGGTTCCCGCCGAACGCGCCGGGCACCATCGTCACGCAGCACATGCCGGAGATGTTCACGCGCTACTTCGCCGAGCGCCTGAACCAGGTCTCGCGCGTCGAGGTGAAGGAGGCGAGCGACGGCGACTCGGTCGTGCCCGGCGTCGTGCTCATCGCCCCTGGCGACAGGCACCTCCTCCTGCGCCGCGACGGGGCCCGCTACTACGCCTCCGTCCGCGACGGCCCCCGCGTGAACCGGCACCGGCCGTCGGTGGACGTGATGTTCCGGTCGGTGGCGCAGTCGGCGGGGCGCAACGCCGTCGGCGTCATCCTCACCGGGATGGGCGGCGACGGCGCGCAGGGCCTCCTCGAGATGAAGCAGGCCGGCGCGCAGACCTTCGCGCAGGACGAGGCGAGCTGCGTCGTCTTCGGCATGCCGAAGGTCGCGATCGACCTCGGCGGCGTCGACCGCGTGCTGCCGCTCGACAGGATCGCGCCGGAGGTGCTGGGCGCCGTCGAGCGGGCGGTCGCGTAGCGCGGCAAACGATCACCGCCTGCGCCGGGCGTACTCGCCGCTCGGCGAC
>DASSQI010000136.1:0-28620 GCA_035702585.1 Anaeromyxobacteraceae bacterium
GTCGGGTCGTCCTCCAGGATGCGCACCGCGAGCTCCACCGCGTCGAGGGCGGAGCCTCCGCGCGTGAGGAGCGCGAGCGCCTCCTCCGCGGCGCGCCGGACGCCGGACAGACGAGGGGCATCGGGCCCCCCGGACGAGGCAGGATCATCCAGGCCGAGACTGCCGGCGCCGCCGTGCACCGCGATCGCAGGAACCGCACGCGAGGTCGTCATTCGGGCGCGGAGGTTACGGTCCGTCGGACGGGTACGCAAGGACGGCGGACACCCCGAAAGAATGGCCGGGGGCGCGGCGCTGCGGCGTAGCGTGGCGCATCCTAAGAGATCGTTCTGGAGCCTGGAGGACTTGCACGATGACGGGTCGAGACGTCGTGATCGTCGGGGCTGCGCGCACGCCCATCGGTTCGTTCCTCGGATCGCTCGCGAGCGTCCCCGCGCCGCGCCTCGGGGCGGTGGCGATCCGAGCTGCGCTGCAGCGCGCAGGGGTCGAAGCCGCGGCCGTCGACGAGGTGATCATGGGGAACGTCCTGCAGGCGGGCGTCGGGCAGGCGCCGGCGCGGCAGGCGGCCCTCTTCGCCGGGATCCCGGAGAGCACGCCCTGCTGGACGCTCAACAAGGTGTGCGGTTCGGGGCTCAAGGCCGTCATCTCCGCCGCGCAGGCCATCGCGCTCGGCGACGCCGACGTCGTCGTCGCGGGCGGGATGGAGTCGATGTCGAACGTCCCGTACTACGCGCGCATCCGCCAGCAGGGCGCGCGCATGGGCAACTTCGAGCTCGTCGACGGGATGGTGTTCGACGGGCTCACCGACCCGTACGACCAGGTGCACATGGGCATCTGCGCCGAGCAGTGCGCGGTGACCCACGACATCTCGCGCGCGGCGCAGGACGAGTACGCGATCGAGTCGACGCGCCGCGCGATCGAGGCGCAGAAGGCGGGCGCGTTCAAGGCGGAGATCGCGCCGGTCGAGATCGAGGGCAAGAAGGGCGACAGGACGCTCGTCGAGGACGACGAGGGCCCGAAGCTCGCGAGGCCCGACAAGATCCCGTCGCTCCGCCCCGTCTTCAAGAAGGACGGCTCGGTGACGGCTGCGAACGCCTCGTCCATCAACGACGGCGCGGCGGCGCTGGTGCTCATGAGCGAGGAGCGCGCCCGTCGCGACGGGCGCACGGTGCTCGCGCGGCTGCGCGGCTGGGGCGGCACGGCGCGCAGGCCGGTAGAGTTCACGGTCGCGCCCGCCGACGCGGTGAAACGGGTGCTCGGCAAGCTCCGCCTCGAGCCGAAGGACGTGGACCTCTGGGAGATCAACGAGGCGTTCGCGGTGGTCTCGATCGCGAACAACCGGCTCATCGGGCTCGACGGCAAGAACGTGAACGTGCGCGGCGGCGCGGTGTGCCTCGGGCACCCGATCGGCGCGAGCGGCGCGCGCATCCTGGTGACGCTCCTGTACGCGATGCAGGACCTCGGCAAGACGCGCGGCCTCGCGACGCTCTGCATCGGCGGCGGCGAGGCGGTCGCGGTGGTGGTGGAGCGATGAACAAGCTCGTCTCGTCCGCCGACGAAGCGATCGCCGACCTCACGGACGGGATGACCGTGATGGTCGGCGGGTTCGGCCTCTGCGGAAACCCCGAGAACCTCATCCGCGCGCTGCACCGGAAGGGCGCGAAGGACCTCACCGTCATCTCGAACAACTGCGGGACGACCGACCAGGGGCTCGGGATCCTGCTGCAGGCGAAGCAGATCCGGAAGATGGTCTCGTCGTACGTCGGCGAGAACAAGGAGTTCGAGCGGCAGTTCCTCTCCGGCGAGCTGCAGGTGGACCTCGTCCCGCAGGGCACGCTCGCCGAGCGGATCCGCGCGGGCGCGGCGGGCATCGGCGGCTTCTACACGGCGACCGGCGTCGGCACCCAGGTCGCGGAGGGGAAGGAGACGCGCGTCATCGGCGGCCGCGAGTACCTGCTCGAGCTGCCGCTCAAGGCCGACTTCGCGTTCGTGAAGGCGTGGAAGGCCGACAAGTGGGGGAATCTCGTGTTCCGCAAGACGTCCCGGAACTTCAACGCGCCGATGTGCGGCGCGGCCGCGATCACCGTCGTCGAGGCTGAGCAGATCGTGGACGTCGGCGAGCTCGAGCCCGACGCGGTGCACGTGCCGAGCATCTTCGTGAAGCGGCTCGTGCTCGGGAAGGACTACGTGAAGCCGATCGAGCGCCGCACCATCCGGCCCAGGTGAAGAGATGCCACTCACCCGAGAACAGATCGCGAAGCGCGTCGCGCAGGAGCTGAAGGACGGGTTCTACGTGAACCTCGGCATCGGCATGCCGACGCTCGTGTCCAACTTCGTGCCGCCCGGCGTCGAGGTGGTGCTCCAGTCGGAGAACGGGATGCTCGGCGTCGGACCGTATCCGACGGAGGACCAGCTCGATCCCGACCTCATCAACGCGGGCAAGGAGACGGTCACCGAGATCCCCGGCACCGCGTACTTCTCGTCGGCCGAGTCGTTCGCCATGATCCGCGGCGGTCACATCGATCTCGCGATCCTCGGCGCGCTCGAGGTCTCGCGGCAGGGCGACCTCGCCAACTGGATGGTCCCCGGGAAGATGGTGAAGGGGATGGGCGGCGGGATGGACCTCGTCGTCGGGGCGAAGCGCGTCATCGTCATGATGGAGCACGCGACGAAGGACGGTAAGCCGAAGCTCCTCGAGCGCTGCTCGCTGCCCATCACCGGAAAGCGCTGCGTCTCCGCCGTGTGCAGCGATCACGCCTGGATCGACGTCACGCAGGACGGGCTGGTCGTGCGGGAGCTGGCGCCGGGGGTGACGCTCGAGGCCGTCCAGGCGATCACCGAGCCGAGCCTCATCGCCGCGCCGGACCTGAGGGAAATGAAGATCTAGATGGCCGGAGCTGCGATGGCAGACCTTGGTCGAGGTGATCCCGGGCCCGCTGGAAGGGCCAGGAAGGTCGTCAGGTCGAGCTCACACGTCCGGCTTGCGTAGCGCCGGCGGTTCGTGGTTCGACGGACATTCCGCGCGACGCGAACGACATGGCCTCTCCACCGCTCATCACGCTGCTCACCGACTTCGGCGCAGGGTCGGGCTACCCCGCCCAGATGAAGGGCGTCATCCTGACGATCTGCCCCGAGGCGCTGATCGTCGACATGTCGAACGACGTGCAGCAGTTCGACATCATGGCCGGCGCGCTGCTCCTCGACGCCTGCGTGCGGTGGTTCCCCGCGCACGCGATCCACGTCGGCGTCGTCGATCCCGGGGTCGGCACCTCGCGTCGCGCGGTGTGCGTCGTGGATCGCGAGGGGCGTCGCTTCATCGGCCCGGACAACGGCCTCTTCACCGCGTTCCTCGACGGTGCGCGGGTCTTCCAGCTCTCCAAACCCGCGCGGTTTGCGCAGTGGGTCTCCGCCACGTTCCACGGGCGGGACCTGTTCGCGCCCGCCGCGGCGTGGCTCGCGCGAGGCGGCGCCGCCGAGGAGCTCGGCCCCGAGATCCAGGACCCGGTGCGGGTGCCGTGGCCCGCGGCCGAGCGCGAGGGACAGGTCGTGTCCGGCGAGGTGGTCGCGGCCGACAGCTTCGGCAACCTCGTGACGAGCATTCGCGAGGCGGATCTCGGCGGCGCGACCCCGAGTGTCGAGATCGCGGGTCACGACGCGCGGTTCGTGCGCACGTACGGCGACGGCGCGCCCGGCGAGCTGCTCGCGCTCATCGGCAGCGGCGGCCGCCTCGAGATCGCGATCCGCGAGGGCAGCGCGGCGCGCATGATCGGGACCGGGGTGGCCGTGAAGGCGCTCCTGCCGTGACGCGCACGTTGACGATCGAGGGGATCGCTCCGGGCGGGGAGGGCTTCGGGCGCGACGGCGAGCGGGCGGTCTTCGTGCCGTTCACGGCGCCGGGCGACGAGGTGGAGGCGGAGGTTCCTCCCGGGAGTGGTCCCGCGCATGCGACGCTGGTGAGGGTGCTGAGGGAGGGCGCGGAGCGGGTGGAGCCGCCGTGCGTGCATTTCGGAGTGGGGGAGGCCTTGAGGGGCATCGGGGACACTCTGGTCCGCCCTTCAGCGCCGGTGGGGCGAGAAGCGTCGGGCGAAGCTCCTATCGCGCCGGCTGGCTTTGCTTCGCCCGACAGGTGTGGTGGCTGCCAGTGGCTGCACCTGCGCTACGAGGCGCAGCTCGCGGCGAAGGAGCGCGCGTTCTTCGAGACGCTGCGACGCATCGCGAAGCTCGATCCCGGCGACGCGCGCCGCCCGATCCTGCCGTCGCCCCAGCCGCTGCGATACCGCGCCCGCGCCAAGTTCCACTTCGACCGGCCGTCGGGCCGGCTCGTGTTCTTCCGGCGACGCTCGCACGAACCCGTGCGGCTGTTCGAATGCCACCTGCTGCTCTCGCCGCTCGACGCCCTCCGCGAGGCGGTGGGGCCGGCGATCGCCCGCGCGCGGCTCGACGTGCGGGAGGTGATCCTCGAGTGGTCCGATCACGAGGGTCGCGGCGCCGCGCACCTGCGGCTCGCGGCGCTCACGCCCTCCGCGCGCGACAGGGCTGCCGCGCTGCTCGCGGCGGTGCCCACGCTGGCGGGGCTCGTCCTCGAGGCCGAGGGATCGGCGCCCGTGCTGGTCGGCGATCCGATGCTGCGGCAGGCGCGGGTGCCCGACGATCCCACGGCGGGGGTGCAGCGCTCCCGCCCGGACGTGTTCCAGCAGGCGAACCGCGGCGCGAACGCGGTGCTGGTGGAGACGGCCGTACGGCTGCTCGCGGCCGACGGGGCAAACGTTCTCGAGCTCTTCTGCGGCGCGGGCAACTTCACCGCGGCGATCGCCGCGCGATCGCGGATGGTCCACGCCGTCGAGGTGCAGGGACCGGCGCTGGACCTCGCGCGCGCCGACCTGTCGGGCGGGAACGTCAGGTTCTTCGCGGGTGACGCGCTCCAGCTCGCGCGGGCCTTCGCGCGAGATCGCAGCGCGCCGAGGTTCGACGCGGTGCTCCTCGATCCGCCGCGCGAGGGAGCACGCGGGATCGGTCCGGCACTGCGGGATCTCGGCGCGTCGCGCGCCGTCTACGTGTCCTGCGATCCCGCCACGCTCGCGCGCGACGTCCGCGGCTGCGTCGAGGCCGGCTACCGCGTCACGCACGTCCAGCCCGTCGACATGTTCCCGCAGACGCATCACGTCGAGGCGGTCGTGTTGATGGAGCGAAGGTCAACGGCATGAAGGCATGCTGCAGCGACCACGCGAACGCCGCGATCGCGATCGCCAGGCTCGTACTCCGCTGACAGGGATCAGGGCGAAACCGAGCAGCGTGTCGCGGGCGACTTCCGCCGACGAACGAGGGCGTCGTAGGAGTTGGCATCCATGAACGGAATCTTGTCCTTCTGGTGAAGATCCGTCCGATGCCCTTGCCCCGAACCTTTGCAGGCACGAGATCGCCCTCATGCGCGTCTTCGTCACGGGTGCGACCGGTACGGTGGGCCGGAGGCTCGTGCCGCTGCTCCTCGGAGCGGGGCACGCCGTGACGGCGGTCGCCCGCTCGCGCGCCAAGCGCGCTGCGCTGGAGCGAAGGGGCGTGGCTGCCGTCCCGCTCGACCTGTTCAACCGGGAGGCGGCGAAGCGCGCGGTCGCGGGACACGACGCGGTCGTGAACCTCGCGACGCACATTCCACACTCGAGCCTGCGGTTGCTACTCCCCGGCGCCTTTGCCGTGAACGACCGCATACGTCGCGATGGGTCCGCCAACCTGGTCGACGCCGCCCTCGCAGCCGGCGCGACGCGCTTCGTCCAGGAGTCGTTCGCCCCCATCTACGAGGACCGGGGCGACGAGTGGATCGACGAGGACTCGCCCGTGCGGCCCGTCCGCTACAACCGGACCGTCCTCGACGCCGAGCGGTCCGCGGCGAGGTGTGCAGCAGCGGGGGGCGCCGGTGTCGTGCTCCGGTTCGCGGGCTTCTACGGGCCGGATGCTTTCCAGGTGCACGACCTGATCAGCGCCATCCGGAGGGGGTTCGCTCCGGTCCCGGGCCCGCCCGGAGCCTTCCTGTCGTCCATCTCCCACGACGACGCCGCGACCGCCTGCCTCGCCGCACTCTCGCTCCCCTGCGGCGTTTACAACGTCGCGGACGACGAGCCGCTCACGCGTCGTGCGTACGTGGACGCCGCCGCCGCGGCGCTCGGGGTGCCTTCGCCACGTCTGCCACCGCGCTGGGCCGGCAGGCTGATGGGCTCGCTCGGCGAGCTCCTCTCGCGCTCGCAGCGTATCTCCAACGCGAAGCTGCGGCGCGCGTCGGGCGGCTGGTCTCCGCGCTACCCGAGCGCGCGGGAGGGCTGGCTCGCCACCGTCGCGCAGCTGCGCACGGCGCCTGAGCTGGGGCGAGCGGCGTCCGCGCACGGGGCGGGGTAGCGTCAGCGCTCTTTCCGGTAGAGCCGCATCGCGATCGGCGACACCGCGGCCACGATCACCGCGGCCGCGAGGAGCGTCCACAGGACCTCGGCGGCCGCTGGCTGTCCGTGCATCAGGGCGCGGGACGCGTTCGCCAGGTGCGTCACCGGATTGCGCCCGACGACGGTCTGCAGCCAGCTCGGCATCGTGGACAGGCTGACGAAGATGTCGCTCGCGAACGTGAGCGGCATGAGGAACAGGAAGCTCGTCGTCATGACGGACTCGGGGGTCCGGACGAGCATGCCGACGACGATCCAGAGCCAGGACAGCGCGAAGCTGAACACCAGCAGAAGCGCGACGGCGAGCAGGACGCCCGTCGCGCCGCCCTGCGGGCGGAAGCCGAGGATGAAGCCCACGACCAGGATGACGGCGGACGCGACCGAGTAGCGGAACACGTCACCGGTCAGCGCGCCGAGCAAGGGCGCCGGCTGCCACATGGGGAGCGAACGGAACCGGTCGTAGAGGCCCTTGTGAATGTCCGTGTTGAGCCCCACGCCCGTGTAGACGGTGATGAAGAGGACCGTCTGCACGAGGACGCCAGGCAGCAGGTACTGGACGTACTGGCGCGGCGAGCCCGCCAGCGCCCCGCCGAAGATGAAGGTGAAGAGCAGCGTGAACATGATCGGCGTGACGGTCACGTCGAAGAGCTGGAAGGGGACGTGCTTGATCTTGAGCATCGCCCGCCACGCGAGCGTCACGACCGCCGACAGCGCCGAGGCCGGAGCCGGCCGCGCGCGGATCGCGAGCACCTCGTGGGCCGAGTTCATCGCTTCTCCTCCGTCGCCGTGGCCTTCGAGGTGCCCGTCGCCGTCGCGGTTGCTGGGGGCCTCGCCGTCGCCGTCGACGTCCCCGACGCCGTCCCCTCCGCCGCCCGACCAGTGAGCGCGAGGAATACCTCGTCGAGGCTCGGGCTCCCGACCGAGAACTCGGCGATCTCGATCCCGCGTTCGCTCAGCGCCGCGAGCACGGCCGTCGCCTGCTCCGCCCGCTGCAGCCGCGCGGCGACCTCCATCGGCTCCGTCGCGGGCAAGACGCCGTCGCCCAGCACCCGGGTCATGAGCCGCTGCGCCTCGGCGCGGTGGCTGGCGTCGGCGAGGCGCACGTGGAGCGCGTTCGATCCGACCGACGCCTTGAGCTCGCGGCTCGTGCCCTCGGCGATGACGCGACCGTGATCGATCACCGCCATGCGCTCCGCGAGGCGGTCCGCCTCGTCGAGGTACTGCGTCGTCAGGAGCACCGTCGTCCCCTCGGCCGCGATGCGGCGCACGAGCTCCCACACCTGCGTGCGGCTGCGCGGATCGAGACCGGTGGTCGGCTCGTCGAGGAAGAGCACCTCCGGGATCGCCACGAGGCTCGCGGCGATGTCGATGCGGCGTCGCTCGCCACCGGAGTAGGTCTGCACCTGCCGCCCCGCCGCGTCGGCGAGCCCGAACGCCTCGAGCAGCTCCGAGGTGCGCCGCTTCGCGTCGCGCCACGACAGCCCCAGCAGCCGGCCCACGAGGACGAGGTTCTCCTGGCCGGACAGGTCCTCGTCGACCGAGGCGAACTGTCCCGTCAGGCTCACCTTCCTGCGGACGGCGGCGGCCTCCCTGACGACGTCGTGACCGAGGACCCTCGCGCTGCCGGCCGTCGGCCGGAGCAACGTGGCGAGAATGCGGATGGTCGTCGTCTTGCCGGCGCCGTTCGGGCCCAGCAGGCCGTAGACGGAGCCCTGGCGGATGCGGAGGTCCACTCCGTCGAGCGCGCGGGTCGCGCCGAAGTGCTTGGCGAGTGCTGTCGTCTCGATGGCGTACATCATCGCAGCGGGGATAAGGCGCTCGCCCCCGTGGATTCAAGCGCGGCGTGCGAGCTGCGAGCTGCGAGCGGCGGGGAGCGTGTGGCGACGAGCGGCTGGCGGGGAGCGGGTGGCGCACCTCATCGAGGAGCGAAAGGGAACGTCCGTGGTCCCCGGCGGATTTCGAGCAACCGCGTGAACGCCCGCGGTGCGGTGCTGCCGCGGGCTGTCATCTCGAACGATCGAGTTCGTAGTCGAGGCCGACGACACCGCTCGGGTACGACGTCGCGGATTTCAGCTTGAAGGTCGTGTGAACGCCCTCCGGCAGCAGGCGCTTCCCGCCGCCCAGGATGAGCGGGTAGAGCAGCAGATGGAGTTCGTCGACGAGGCCGTGCTCGAGCAGCGTATGCACGAGCTGGTGACTCCCGTCCGTGAGGATGTCCTTGCCTGGCGCCGCCTTGAGGTTCCGGATTGCCTCGACGACGTCGTCACGGATGATGGTCGTGTTCCGCCACAGCGGCTTGTCGAGCGTCTTCGAGACGACGTACTTCGCCGGGGCGTTCATGAGATCGCCGAAGGGGTCGCCGGGCTTCATCGGCTCGAACGCGGTCGCGTGGATCACGTACGTCTTCCGGCCGAGGAGGAGCGCATCGGCGTGCTGCATCAACGCGACGAACGCGTTGCCGATGTCGTCGTGCCAGTACGGGAGGGTCCAGCCGCCGTGCTGGAACCCACCTTCCGTGTCCTCGTCGGCGCCGCCGGGAGCCTGCATCACTCCGTCGAGCGACACGAACTCGGAAACGATGAGCTTCCTCATGGGATCTCCGATCGCCTGACGTGCCGATCGCGGACCGGCGTCCGTGACGCGACAAGTCGCGCGAACTGATGGCTCGCGGCGTATCCGGCAAGGCGCGGCCCGGCCACTCTCGAATGGACTCGACGAGCACTGTTCCTGGGAGAGGTGGCCATCACGGACGCGGGTCCGCCATCGCAGACGAGAAGGCGTTTCACCCGGGTAAATCGGGTGGGGCGCGAATGGCTCCGAGAGAAGCGACGGGAGCGGAGGGCCTCGGAAGGGGCTCACCCCCACGTTCATCGGCGGCGACGCGAGTGCGAACGGAACACCGCGGGGCGGAAGGTCTGCCGAGCCCGGAGCCCTCGCCATGCGCCTGAGCATCCTGCTGCGCCAAGACGTCCTTCTCCATCCGGCCGCGCTCGCCGCCGCGGCGCTCCTCGCAGTTCCGCTGGCAGCTCGTGCGCAGCTCGACCTGCCTGGTGTGAAGGGCGACTCGAACCGCCCCGCCTGCAAGCTGCTCAGCGCCGCTGAGATCCAGAAGCTCACGGGCGACGCGGGATACAAGGAGAACCCGTTCGGCGACGACGTCGGGGAGGGAGCGGGTGGCGGGTCGTCGTGCAACTACGGCGGCAGCACCATGCTCGCCCAGGGGCCGCCGATGCTGAGCGTCGTCCTCGTCCCGCCCGGCAAGAACGGGCGCTACTTCGACATTCGCCGTCGCGGGAAGATGTTGCCTGGCTGCAAGCAGGAGCCGGTGTCCGGGGTCGGCAAGGACGCGTACTTCGAAATCTGTCCCAAGCAGAGCGAGCTTCCGCTGTTCGTGAAGGGACCGGGCACCGACGACCTGATCGTGGCCCTCAAGCTGGACGCCAAGGACGCTGATGTCTCGTCGCTGAAGAAGACGCTCGTCACGGTCGCGAGCGCCGCCGCGGCGAAGCTGAAGTAGCGATCAGAGGCGCGGTCCACGCCCGCGAACGGCGCTCCAGATCGCCACTACGCGTACGTGCTCTGCATTGGCCACACGGTAGTACACGTGATGACGCGTGTACGGCATCAGCACGCGTCGGTGCTCACGGCCTGGAATGATCTCGTAAGCGCTTCCCGCGTGCGGGGCAGTGCGAATCTGGTCGAGCGCACGAGCCAGCTCTTCATCGAAGAGGAAGGCGCGCGGAGGGGCGGTTCTCGCGCCACCAGCGCGCGCAGCGCTCCGCGTCGCGGAGCGCTCGCGACGCGACGTAGTGCGCCGGACACCGCTCTGCGCTCTGCGCGAACGCCGGACTCGATCTCGACGCGTCACGCGAACTTGCGCGCGTCGACGATCTCGCCGTTCTGCCGTCCCTCGATCAACGACACGTAGGCCCTGGCGCACTTCGCGGCGGGGATCCCGTTCGCGGGGTCCTGGCCCATCGACTTCAGCGTCTCGGACATCCACGGCGGGCTCACGAGGTTCAGCCGGATCCCGCGAGGCATCTCGATCGCCGCGCCGACGACGAACCCTTCGAGCGCGGCGTTCACGAGCGAGTACGCGGCGCCGCCAGGCTGCGGCAGGTGCGCGAGGATGCCGCCGGAGAGCGTGATCGAGCCGCCGTCCTTCAGGTGACGCGACGCGACCTGCACCACCTTGACCTGGCCCATGAGCTTGCTGCGAAGGCCGAGCGCGAAGTCCTCGTCGGTGAGCTGCGCGAGCGGCTTGAACGCGGCCACTCCTGCGCAGACCGCCACCGCGTCGACGTCCTTCACGGACGCGAAGAGGCCCTCGAGCGACGACCTGTCCTCCATGTCGCCCTTGATCGGGCCATGCCTCGAGACGCGGACCACCTCGTGGTTCGACGAGAGCGCGTCGGCGACGGCCGCTCCGATCGTTCCAGTGCCGATGACGACGACCTTCATGCTCGAGCTCCTTCGGTCACGCTGATGAGTCCGCGGAGTATCCGGGCTCCCGCGACCCTGCCACTCTCGAATGGACACCCCGTTACTGTCGGACGGACGCGCGCTGTTCCTCGGAGTGGTGGTCATGGCGGAGTCGCGTCCGCGATCACGGATGCGGGCATCGCTTTGCTATTCCTGGAGGTGGTGGTCATCGCGGACGCGGCTCCGCGATCCCGGACGCTGGCTTGAGCTTCGCTATTCCTGGGAGTGGTGGTCATCGCGGATCCGCGTCCGCGATCCCGGACATCGCGTGGAAACGACGCACGTTGCGCGAACGCCGCCGTACGTCTTCACGCCGGTGCGTGGTCTACCCGCGCAGGACCACGCCGCCGAAGACGTCCGTGCACGCATGGGCGACCATGGCGGCGCGGGCGCTTCCGGAGGCTCGGGTCACGACGCCGTAGAGCAGCCCGATCGCCACGGCCGTCGCGGCGCGCCAGGCGCCCTGGTAAGCGTGCACCGCGCCGAAGATCATCGCCTGCAGCGCGATGCCAGCGCCGCGCGATCGCAGCAGCGCGCCGAGCTGACGCTGCAGGTATCCGCGGAACACGAGCTCCTCCCCGATGCCCGCGAATACCGACACCGCGACCCACGTTGCGATCTCGAGCGTCGTCGTGGGAAGCAGCGGGTCGAGCGACGCCGATCGCTCGCGAACGGGGGCGAGCGCGAGGCGCGAGAACGCCTCCCACGCTGCCCAAGTCGCGAGGCCGAAGAGCACGTCACGAGCGATCGCCAGGGCGTTCGACTCGCCGCCGATGACGTCTCTCAGCGATACGCCCGCACGCCGCGTCCCGCGCCGTACGAGGGCCACGAGGCCGATCTGCGCAAGCACGACGCTGCAGTACAGCGTCATCCGCTCGCCGCTCGTCAGCGAACCAGTTCCCGACGAGGTCTGCGAGGCGCCGGCGACGGCTATTGCCGCGAGTACGGCGAGCAGGATGAGCGTGTGGCGCGTCGATGCGACCGGCGCCGGAGCACTCGTGGTGGAGTCTGGAACGGTCATCTTGCCCCGATCATGGCCAAGACGAGCGAGACATCACCGTACGGAATTCGGCAAAACTCCTGGTCTGCACGCCTCGTCGCGGTGCCTGACGCGTTCGGCGGGTCAGCTGCCCTGGGACGCCGCGTATCCGCGGCCGGACGCATCGTTCGAGGGCGGCGGCGCGCCCTGACCGCCGAGCGCCGCGAGGCGTTCGACGAGGGGCGGGTGCGAGTAGTGCCAGGCGCTGTACCAGGGGTGCGGGTTCAGGTTCGACAGGTTCTCGCCGTTCAGGCGCACGAGCGACGAGCGCAGCGGAGCGGGGCTGCCGACGAGCCTCGCCGAATACCGGTCGGCCTCGAACTCGTGCTTGCGCGAGAGCCACGACCAGAACGGATCGAGGAAGAACGTGAACGCGCCGCCGGCGAGCGAGAACAGCGCGAGCGCGGCGTGCCGGCTGGGACCTTCGAAGCCGAACGCGGTGAAGAGCGCGGGCCACTCGAGGAGCAGCGAGAGCACCCAGAACGTGAGCGCCATGCTCACGATTCCCAGCGCGAGGCGCTTGTGGATGTGCCGCGCCTTGTAGTGGCCGATCTCGTGGGCGAGCACCGCCGCCGCCTCGTCCTCGCTCATCTGCCGGACGAGCGTGTCGAACAGAACGATCCGCGGCCGGAAGAACCCGACGAAGTACGCGTTGGAGTGGCCCGAGCGCTTCGACGCGTCCATGACGAAGATGCCGCGCGTGCGGAACCCTGCGCTCGACGCGAGCCGCTCGACCCGCTCACGGAGTGCGCCGTCGGCGAGCGGCTTGAACTCGTTGAAGAGCGGCGCGATCAGGGTGGGGTAGAGCCAGACCATCACGATCTGCACGGCCGCGAGGAAGACCGTGACCCAGATCCACCAGGCGCCGCCGGTGGCCGCCATGAACCAGTAGATCGCGTACAGCAGCGGGATCCCGATGACCGCCCCCAGGAGCAGTCCCTTCAGCCGGTCCTTGAGCCAGAGCCCCAGCGACGTCCGGTTGAACCCGAAGCGCTCCTCCAGGACGAACGACCCGTAGATCGAGAACGGCAGCGACGAGAGCGCGACGACCACGCCGACGACGACCAGGAACGCGACGAAGCGGTGCGGCCCCTGCAGCCCTGCGCGCGCGAGCGCAGCGTCGAGCCCGGGCAGGAAACCCGACAGCAGGATCGCGAGCGTCACGGCAGTGGACCAGGCGCCGTGCACGAGACCGAGCCGCGACTTCGCGAGCGTGTACTCGCGGGTGCGCTCCGCGAGCGCCGCGTCCACGGCGCCCGCCAGCTCCGGAGGCACCGCCTGCGCGTTCTCGACGTGGCGCATGTTGAGGATCGCGAGCCCGGACTCGACCGCGAGCTGAAGGCACACGGCGGCTGCGACCAATGCGGCGAGAGCCGGCATGATCAGAGCCTTAGGGCCGCGGACCGGCCTGCGCCACGCGGCCCTCGCGGAGGCGAAGCACGCGGTTCACGGCGGGACCGAGCTCGTCCGGGTGGTGCGTCGCGACGAGCAGGTGGACCCCGCCGCGCGCAAGCGCCTCGAGGTCCTCTGCCAGCGCGGCGCGGCTCGGCGCGTCGAGGCTCGAGAACGGCTCGTCGAGGAGCAGCAACCGCGGGCGAGAGACCAAGGCGCGCGCGATGAGGAGGCGTCGCAGCTCGCCGTACGAGAGCGCGTGGATCCGGCGCCCCTCCAGCGCCGCCACGCCGAGGCGGCTCATCGCGTCGCGCGCCGCTCCCGATTCCTCGTCGGTAGGCTCGCCGTCGAAACCGATCGAGTCCCGGAACCCGGAGAGGACGACGTCTTCGGCGAGGAAGTTCAGGCGGTGGCGCGCCTGCAGCTCGGGGCTGACGAGCGCGACCGCCGTCGCGATCTCCCACCGGTCGGCGTGCGGCCCGAAGCCCCGGCGAGAGATCCGCCCGCCCGGCATCGGTTGCAGCTCGCCGGCGACGAGCTTCAGCAGCGTCGACTTCCCGGCGCCGTTCGCGCCCAGCACCGCCCAGCTCTCGCCCTCGCGCCACGTCCAGTCGACGTCGAAGAGCGCCGGCGTGCCGTCCTCGTGGTGGACGGAGACGCGATCGAGGCGGACGAGCGGGTCGGTGATTTCGTCGCGAGCTTCAGCTCGCGTGAGGTTCGTTGCCCGACCCGAAGCTCGCGCGCAGCCCGCCGCCGGCTCGAGCAACTCCCGCCCGCCGGTCCGCACCACCCGGCCTCGCTCCATCATCGCGACGTTCCGGATCGACTGGACGATCTCGTCCGGCCGATGCGTCGCCATGAGGACGGACGTGCCGCGCCGGATCACCTCCTCGACGTGCCCGAGGAACGTCCGCTGCGCGTCGGCGTCGAGGCCGTTGCACGCCTCGTCGAGGAGGAGGATGCGCGGATCGGTCACGAGCGCCCTCGCGAGCAGCACGCGACGCGCCTCGCCGGTGGACAGCTCGAGCATCGGTCGCCTGCGCAGGTGACCTACTCCGAGCGCGTCGAGCTGCGCTCGGATGCGCGTGTCCTGCGCCGGCGTCGCGCGCTCCTGGGGGTAGACGCTGTCCGTGAAACCGCCGAGCACGACGTGCTCCGCCCTCAGATCCCAGTCGCGGCGGGTGAACTCGTCCTGCCGCTCCGCCGAGACGATTCCAATCCGCTCGCGCACGCCGATCGGGCTCTCCTGTGGAGCGCCGTCGAGCGCGTAGACGCGCCGGCCGGTCGGGAACGGCCACAGCTCGCCGCGGATGAGCCTGAGCAGCGACGACTTCCCCGCGCCGTTCGGGCCCACGAGCGCCCAGGACTCTCCCGCGCGCAAGGTGAACGTCGCGCCGTCGAGGAGCGTCCGCCCCGCGAGCCGGACGACGACGTCCTCCAGCGAGACCCACTCGCGACCATTCTCGAGGTGCTGCGTCGTCACCCGGCTACAATGCCGCCCTTTCGACCCGGATGCCCGAACTCTCGCTCACCCAGCTCGCGCTTCTCGTCGCCGCCGCGTTCTTCGCGGGTACCGTGGACGCCATCGCCGGTGGCGGCGGGCTCGTGACCGTGCCGGCGCTGCTCGCCGCGGGCCTCCCGCCGCAGCTCGCGCTCGGCACCAACAAGGGACAGTCGGTCTTCGGATCGGGCGCGGCGCTGCTGCGGTTCGCGCGCGCGGGTCTGGTGGACGGCCGCCGCGCGCGCATCGCGTTCCCGGCCGGCTTCGCGGGCTCGCTCGGCGGCGCCGCGCTCGTGCTGCTGGTGCGTCCCGACGTGCTGCGCCCGATCGTGCTCGGCCTGCTCGTCGCGGTCGGGGTGTTCTTCGCGCTTCGCCGCGGGCCTCCCAGGGTGACGTCGCGCGTCCGGCCGCAGCTCGTCGGCGTCGCCACCGCCGCGATCGCGCTCGCCATCGGCGCCTACGACGGCTTCTTCGGCCCCGGCACGGGGACCTTCCTCATCCTCGCGTTCAGCTCGGTGCTGGGCGACGCGCTGGTGCGCGCCTCGGCGGAGGCGAAGGTGGTGAACTTCGCGTCGAACCTCGCCGCGGTGGCGCTGTTCGCCTCGCGCGGCGTCATCGTCTGGCACGTCGCGCTGCCGATGGCCGCGGCCCAGGCGCTGGGCGGGACGCTGGGCGCGCACCTCACCGTGCGCGGCGGAGACGTGCTGGTGCGGCGGGTGGTGCTCTTCGTCGTGCTCGCGCTGGTCGTGAAGCTCGCCTCCGACATGGTTCGCGGGGCCTAGCGTAGCGCAGCGCAGCTAGACCCCGCAGAAGCCCCGCAGAGGGGAGATCGTGCAACGCAGCGCTCCAAGTCGTCGATGGCCCGCTCCATCTTTGGGGAATCGTGGGCGTTGCGTGCAGTTGCAGGTGAGCGTGGCGAGCCGCGCGAATAAGGTTCCACCGTGGACGCCCGCCTCGTCGAGCTCGCGCGACTGCTTCGCCAGAACGGCGTCCGGATCTCGACGGACGAGATGACGGTGGCGGCGCAGGCGGTGGCCCTCGTCGGCGTGGACACCCGCGACGCGCTGCGCACGACGCTCCGCGCCACCCTGGTGAAGCGCGCCGCCGACGTTCCGCTTTTCGAGCGCCTCTTCGAGAGATGGGCGTCGGGCCTGGGTCCGGTGCTCGACGGTATCGATCGCAACGTCCTCGAGGAGCTGCTCGCCGCCGGGCTCCTCGACGGAGAGGACCCCGTCGCGTCGCGGATCGCGCTCGACCGCGCGCTCGCGTCGCTGTCGCCGCTCGCCCAGGCGGTGCTCGCTGGCGATCGCCGCGGCATCGCGCGCATGCTGCAATCGGCGTCGCTGCAGCTCGACTTCTCCGCGCTCTCGTCCGGCTCGCAGGTGGCGTTCTACGGCCGCAGGCTCCTCGCCGGCGCCGGCGGCGCGGGGGTCGCGGGCGAGCTCGGCACGCTGCGCGACGCGCTCGCACGAGCGGGCGCGCCCGACGCGGCGCTGGCGCTCCTCTCGGCGCGGACCGAGGAGGCGATCCGCGCGCTCGAGCAGGCCGCCCGCCGCTGGGTGGAGCTCGAGCAGCGCACGCGCGCCGAGGCGCGCCGGCAGGATGGGCTCCTCGCGTTCGCGGCGGTGACCCGCAGCGAGCGCGAGCGCATCGACGCGGCGGTGCGCGCGCTCGCCGAGCGGCTCAAGGCCCGCATCATCCGGCGCGAGCGGTCGCGCCGGCGCGGCGCGCTGAACGTGCGCCGCACGCTGCGCCGGAACCTCGGCCTCGGCGGGTTCCCGGCGCAGCTGTCCTTCAAGCAGCGGCGGCCGGAGCGCCCGGACGTCGTCGTGCTCTGCGACGTGTCCGACTCGGTCCGGCACGTCTCGCGGGTCATGCTGCTGTTCGTGCACCAGCTCCAGACCGTCTTCCGGCGCGTGCGCAGCTTCGTGTTCGTCTCGGAGATCGCCGAGGTCACGCAGGCGTTCGAGCAGGAGCCCGACGTGGCGAAGGCGCTCGAGGCGGCGCTCGGGCCGCTCGCGGCGACGGTCACGGGCAACTCCAACTACGGCCGCGCGCTGAAGCTGTTCCACGAGCGCCACCTCGCGGCGGTGAGCCGCCGGACGACCGTCGTGATCATCGGCGACGGCCGCACGAACTACCACCCGCCGAACGCCTGGGTGCTCCGCGAGCTGCGCCGGCGGGCACGCCGCGTCCTCTGGATCTGCCCCGAGGAGCACTGGGCGTGGGGGCAGGGCGACAGCGAGATGCCCACCTACGCGGCGGGGTCCGATCGGACGGCCGTCGTCACCCGGCTCGCCGACCTGGCGCGGGTAGCGGACGAGCTCGTCCCGCGATAGTTTCCGGCCTCCGTATGTCCGACCTCGTCTCCCTCACGAAGGCCCGCGCGGCCCCGCCGGATGCGCTCGCGCCGCAGCGTCCGGGGTCCGGCCGCCGCCGCAAGGTCTTCGTCCACACGTTCGGCTGCCAGATGAACGACTCCGACAGCGCGCGGATGGTCGAGCTCTTGGGCCGATCGGAGTACGAAGAGACCCGTCACCCCGAGGACGCCGACGTCATCCTGCTCAACACCTGCGCCGTGCGCGAGAAGGCCGAGCAGAAGCTCCTGTCGGCGCTCGGCCGCTACCGGGAGCACAAGGAGCGGCGCGGCGCGATCCTGGCGGTGGGCGGCTGCGTGGCGCAGCAGGAGAAGGGACGGCTGCTGCGGCGGGTGCCGTACCTCGATTTCGTGTTCGGACCCGACCAGATCGCGAAGCTGCCGGAGATGATCGCGCGCGCGGTCCAGCGCGAGCGGTTCCACGAGACCGGCTGGATGGACTCCGCCGAGTACGTCTTCCCGCGCGCGGATCCAGAGGCGGCGCGCGGGCGCGCCACCGCCTTCGTCACCGCGATGAAGGGCTGCGACAACGTCTGCGCGTTCTGCATCGTCCCGCACACGCGCGGTCGCGAGGTGTCGCGCCCGTACGCGGACGTCGTCGCCGAGTGCGCCGCGCTCGCGCGGGTGGGCGTGCGCGAGGTGACGCTCATCGGCCAGAACGTGAATTCGTACCGCGGCGGCTGCGACTTCGCGCAGCTCCTCTCGCGCGTCGCGGCGATCCCGGAGCTCGCGCGCGTCCGGTTCACGACGAGCCACCCGCACGATCTCTCGGACGAGCTCGTCGAGGCGTTCCGGCGCGAGCCGAAGCTCATGCCGCACTTCCACCTCCCGGTGCAGTCCGGCAGCGACGCGGTGCTCGTGCGCATGCGCCGCGACTACGGCGTCGCCGAGTACATGGACCGCTTCGAGAAGCTGCGCGCCGCGCGGCCGGACATCGCGGTCACCACCGACTTCATCGTCGGGTTCCCGGGCGAGAGCGCCGAGGACTTCGAGGCGTCGCTCCGGCTCCTCGAGCGCGCACGGTTCGACAACTCCTTCAGCTTCGTCTTCAGCCCGCGCCCGAAGACGCTCGCGGCGCTCAAGCTGAACGGCGCGTCCGAGTGGACCGAGGTGCCGCGCGAAATCGCCGTGGAGCGGCTCGAGCGCCTGCAGGACCTGCAGCGCCGCATCTCCTCGGAGCGCATGCTCGAGGAGCTGGGCCGCACGGTCGAGGTGCTCGTCGAGGGGGCCAGCGATCGCGATGGTCAGCGGCTGGGGCGCACCCCGCAGAACCGGGTCGTGCACTTCGCGGCGACCGAGGAGTCCGCGCCCGCGGGCGCAGTGCTCCGCGTCCGCGTCACGAGGGCAGGGGGGAACTCACTGTCCGGCGAGCTCGAGGTTGGCGCGTGAGCGGTCCGACGTCCGAGACCCCGCCGCAGACCGCGCGCGCGAGGCGCGCGCCGGGGTTCCTGTCCCTGTGGCTCCCGCCCGTCCTCTACCTCGCGGCGATCTTCGTCATCTCCTCGGAGCCGCAGCCCTTCATCGCGCCGCCCGCCTGGATCTGGGAGAGCGACAAGATCGCGCACTTCGGCGCGTACGCGGTCCTGGGTGCGCTGCTCTGCCGCGCGTACCTCGGCAGCGGCCTCGCCGGCTCGGCGGCGTTCTGGCTGGCGCTGCTCACCGCGAGCCTCTACGGCGCGAGCGACGAGTGGCACCAGTCGTTCGTCCCGAACCGCTCCGCCGATCCTGCGGACTGGCTCGCAGACTCCATCGGGGCGGCTCTCGGCGCCGCGCTGTTCCTGCTCGTCTTGCGGGCTCTGGATCGCAGGGCTAGCATGCCGTGACGCCATGGCAACCGTCCGTCCTTTCAACGGGAAAGCGCCCCGGCTGCACGAGTCCGTCTTCGCGGTCGACAGCGCGCTCGTCATCGGCGACGTCGAGATCGGCGCGGACTCGTCGCTCTGGTTCGGCGCGATCGTCCGCGGCGACGTGAACGCGATCCACCTCGGCGAGCGCACCAACGTGCAGGACCACTCGGTCATCCACGTGACGAGCCGCACGCACCCGACGTGGGTCGGCGACGACGTCACGCTCGGCCATCGCGTGACGCTGCACGGCTGCACCGTGAAGGATCGCTGCATCGTCGGAATCGGGGCCGTCATCCTCGACGGCGCCGTCGTCGGCGAGGAGTCCATGGTGGCGGCAGGGACGCTCGTCCCTCCGAACATGGTGGTCCCGCCGCGGACGCTGGTGATGGGCTCGCCCGCGAAGGTGAAGCGCCTGCTCACGGCGGACGAGATCGCGCACCTGAAGCGGTCGGCGGAGAACTACGTCCGCTACGCGCGCCAGTACCTCGCGGAAGGATGGGTGGCTCGATGAGCGTCGCCGAGGCGCTGCGTCGCGCGCCGCTCTTCCGCGGCTTCAGCGACACCGGGCTGCTCATCTTCGCGAGCATCGCCCTCGAGCGGACTGCCCCGGCGGGCACCGTGCTCGTGCAGGAGGACGCCGCGACCGAGTCGCTGTTCCTCGTCCGGTCCGGGTCCGTTCGCCTCGTGCAGCGCGGCCCCGACGGCGACCAGGACCTCGGGACGCTCGGCCCGGGCGCACACCTCGGCGCGCTGGCGCTGCTCGCCCCGGGGCCGAGCCTCGTCGGAGCCATCGCCGCGACCGACGCCGAGCTCATCGAGCTCCGCTCGCGCGACTTCGCGCGCCTCCAGCCCCAGAAGCCCCAGGCCTGCCTCAAGCTGGCGCTCGCGATCGCCGCCGACCTGGCGCGCACCGCAGCCGAGGCCAGGGGGCCGCTCCGCGACGCGCTGCGCCGCGCCGCCCGCACCTGACGAGACCGATGCTCCAGCGCCTCGTCGACACGCTCTCCGGACAATCGCTGCACGCGGGCTACGCCGTGGTGTTCGGGCTGCTCGTGCTGTGCGGGTTCGGGCTCCCGATGCCGGAGGACATCATCCTCGTCACGGGCGGCGTCCTCGCCTGGATCGCGTCTCCGCTCGACGAGGTGTCCTTCGCCGCGATGGTGCGCGACGAGGGCCTGCTCACCATGGTCGCGATGGGCCTCGCCGGGATCCTGGCGGGCGACTCCATCATCTACTTCATCGGCCGCAGGCTCGGGGTGCACGTCGCGGAGCACCGTTTCCTGCGACGGATCGTGACGCCGCAGAAGCTCGAGCGCGTCGAGACGCTGCTCCGGCGGCGCGGCAAGATCGTCGTCGTCGTGGCGCGCTACCTGCCGGGCCTGCGGGCGCCCACGTACTTCACCGTCGGTCACTCGCGGCTGCCGTACTGGGAGTTCCTGCTGTTCGACGCGATCGCGGCCACCGTCTCCGCGCCGCTGTGGGTCTGCCTCGGGTTCTGGTTCGGGGAGGACGTCCACCGCGCGGCCCGCGAGGCGTCGCGGTTCGGGCACTACCTCCTGCTGGCGCTGGCCGTGGTCGGGGGGTTCTTCCTCGTGCGCTGGCTGCAGCGGCGCAGCGCCGCCCGGAACGCTTCCGCGCGCACGCTGTGACGCCGGCGGCGGACGCCTCCGGCCACGCCGTGACGCGGGCGACGGAGGGGTGGGGGTACCCACCTGCCGGGCGTCCGCCTGCGGGAATGGGGGGCCCGGCGGTGCGGGACAACGCCGCTTTCGGCTTGAATTGACGACTAGCCGAACGGGCCGCTATACGTCCTCATGCTCAACCGCGACGACCTTCGCGAAGCGCTGACCTTCGACGACGTCCTGCTGGTTCCCGCCGAGAGCGACGTCCTCCCGAAGTCGGTCGAGACAGCGACCAAGCTCTCCCGCAACATCCACCTGAACATCCCGATCGTGTCCGCCGCCATGGACACCGTCACCGAGTCGCGGATGGCGATCGGCATGGCCGCGGTCGGCGGGATGGGGTTCGTCCACAAGAACCTCAGCGTCGAGCAGCAGGCCGCCGAGGTGGCCAAGGTGAAGAAGTACGAGTCGGCGGTCGTGACGGAGCCCGTCGTCATCGCGCCCGAGGCCCGCATCCACCAGGCGGTCGCGCTCATGCGCGAGAACGGGATCAGCGGCATCCCCGTCGTGAAGAGCGGTCGCCTCGTCGGCATCCTCACGAACCGCGACCTGCGGTTCGAGACGAACCTCGATCAGCGGGTCGAGGACGTGATGACGAAGAAGCTCGTCACCGCGCGCGAGGGCGTCACGATCGACGAGGCGAAGGTCCTGCTGCACCGCCACCGCATCGAGAAGCTGCTCGTCGTGGACGAGCAGTTCGAGCTGCGCGGGCTCATCACCATCAAGGACATCGAGAAGATCCAGACGCACCCGAACGCGGCCAAGGATCGTCACGGCCGCCTGCTCTGCGGCGCCGCGGTCGGCGTCGGCGCGGATCGCGAGGCGCGGATCAGCGCGCTGATGAAGGCGGGCGTGGACGTCATCGCGATCGACACCGCGCACGGGCACTCGAAGGGCGTCCTCGACGCCGTTCGCGACACGAAGCTGAACTTCAAGAACATCGAGCTCGTGGCCGGCAACGTCGCGACCGCCGAGGCCGCCGACGCGCTGTGCCGCGCCGGTGTCGACGCCGTGAAGGTCGGCATCGGGCCGGGCTCGATCTGCACCACGCGGGTCGTCGCGGGCGTCGGCGTGCCTCAGATCACGGCCGTCGACGAGTGCGCGCGCGCCGCCGAGCGGCACGGCGTTCCGATCATCTCGGACGGCGGCATCAAGTACTCGGGCGACGTCGTGAAGGCGCTCGCGGCGGGCGCGTCGTGCGTCATGATCGGCTCGCTGCTCGCGGGCACCGAGGAGGCGCCCGGCGAGGTCATCCTTTACCAGGGGCGCAGCTACAAGAGCTACCGCGGGATGGGATCGATCGGCGCGATGAAGGAGGGGTCGAAGGACCGCTACTTCCAGTCCGACGTATCCGAGGCCGACAAGCTCGTGCCCGAGGGCATCGAGGGACGGGTGCCGTACAAGGGCACCGTCACGATGAACGTCTTCCAGCTCGTCGGCGGCGTCCGCAGCGGCATGGGCTACGTGGGCTGCCGGACGATCGGGGAGCTCAGGACGAAGGCGCGCTTCATCAAGATCAGCTCCGCGGGCCTCCGCGAGAGCCACGTTCACGACGTCATCATCGTTCAGGAAGCGCCGAACTACCGGGTCGACTGAAGATGGACATCCACTCCGAGAAGATCCTCGTCCTCGACTTCGGATCGCAGTACACGCAGCTCATCGCGCGGCGGCTGCGCGAGCTGGGCGTCTACTGCGAGATCCACCCCTGCACCATGAAGCCCGAGGCGATCCGCGCCTTCGCGCCGCGCGGGGTCGTCCTCTCCGGCGGTCCCGCGAGCGTGCTCGCCGCGGGGAGCCCGCGGCCCGACCACTCGGTGTTCGACCTCGGCGTGCCTGTGCTCGGGATCTGCTACGGGCTGCAGCTCCTCGCGCACGAGCTGGGCGGCAAGGTCGGGAACGCGACGCACCGCGAGTACGGGCCAGCGACGATCCGCGTCTCGCAGGCGAGCGCGCTCTTCCACGGCCTGCCGGCAGACCTCGACGTCTGGATGAGCCACGGCGATCGCGTCGAGCAGCTGCCGCCGGGCTTCGAGCCCATCGCCTCGACCGCGAGCTCGCCGTACGCCGCGGTGGAGAACCGCGCGCGCCGCTTCTACGCCGTGCAGTTCCACCCCGAGGTCGCCCACACGCCGCGAGGTCGCGACGTGCTGCGAAACTTCGCGTACGGCGTTTGCGGCTGCTCCGGGTCCTGGTCGATGCACGCGTACGTCGACGTCGCGGTGCAGCAGATCCGCGAGCAGGTGAAGGACGGCCACGCGATCTGCGCGCTCTCCGGCGGAGTGGACTCCGCGGTCGCGGCGGTGCTCGTGCACCGCGCGATCGGCGACCGGCTGCGCTGCATCTTCGTCGACAACGGCGTGCTGCGGCAGGGCGAGCGCGAGAAGGTGGAGGAGGTCTTCGGGCGGATGTTCCACCTCCCGCTCGTCACGGTCGACGCGCGCGAGCGGTTCCTCTCGAAGCTCGCCGGCGTCACCGACCCCGAGCAGAAGCGGAAGATCATCGGGCGCGAGTTCATCGCGGTGTTCGAGGAGGAGGTCGAGCGGCTCGCCGAGAAGGGCGAGCGCGCGGAGTTCCTCGTGCAGGGGACGCTCTACCCGGACGTCATCGAGTCGGTGTCCTTCAAGGGCCCGAGCGCGACGATCAAGAGCCACCACAACGTCGGCGGGCTGCCGGACGTGATGAAGCTCGCGCTCATCGAGCCGCTCCGGGAGCTGTTCAAGGACGAGGTCCGCCGCCTCGGCGAGGAGCTGGGGCTGCCGAAGGCGAGCATCCAGCGCCAGCCGTTCCCCGGCCCGGGGCTCGCGATCCGCGTGCTCGGCGAGGTCACGCAGGAGCGGCTCGACGTGCTCCGCCGCGCCGACGTGATCGTGCAGGAGGAGATCCGCAGCGCCGGGCTCTACGAGAAGCTCTGGCAGAGCTTCGCGGTGCTGCTGCCCGTCCGGAGCGTCGGCGTCATGGGCGACGAGCGCACGTACGAGGCGACCTGCGCCATCCGCGCCATCGAGTCGACGGACGGTATGACCGGCGACTGGGCGCGGCTGCCGTACGACCTGCTCGCCCGGGTCTCCTCGCGGATCATCAACGAGGTCCGCGGCATCAATCGGGTCGTCTACGACATCAGCTCGAAGCCGCCCGCGACGATCGAGTGGGAGTAGGGGGCCCACCCGGACCTGCCGGCCTTGCGGGGACTTTCCCCGCGGCTACGACTGCTCATCTTGCGCGCCGGAGGTCGAATGCTCCGTCGCTGTGCGCTCGTCATCTGCGCTGCCACCCTCGCGGGCTGCCAGAGCTACAACTTCAACCCGGTCGGGAAGTGCATCATCCAGCCGGGCAACACGCGGCTGACCCTGAACGCGGTCACGACCGCCGACATCCTGTTCGTCATCGACGACTCCGGCTCCATGCGGACGCAGCAGGAGAGCCTCGCGCGGAACTTCGGCGCTTTCATCGACGCGCTCGCGCTCGAGCAGAAGGGCAGGGCGCAGCGCGGGCTCGAGGCCCTCGACTTCCACGTCGCGATCACGACGTCGTCGGTGTTCGAGAACCAGCCGGCGCAGAACGCACCGGTGTGCAGCGACGTCGGCGGCGGAAACCTCCAGTGCCGCATCCAGTTCCCCGCGGTCGGCGACGCGTACAGCTACGCCTGCACGACGCCTGGCGCCGCCTGCGGCGACCTCATCCAGACCTACTACGCCGTCTCTCAGTCGTGCGCGGCGAGCGGCGTCGTCCTCGGAGCGCCGTTCCCGCAGGGGAACTTCGTCGCGACCGGCGGCAACCCGCGCGTCCTCCACTTCACGAAGGACCTCGACTGGGCGAGCTGGGGGACGGCGGCGCCAGACACCCGGCTCTCCACGCTCGTCGAGCAGTTCAAGCAGAACGTGCAGGTCGGCACCTGCGGCTCCGGGCAGGAGACGCACCTCGAAGCGTCGCGCCTCGCCATGAAGCGCGCCCTGAACCTCGACGGCCTCGTGCAGGCGGGCATCGCCCGCTCCGAGTTCCCGCACGACGACTCGAAGCTCGTCGTCGTCTGGGTCGGCGACGAGGACGACTGCTCCAGCCCCGCGACGCCGGGCGTCCCGGTGCTCCTGAGCGGCGCCCCTGGCGCGGACTCGTGCGTCGCGGACCAGCAGAGCGCCACGCCGCGCGAGACGCCCGTCCGCGAGTACGCCGACTTCTTCAGCGGCCTCAACCGGCCGTTCGCGGCGGCGTTCATCACGTCGTCGATCTGCACCGTGGGGCCCGACGGAAAGAAGACGTGTCAGCCGGGCAAGTGCACCTGCTCGGCGCCGGCGGGCGCGCCCGCTCCCGCCGCGGACTGCAGCGGCAAGAGCGCGGGCACGCGGCTGAAGGAGATGTCGACCCTGCTCGGCGAGCGCGGCTTCGGCGTCGTCGAGGACTCCGTGTGCGAGTACAGCTTCGCCGACACGCTCCAGAAGATCGCGGAGCTCGTGAAGCCGCCCTCGGGGCTGCGCCTCCCGACGCAGCCCGCGTCGCCCGAGGTGTCGGTGCTCCGCATCGTGGGTCGTGACGGCGCGACGGCGCGCGTGTGCAACGGCCCTTCGCCGTCCGCGGACTGGTGGTTCGTGTCGTGCGACGATCCGAACGCGACGCCGGTCGTGGGCGCGACGTCGTGCATCGCCATCAAGCCGGGCAGCGCCTGCGAGGCGAACCCGGGAGAGACGTATTCCGCGGAGTACCTCGGCCTCGTGCCGGAGGGCGGCTGCGCGACGAGCTCGACCGCGTCGCAGGAGTGCTCGTCGATCCTCGGCGGCCGGCCTTCCGACTGGAGCTGCGACATCCCGCAGGGCCAGGCGCGCGGCACCTGCCTCTGCAACGGCGGTAACTAGGCGCCGGGGAACCGCAACGTCACCTCGAGCCCGCCGCCCGCGCGGTCTCCGAGCGAGACCGACGCGCCGTGCGCGTCCGCGATCGCCTTCACGATCGCGAGGCCGAGCCCGCTGCCGGGCCGGCCGGACGCCTGGGCCGCGTCGCCGCGGTAGAAGCGCTCCAACACCCTGGCGCGCTCCTCCGCGGGGATCCCGGGGCCGGTGTCCCAGACCGCGAGCGCCACGCCGGAACCCTCCGCCCGAGCGCCGACTCCGGCCCTGCCGCCGCGAGGCGTGTAGTGGATCGCGTTGTCGAGCAGCGCCTCGAGCAGCTCTCGCAGCGCGGCCGCGTTCACCCGCGCGGCGACCCCGTCCTGCACGTCGGCCTCGAGCGCGATGCCGGCCTCGTCGGCGCGCGGCTGCAGCATCCGCACGATCTCGTCCGCTACCCGCCGCAGCTGCACGTCCTCGCGAGGGAGGGAGCCGCGCTGCTCGTCGAGCCGCGACAGCGTGAGCAGGTGCGCGACCAGCGCGGCGGACTCGCGCGCCGCTTCCGCCACGTCCTGCAGCGCTTGGCGGTACGCGGACGGATCGCGCTCCCGGCGGAGCGCCACCTCGGCGCGCGTCAGGATCGTCGCGACCGGCGTGCGCAGCGCGTGGCTCGCGCGCGAGACGAGCTGGCGCTGCCGGCCCATCGCGTCCTCGAGCCGGCCGAGGAGGCCGTTGAACGCCGTTGCGACCCGCCGCAGCTCGGGGTCGAGCCGCTCGGTCCCGACGCGCCGGTCGAGCGACGCTGCGCCGATCGCGTCCACCTCGGACGCGAGCCGCCGCATGGGCGCCAGCGACACGTGCGCGAGGAGCGCCGCGCCGAGACCGCCCGCGGCGAGCGCGACCGCGAGGGCCACGAGCAACCCACGCCGGAACCGCTCCTCGAGCGCTCCGAACGGCGCCGCCTCCCCCGCGACCTGGACGGTGATTCTCGCGGGCCCCTGGGGGCCGTCGCGGTCCGTCCCCAGCTCGTCCCCGGCGTCGCGGCCGCGCTTGCGATCGCGACCTCCGTGCTTCCCATCGCGGGCGTGCTCGTCCTCGATCGGGAACGCCCGCGTCACGACGCGCCAGTGGCGGCCGGCCGCGTCCTCGAGCTCGACGAACCGGGCCTCCGGCGCGGCGAGGTCCGCCGCCGGCCACGCGAGCTCGGCGGTGGCGGCGAGCACGGCGCCGCCGGGGCCGACGATCCGGTACGGGTGGGCGGGATCCCGCATCACGGCGCCGTCGTCCTCGTCGTTCTCGACCTCGAGCGCGCCGCGCTCGTACTCGACGTTGTGCGCGATCGCGGCCGCGCGCCCGACGAGCTCGCGATCGACCGCCTCGACCGACCAGCCGCCCCACGATCTCGAGAGCGTGATCCAGAGCCCCGCCAGGATCGCCAGCGTGAGCCCGAGGACGAGCGCGACGATCTTCCCCCGCAGCGTCACGGCGCCCCCACCGCCGCGGAGGGGTCGAGCCGGTAGCCGGCGCCGCGCATCGTGCGGATCACGTCGGCGCCGGGGAGCCCCGCCGCGTCGAGCTTGCGGCGGATGCGCGCCACGAACACGTCGATGACGTTGCTGTCGCGATCGCTGTCCTCGTCGTAGAGCCGCTCGACGATCGCGGTGCGCGAGAAGGTCTTGCCGGGATCGAGCGCGAGCAGCTCCAGCAGCGAGAACTCCTTCGCGGAGAGCTCGAGCGGGCTGCCGTCCACCGAGGCGACGCGCGCGCCGACGTCGAGCCGCAGCCGCCCGACGTCGAGCTCGTTCGCCGCCTGGCCGTGGCTGCGACGCACCAGCGCGCGCACGCGCGCGAGCAGCTCCTCGAACGAGAACGGCTTCACGAGGTAGTCGTCGGCGCCGCCGTCGAGCCCGTCCACGCGGTCCTGCACCTCGCCGAGCGCGGTGAGCAGCAGCACCGGCGTCCGCGAGCCGCTCGCGCGCAGCCGCCGCAGCACCGTGAGCCCGTCGAGCAGCGGCATCATGCGGTCGAGCACGACCGCGTCGTAGGCGATCTCGCTCGCGAGGTGCAGGCCCTCCTCGCCGTCGTGGGCGACGTCCACGGAGAACCCCTCCTCCGAGAGCCCCTCGGCGATCGACCGCGCGAGGGGCCTCGCGTCCTCGACGAGCAGGATCCTCATGGCTGGCCGCGCGGGAGCTGCACCCGGTGCTCGTCGAAGTCCCACGACGCGGCGCCCGGATGGCACGCGGCGCAGTTCGACATCGACTTCACCTCGGGGCGGGAGACGACTCCGCGCGGCAGCTCGTCGTGCTCGTCGACGAACCAGGGCTGCTCGGTGACGCGGAGCGCGGCGGGGGCGCCGGAGCGGCGGTCGGGCCGGGCGCGCTCGAGGATCCAGCGCTCGAGCTTGTCCTTCACGCCGGCGTCGAGCGAGACGTTCTCGCCGCCGAAGTGGTGGTCGAGCCCGGACAGGATCGAGCGCCACGCCGTCGCGGGCAGGGCCGCCGGCGGGTACGGGACGTGGCACGCGCCGCAGGCGTTCGCGTACGCGGGATCGATCGGGCCGGCGATCCGGAGGCGGTCTCCGCCGCGGCCGCGGCCGTGGTCGTCGTCACCGTCGTCGCGGTGCTCGGAGTGGCGGTCGCGATCGCGGTGGCGGTCGTCGGCGCGGACGCTCTCGATCGTGAGGAGGGCGGCGAGGACGGCGAAGAAGATGCCGAAGGCGACGGTACGCATGGCGGGCTCCTCACGAATCCAGAAGGAACTTCGGGAAACGGCGCTTCTCCTCGGCCGTGCACTCCCTGCCCATGAGCGCACCGCAGTGTCGCTCGATCCGCTCGTCGACGTCACCGCGAACCGTGGGTCGTTCGGGGCGAGGGGGCACGGGCGGAGCGGCGGTCGTCGCGGCGGCGTGCGGCACGCCGATGAGCGTGGCGACGCCGATCGCCGCGGCGGCGCCGACGGCCAGCGCGGTCGCGCCCGCGAGCGGCAGGAGCACCTGGCGCCAGCGGGACGGCGCCGGCTCGGACGCGCCCTGGAGTGCGCGCTTCCAGCCGGTGATCAT
>DASSQI010000137.1:0-14502 GCA_035702585.1 Anaeromyxobacteraceae bacterium
TCCTGAACGGGCTCGACAACGTCGAGGCGATGAAGTTCATGCTCGACAAGTTCCGCCAGGTGAAGAACCACGACGAGTTCTTCCAGATGATGACTGGCGGGCGAAATTAGGCCCCAGGGCTCGAGCGGCATTTCGCCCGCCGTTTCTCGCGCCGCGGCGATCAAGGGCGGCCCCAGCGGACCGCATCATGGGGGCGGACAAAGCCCTTGACATCATCGCGCGAGAAGCCTCGGACGAAGCTCCGCCGCGACGCTCGCCCTTGCTTCGTCCTCGAGACTGGACTAGATCGCGCGGACTCATTCGAGCCCGGACCACGCGCAACCTCGCGCGTGCAAGCGGCCGACCGGAAGGGAACATGAAGGAAGGCATCCACCCCGAGTACAAGCCGGCGAAGGTCGTCTGCGCCTGCGGCAACGTCATCGAGACGCGCTCCACCCAGGGCGACTTCCACGTCGAGATCTGCGCCGCCTGCCACCCGTTCTTCACGGGCAAGCAGAAGATCATGGACACCGCCGGCCGCATCGAGCGCTTCAAGACGCGCTACGCGGCACAGCCCGCGGCGCCCGCGCCGAAGAAGGCCGAGCCGGCACCCAAGGCGGAGCCGAAGAAGGCCGAGGCCAAGGAGAACCGCGCGGCGAAGCGCGCCAAGGCCGCCAAGACGAAGCCGCCGAAGGCCGAGACCGCACCCGCGCCGGCTGACGAGACAGGCACCACGCCCGAGTAGCACCCGCGACGGCTGACGAGACAGGATGCACGTGCGCCTGGGTCAGCCGGCGCAATGGCCGACGGTGCTCATCGGAGGCGGAGTGATCTTCAACGATCACCCGCCTCTCGTCTTTCGTGGTCCCGCGGGTCAGCAAAGACGCCGGGCTTGCCGCCCGGCGCGCCCCGCGGTAGCACGCGTCATGCTTCTCCGCCGACTGTTTCCGCTCGCCCTCGTCGCGGCGCTCTCGGGATGCCCCGAGGAGCGCGCCGACGCGAAGCGGCCGCCGCCGCGAGAACGGCTGCCACCCGCGATGTCCGTCCAGCCTCGGGCCACGATCGCTCCGGGCGCCCCAGGACCGCAGGCGACGCCCGCTCCCACCGCGACGCCGACGCCGCAGAAGGCGCCCGACGCGGCGCCGACGCCGGCGACCGGCGCGGCGGGGGCGCCGGCGCGATAGACTCCCCGGCGTGCAGCCCCTCGTTCTGATCGTCGACGACGAGCCGTCGAACCTCGATTCGCTGCAGAAGATCTTCGCGCGCGAGGGCTGGCGCGTGACGTGCGCGGGGTCCGGCGCCGATGCGCTCGACGTGCTTCGCCGCGAGCGCGTCGACGTGCTCGTCACCGACCTCATGATGCCCGGGATGAGCGGAGAGTCGCTCCTTCGCGCGGCGAAGACGGTCTCTCCCGAGACCGAGGTCGTCATGATGACCGCGTACGGCACCGTCGAGACCGCGGTGTCGGCGATGAAGGAGGGCGCGTACGACTTCATCACGAAGCCGGTGAAGCGGCACGCGATCGTGAAGTCGGTCCGCCAGGCGCTCGAGAAGGCCTCGCTGCTCGCGGAGAACCGCGCGCTCAAGGCGCAGCTCGCGGGGCTCGTCACGCCCGCAGCCGGCCGCCTCATCGGCAACGCGCCGGCGTTCCGCGCCGCGCTGCAGGCGATCCAGCAGGCCGCGCCGGCGACCGCGACGGTGCTCATCGGCGGCGAGAGCGGAACGGGCAAGGAGCTCGCCGCGCGCATGCTGCACGACCTCTCCGCGCGCGCGCAGGGCCCATTCGTCCCGGTGAACTGCGCCGCGATCCCCGAGGGCATCCTCGAGTCCGAGCTTTTCGGCTACGAGCGCGGCGCGTTCACCGGCGCCGCCGCGCGCAAGGAGGGCCGGTTCGAGCGCGCGAACGGCGGCACGCTCTTTCTCGACGAGGTCGGAGAGATGTCCCCGGCCCTCCAGGTGAAGCTGCTCCGGATCATCCAGGACGGCGTCGTCGAGCGGCTCGGAGGGACCCAGCCGCTTCGCGTCGACGTCCGGCTCGTCGCGGCGACGAACAAGGAGCTCGCGGCGGAGGTGAAGGCTGGGCGCTTCCGCGAGGACCTGTTCTATCGACTCAACGTCGTCGCCATCCGCCTCCCGCCGCTCCGCGAGCGCCGCGAGGACATCCCGCTGCTCGCGAGCGCGTTCCTGACGAGGCTCGCGTCCAAGAACCAGAAGCGCATCGGCGGGTTCACGCGCGCCGCGATGGCGACGCTCGAGGCCTGGAGCTGGCCCGGGAACGTGCGCGAGCTCGAGCACGCGGTCGAGCGCGCCGTCGTGCTCTGCCGCTCCGACGTCATCGACGCCGCCGACCTGCCGGAGGCGATCCGCGGATCCGCCCCCGCCGCGCCACGCGACGTCGTCGAGAGCAGCGCGCTCTCGATTCCGCTGGGCACGCCCATGGAGGAGGTCGAGCGGCTCGTCATCCGCGAGACGCTGCGCCAGACCCGAGGCGACAAGACGCTCGCGGCGCAGATCCTCGGCATCGCGCCGCGGACCATCTACCGGAAGCTCGACCGCGACGACGAGGGGCGCCTCGTCGATCCGGACGGCGACGCGTAGAGCACCCCTCCGCCGCGCTGCCATTTTGGCGCCGCCCGGCGGCGCTGGCCGCGCCGTTTGTCAAATTGGCACGGCCGGGCGTGATCCGGCCCCCCACCGCATCGAATTTCCTCCGTATCGCGGGACGTTGAAGGAGTTGCCGCGAGCAGGACGTGGCACACTGGTTGCTGGAACACCCCTGGGCGAACCCACTCATGCTGGATCTCTTCTTCAAGAAGTACGTCTGGATCGCTTACGCGGCGCTGATCTTCGCGGCTGCGTGGCTCACCGCGCGGACGGTCAACACCGTCATCGGCGCGGTGATCCGGCCGCGCCCCACCGTCGACCTGTCGGCGCGGCCCGCCTCGTCGAATCCGGCCGCTGTCGCGGCGGGGCCCCGGCTCCCGCCAGAGCGGCTCTACGCGCTCATCGGCGCCACGCCGCCGGCCCCTCCGCCGAGCGTGGCGGAGGCCGCCGAGCCCGCGCGCCCTCGCAACTGCGAGGACCCGCGGGCAATCCCGACGAGAACGAATCTGCGCGCGCAGCTCGTCGGCGCCGTCATGGCGGAGCGGCCCCGGAACTCGATCGTGAGCGTCACCGACCTCACGTCCCGCGAGACGCGCATCTACGGCGTCGGCGACGTCATCCAGGGCGCGCGCCTCATCGACGTCGGTCGCCTCCGCGATGATCGCGACGCGACCGGCAGCGGTTTCCGGATGGCCGCGATCGTGTGCAACGACGGCCAGAAGGAGTTCATCGACTTCGAGACCGGCGGCGCGCCCGCGGCCGTCGCGAGCGTCCCGTCGCTCGGGCGCGCACCGGTGCCCTCGCCCGCCGGCGGGCCGGCAGCGGGCGCCGCTACCGGCGAAGGCGTGAAGAAGACCGCGGAGAACGCCTACGAGGTGCCGCGGAACGTGGTCGACGGCGCGCTCTCGAACATGAGCGCGCTCGCCACGCAGGCGCGCATCGTGCCGTCGTTCAAGAATGGCGTCGCGAACGGGTTCAAGCTCTTCTCGATCCAGCCGAACTCGCTGTACGCGAACATCGGCGTCGAGAACGGCGACGTGATCCAGCGGATCAACGGCTACGAGATCAACTCACCCGACAAGGCGCTCGAGGTGTACCAGAAGCTGCGAGAGTCTTCGCACATCACCATCGAGCTGGAGCGGAACGGCCGGGTGATCCGGAAGGAATACAACGTGACCGGCCCGTGAGGCCGCCGCCGCGAGACCCACTCATGCGCATGCCTTTGCTCGTCCTGCTGCTCATCCCGACGCTGGCCCTCGCCCAGGAGCCGCCCGCGCGGACGCGGCCCAGCCGTCCGAGGCCGGCCCAGCGCGCGCCCTCCTCGACGACGGCCGCCGAACCCGCGCCGGTCCGGACCGCCACGCCGACGCCGACCTCCACCCTGGCACCGGCTCCGGGCGCGCCCGGAGCTGCGCCCACGGAGACTCCCGCGTCCGATTCCGCGAGCCCGACCGGCCCCGCATCGCCTCCGCCGAGCACGGCCGTGTCGCCCGCCCCGGGCGCGACGCCGCCGCGCGCCGTCGGCGCACCCGGCGCTCCGCCCGCGCCCGGCGCTCCCGCCGCCGGTGCACCACGCGCCGGCGACGAAGGCACCGCGAGCATCTCGCGCGACGGCCGCTGCACGCCGATGCAGGGCAGGTTCCTCCTCGCGTTCAACAAGGCGGAGATCGTCGACCTGCTCGAGCAGGCGAGCCGGTGGACCTGCCGCAACTTCATCTACACGGACGAGATCGCGCGCGGGAAGATCACGCTCATCTCGAAGACGCCCGTCACGGCCGACGAGGCGTACGCCGCGTTCCTCGCGGCGCTCACCGCGAACAACATCGCGATCTACCCCTCGGGTCGGTACTGGAAGGTCATCCGCACGGCCGACGCGAAGAAGACGCCCATCCCGACGTACCTCGAGGGCTCCGCGGTACCCCAGACCGAGCAGCCCGTCACGAAGCTCATCCGGCTGAAGCACGCCGACCCCGATCAGCTCCGCGCGCTGCTCGCGAACTTCACGTCGCCGCAGGGCGCCGATCTGCAGATCGTCCAGCCGGACGTCCTCATCGTGACGGACATCGGCGTGAACGTTCACCGCCTCGAGCGGATGATCGACACGATCGATCGCCCCGGCTCGGGCGACCTCGTCCGGTTCATCCAGGTCCGCTACGCGCCCGCGAAGGACGTCGCAGACAAGCTGAACCAGGTGTTCGGTTCCGGCAGCGCGGCTCCCCAGCCCGGCCGTCCTGCCCGCCGCTCGACGATCGTGGCGCCGGGGCAGCCGGGAGCGGTGGCCGGCGGCGAGTCCACCGAGATCTCGATCACCAAGGTCCTGGCGGACGACCGCACGAACAAGCTGCTCGTCATCGCCGACGAGAAGAGCTTCGACCGCATCCGCGAGCTCGTCGAGCAGCTCGACGTGCCCGCCGCCGGAGAGGGGCAGATCCACGTCGTCTTCATGAAGAACGCGAACGCCGAGGATCTCGCGCAGACGCTCTCCGCGCTCGCGCAGGGCCAGGCCACCACGCGCCGTCCCGGCACGCCCGGCGCGCCGGCCATCCCCGGCATGCCGCAGCCGATCCCGGCGGTCGCGAACGCGCAGCCGGGCGCGGCGACGAGCGCGGCGCTGCTGCAGGGCGAGGTCAAGGTCACCGCCGACAAGGCGTCGAACGCGCTCATCATCATGGCGAGCGGCTCCGACTTCGCGACGATGCGCCGCCTCATCGACAAGCTCGACACGCCGCGCCGCCAGGTGTTCGTCGAGGCCGTGATCATGGAGGTGAACCTCCAGAACGAGACGCAGTTCGGCGTGTCGGCGCACGGCGCCATCCCGTTCAGCACGTCGGACGGCCAGGGCTTCATCCCGCTCGGCTCGCAGACCGGCCGCGTCTCGTCGTTCAACCCGAGCAGCCTGCTCCAGCTCGGCGGCTTCCTCACCGGCCTCGTCGGCCCCGTGTCGGCGGAGCTCAAGGACGTCTTCCCGGTCTCGAGCGTCTCGGTGCTCCTGCAGGCGCTGCAGACCTCGAGCGACGTGAACGTCATCTCGACTCCGCACGTCCTCGCGTCGGACAACGAGGAGTCGGAGATCACCGTCGGGCAGAACGTGCCCTTCCAGGCCGGGTTCAGCCCGGGGCTCAGCGGCGTCACGAGCGCGCTGGGCGGGACGACGACGACCGGCACGACGGCGAGCACCACCAACCTCGCGGGGTTGCTCGGACTCGGCGGCCTGTCGAGCCTCTATGCGCCGATCCAGCGGCAGAACGTCGAGCTGCGCCTGCGCATCAAGCCGCAGATCAGCGAGGGCGACATGATCCGGCTCGAGCTCGACGAGCAGACCGAGGAGATCGCCTCGCAGGATCCGCAGCTCGGCCCCACGACCGCCAAGCGGAGCGTCAAGACGAAGATCGTGGTGAAGGACCAGAACACGATCGTGATCGGCGGCCTCTACCAGGAGCGCGCCGTGAAGAGCGTCACGAAGCTCCCGTTCCTCGGCGACATCCCGGTGCTCGGGTGGCTGTTCCGCGATCAGGTCACGACGAAGACGAAGACGAACCTGCTCCTGTTCCTCACGCCGTACATCATCCGCGACCCCGCCGATTACCGGCGCATCCTCGAACGCAAGCGCCGCGAGCAGCAGGAGTTCGTCGAGCAGTTCTACGGGGAGCAGCACCAGTACGAGGTCTTCGTCGACTACGCGCGGAAGTCGGGCCCGTACGCCCAGATGCGCCGCGACATGGCCGTCGAGGAGGCGCGCCTCGAGAACGGCGGAGCAGGCACGCCCGATCAGCGGACCATCGGGCCCGACTCCCGCTCGACGACTCCGCCGTCATCGGCGCCCGGCGTCCTGCTCCCGAGGCGAACCGCGCCCCCTGACGCCACGCCCGCGCCGGGACCTGCCGCCGCGCCGGAGGCACCGCCTGCGCCTCCGCCGACCCAGCAGGCGCAGCCGGCACCTGCGCCACAGGACGTCGCGCCACCGCCGCAGGAGGCGCCTCCAGGCCCGCCCGCGCCGACGCCCTGAATGAATGGACGTTTCGCGTCACGCGTTGAATGACACGTTCATGAACGAGCTCGACACCACAGCCGCCATCCGCGTCGCTCCGCTGCAGGCGCCGCCTCTCACCGGGAGGCTGCTCGGCGAGATCCTGGTCGCATCCGCTGGCCTGGCGCCCGCCCGCCTCGAGGAGGCGCTCGTCGCGCAGCGCGCCGAGCCCGGCGCCCGCCTCGGCGAAATCCTCGTTCGCATGAAGGCGGTGGACGAGGAGTCCGTGGTCCGCGCGCTCGCCGTGCAGCTCGACCTGCCGTGCGCGGACCGGATCGAGCCCGACGCGAGCTCCGCCGAGCTCGCGCGAAAGGTGCCGATCGGCTTCGCGAAGCAGGCGCACGTCGTGGCGCTCGGGCAGCTCGACGGAGCGTTCCGCGTCGCAGTCGCCGATCCGCTCGACACGAGCGCGCTGGACGATCTCGCCGTGCTGCTCGGCGGCCGCATCGCGCCGGAGGTCGCCTCGCGCGCCGTCATCCTGGACGCGATCAACGCGATCTACGACCGCGCCGCCGACGAGCACGACAAGATCATGGAGGGCCTCGAGACCGAGGACCTCGAGAGCGTCGCGCATCAGCTCGAGGAGCCGAAGGACCTCATCGAGGCGGACGACGAGGCGCCGATCATCCGGCTCGTGAACTCGCTCCTGTTCCGGGCGGTGAAGGAGCGCGCGAGCGACATCCACATCAACCCGGAGGAGCGCGACATCTCGGTGCGCTACCGGATCGACGGCGTCTTGCGCGAGGTGATCCGGGCGCCGAAGCGCGTGCAGGCGTCTACCGCGAGCCGCATCAAGATCATGGGCGGCCTCAACATCGCGGAGAAGCGCCTCCCGCAGGACGGCCGCATCCGCATCAAGATCGCCGGCAAGGACGTCGACATCCGCCTCTCGACGGTGCCCACCGCGCACGGCGAGCGGATCGTGATGCGACTCCTCGACAAGTCGAACGTGCTCCTCGACCTGTCCGAGATCGGCTTCGAGCCGTGGCAGCTCCAGATCATGGACCAGCTCATCAACCGATCCCACGGGATCGTGCTGGTCACGGGGCCCACCGGCTCCGGCAAGACGACGACGCTCTACGCGGCGCTCTCCAAGATCAACTCGCCCGACCTCAACATCCTCACGATCGAGGATCCGATCGAGATCCCGCTCCGCGGCGTCGGGCAGGTGCAGATAAACCCGAAGATCGACCTCACGTTCGCGAGCGGGCTGCGCGCCTTCCTGCGCCAGGATCCCGACGTCATCATGGTCGGCGAGATCCGCGACCTCGAGACCGCGGAGATCGCGATCCAGGCCTCGCTCACCGGCCACCTCGTCTTCTCCAGCGTCCACACGAACGACGCGGCGGGAGCGATCACGCGCCTCGTGGACATGGGCGTGCAGCCGTTCCTCGTCGCCTCGTCGCTCGTCGGGGTCCTCGCGCAGCGGCTCGTGCGCGTCCTCTGCCCGGCGTGCCGCAAGCCCTACGAACCCTCGGCCGAGGAGCTGCGCCAGGCGGGGATCACCGAGAAGGTCCTGCGCGAGGCCGGGAACCCGCGCTTCCTCTACAAGGCCCAGGGTTGCGCGGCGTGCCAGCACACCGGGTACATGGGCCGGACCGGCATCTACGAGCTCATGCTGGTCGACGACGACATCCGCCAGCTCGTCCTCAAGAACGTCGACTCGAGCACCATCAAGCGGCAGGCCGAGGCGCGCGGGATGCTCTCGCTCCTCGAGCACGGTGCCTCCAAGGTCGCGCGCGGGATCACCACCGCCGCCGAGGTGCTGAGCGTCACGGCGGAGGACCTCCACTAGCCGCCATGCCGGTCTTCGAGTTCAAGGCGCTCGATCAGAGCGGGCGATCGAAGCAGGGGCTGCGCGAGGCCGAGTCGGCCCGCACGCTCCGGAGCGCGCTGCGCCGCGACGGGCTCTTCCTGACCGAGGTCCTCGGCCAGAAGGAGGCCGCGGCGGCGGCCCGGCGCGAGGTCTCGGTGCGCAGGGTCCTCGGCCGGATCTCGGCCGACGACGTCGCGATCACGACGAGGCAGCTCGCGGTGCTCGTCGGCGCGGGCATCCCGCTCGTCGAGGCGCTCAGCGCGCTCGTCGATCAGGTCGACCACGAGCGCATGAAGCGAGTCATCTCGGACGTGAAGCAGCGCGTGAACGAGGGCGCCTCGCTCGCGGACGCGATGGGGGCGCACCCGAAGGCCTTCTCCACGCTCTACGTCAACATGATCCGCGCCGGCGAGTCCTCCGGCGCGCTCGAGGCGGTGCTGGTGCGCCTCGCCGACTTCACCGAGAGCCAGGCCCGCCTGCGCTCGAAGGTGCTCGGCACCCTCACCTACCCCGCGGCGATGCTGCTCATCGGCGCGACGATCATGGCGATCCTGTTCACCGTGGTCATCCCGAAGATCACCCGCATCTTCGAGGACGCCCAGGTGTCGCTGCCGTGGACGACCCGCGGGCTCATCGCGTTCTCGACGTTCATCCACGACTTCTGGTGGCTCGTCCTGCTGCTGATCGCCGGCGCGATCGTGCTCTTCCTGCGATGGAAGAAGACGCCGAGCGGGCGCGCCGCCTGGGACGCCTGGGTCCTGCAGGCGCCCATCTTCGGGCCGCTCGTGCGGCAGATCGCGATCGCCCGCTTCGCGCGCACGCTCTCGACGCTGCTCCGCAGCGGTGTCCCGCTGCTCACTTCGCTCGACATCGTGAGGAACATCGTCGGGAACGTCCGGCTCGCGGGCGTCGTCGAGGAGGCGCGCAACGCCATCCAGGAGGGAGAGAGCATCGCCGCGCCGCTGAAGCGGTCGGGCGAGTTCCCTCCGCTCGTCTATCACATGGTCTCCATCGGAGAGCGGTCCGGCGCGCTCGAGGAGATGCTGACGAACGTCGCCGCCGCCTACGAGTCGCAGGTCGACACGCGCGTCGGCGCGCTGACGTCGCTGCTCGAGCCGCTCATGATCGTGGCGATGGGCGTCGGCGTCGCGTTCATCGTCTTCTCCATCCTCATGCCGATCCTTCAGATCAACAACCTCGCAGGAGGGTAGTCGTGGTTAACGGTAAGTCACAGCGCGGCGCCGCTCGCGGCATGACGCTCATCGAGGTCATGGTCGTCATCACGATCCTCGGCCTCATCGCGGCCGCCGTCGCGGTGAACGTCGTCGGCCGGATGAGCGAGGCGCGCGTGCGCCAGGCGAAGGTCGACGTCTCGAACATCGCGAACAACGGCATCGACGCCTACAAGGTGTCGAAGGGCCACTTCCCCTCGACCGAGGAGGGCCTGCAGGCGGTCATCAAGGAGGGCTTCCTCAAGCCGAACTCGCCCGACGGCCGCCTCAAGGATCCCTGGGGGAACGAGTACATCTACCTGTACCCCGGCCAGACTCACCCCGACGGCTACGACGTGAAGAGCTACGGCTCCGACAAGCAGCCCGGCGGCGAGGGCGAGGCCGCGGACATCACCAACTTCTGATGCCGATCTCCCGCGCCCGTGGATTCACGCTCATCGAGCTCATGGTCGTGCTCGCGGTCGTCGCGGTGCTCGCGGGCGCAGCCGCGCCCGCGCTGAGCGGCGTCACGGGCGCGAACGCGCGCCAGGCGGCGGGTGAGCTCGCGGGGTCGATGCGGGCGCTGTTCGACATCGCGGCGCTCCGCCACGAGACCTGCCGGATGGTGCTCGATCTGCAGGAGCGCGCGTGGTGGGCCGAGTGCACGAGCCGGAGCGCGGCGGCACCCAAGGGTGACGTCGTCGCTCACGGCGCGCGGGCGGAGGGCGCGGCTGCCTCGGAGGCGCGCGACGCCGAGGACGAGCGCTTCGAGGACGTCGACAACCCCGAGAAGCGCCGGCTCCTCGCGCGCTCGCGGTTCGGTTCGTTCTCGGATCCCGTCGCGAAGCGCCGGCGGCTCCCCGGCGACGTCTCGTTCAAGGACGTCTGGAGCGAGCACCAGCGCGAGCCCGTCAGCGAGGGCCGCGCCTACGTCTACTTCTACCCGCAGCGCCGCGCCGAGCAGGCGCGCGTGCCGGTCGCCGACGGCAGCCACGTGTACTCCGTCGTGCTCGAGCCGTGGACCGGTCGGGCGCGCATCGTCGCGGGGGTGCCGGAGATCCCGCGGACGTGACGAACCGGGCCTCACACGCGCCTCGCGTGCGCAGCTCCGCCCGCCGGGCGGGGTTCACGCTGCTCGAGGTCATGGTGGCGCTCGGGCTGCTCGCGAGCGCGCTGATGGCGCTCGCCGAGCTCTCCGGCCAGGCGCTGCGGAACCACGCCTACGCGCGCGACCTCTCGGCGGCGACGCTGCTCGCCCGCGGCAAGATGGTCGAGCTCGAGCAGAAGTACGAGGACCAGGGCTTCCGCGACTTCGACGAGCGCGACGAGGGCGACTTCGCGGACCAGGGCCGCCCCGGCTTCAAGTGGCAGGTCGACCTGAAGAAGCCGCAGACCGAGCTCTCGGCGGACGGCATCCTGGCGGCGCTCACCGGCAGCGGCGACGCGACGGACGCCATGTCGAAGCTGCTCGGCAGCGCGACGGTGCCGGGCAGCGGCGGCTCCGCGACGGTGCAGTCGCCGATCGCGGGGCTCGCGACCGGCCTCCTGCAGACGCAGGTCACCGCCTTCGGCGAGACGCTCAAGAAGTCGCTCCGCGAGATGCGCCTCACGGTGTCGTGGCGCGACGGCAAGGTGCCGCGCGAGATCAGCGTCTCGACGTACCTCGTCGTCCTGAACCCGCGCGCGCCCGGCGGCGCCCGCGGCGACAACCCCGACGTGCCTCCGAACCTCGCCGCTCCCGTCGCAGGTGGCGTCGCGGCGGCCGGCGCAGCGGGAACGGCCGGCGTCCCCAACATCCCCGGCGTGACGGGCGGCATGCCCGGCGTGACGGGTGGCATCCCGGGCCTCACCACCGGCGTCCCCGGCATGGCGCCCGGCCTCTCGGCGCCGGGCACGCGGCCGGGCGGGTTGCCCGCGAGCACTCCCTTCAGGCGTTCGCGCCGCAACAGGACGAGCGGCGAATGAGCGCGACGAACGCCCGGATGCGCTCGACGCGCGGCTTCACCCTGCTCGAGGTGCTCATCGCGGTGGCGATCACCGCGATCATCGGCGCGATGGTCGCGGACTCTTTCCGGCGCGCGGCCGCGCTGCGAGACCTCACGACCGAGCAGGAGGCGCGGTTCGGCGGCGCGCGCGTGGCGCTCACGCGCATGGCGAAGGAGGTCTCGGAGGCGTTCCTCTCCGACCACTACGATCGCAAGAAGTACCGCGAGCGGCCCACGGTCTTCCTCGGACGCGACCGCGGCGAGCGCGACACGCTGCTCTTCACCACCATGGCCCACGCGCGGATCCTCCCCGACGCGAAGCAGTCGGACCAGGCGTTCGTCGAGTACTCGCTGGAGAGCGATCCCGACAGCCCCGACGACCTCGTGCTCTGGCGCCGCGAGAAGCCCCACATCGACGAGAACGCCGACCGCGGCGGTACGCGCGCGCGCGTCCTCGACCACGTGCGCGCGTTCGACGTGAGCTACTGGGACTGGAAGCGCCAGGAGTGGGCGCGCGAGTGGACGTCGAACGGCGTCGAGCACCCCAACCAGCTCCCGACCCGCGTCCGGATCCAGCTCAAGGTCCGGATGCCCGACGGGAGCGATCAGACGTTCGAGACCCAGACGCGGGTCGCGATCATCAGGCCACTGGACTTCTGATGCGCCGCCGGATGCCAGGATCCTCCTCGAGCCGGGGCGCCGCCCTCCTCATCGCGATCGTCTCGATCGCCGTGGTGACGGCGTTGACGGTGGACCTCGCTTACCAGGCGCGCGTCACCTTGCAGGCGTCCGCGAACGCCCGGGACGAGCTCCGCGCGGAGTGGCAGGCCCGGAGCGGCATCGGGTTCTCCCGGCTCGTGCTGCACTTCCAGCAGCAGCTCGACCAGACCGCGGGCGTCGCGGGACGAGCGATGACCGGCGGAGCGGCCGGCCTCGCCGGGGCCGCCGGGCAGACCGGCGCGACGGGCTCGACCGCGACAGGCACCGCCGGCGCCGCGACCGCATCCGGCGCGCTCGCGGGGCTCACCGGGCTCGGCGGCGGGGCGTCGCTCTCCGTCCGCCTGTGGAACCTCGTCCCGGTCGACTCCACGATCGCCGGCATGCTGCTCGGCGACGCGGCGAGCGCGCCCGCCGACGCGAAGGAACCGGCGCGCGCGAGGGAGCCGGGCGCGGACGGCTCGTTCCAGGCGAAGATCGAGGACGAGGACGGCAAGATCAACGTCCGCCAGCTGAACGGGCTCGGCGCGCTCCCGGCCGCACAGGCCGCCCGCCTCACCGAGCTCATCAAGGACCCGCGCTACGACTTCCTGTTCGACGAGGACGACGCGAACGGCATCCGCGTCAGCCGCCGCGATCTGCTCGGGTATCTGCGCGACTGGGTCGACGAGGACGACGTCACCTCGACGTACACCGGGAACCTGCTCCAGCCATTCGAGTCGGGCTTCGGCGACGAGAACGGCGTCTACCAGCGGCTCGACGACCGCTACCAGACGAAGAACGCGTGGTACGACTCGCTCTCGGAGCTGTACCTCGTCGCTGGCGTGTCCGATACGTTCATGACGGCGTTCGGGAACTCACTGACGGTGTACCCGGACGTGAACGCGCCGATCGACGTCAACGCCGCCGACCGCGTCGGCCTCATGGTGAACGCCCTCGTGATGAGCGATCCGCCCGGCATCCCGCAGCCGCCGATGCTCGACCCGGCGTTCGACCAGCGCCTCGACGCGGCGCTGATGCTCGCGCGGCCGCTGCCGTTCATGTCGATGTCGCCGCAGCAGTTCGCGACCGCGCTGCAGTCGCTCGGCATCAAGGTGCAGCAGATCTACCTGCAGCCCACCAACACCGACCGTCGCTCCGCCTTCGGTGACCGTTCGACGACCTTCCGCATCCGGTCGACCGGGCGAGCGGGGGACGTCACGAAGAACCTCGACGCCGTCGTCACCTTCGATCAGCGCGCGGGCGCGCTGGCGCAGGATCTGGGACGGGTCGTCCACTGGAACGAGGAGTGAACATGGGCCGACGCATCCTGGGCCTCGACATCGGAACACGGACGGTACGCGCGGTGCTCCTCGACAGCACCTACCGGGCGTGGACCGTCGTGGATCATGCCGCGGCAGCCGTCGCCGAAGTGCCAGCCGCGCCGTCGCCCGGGACCGGACCGATCGCCGGATCCACTCCGGTCGCGACGGTCGCCGCGTCGGCGTCCGCTCCGGCCGTCACGCCGGTCGCCGACGCCGCGGCGCCCGACGCGGGCCAGCTCGCGACGACGCTCCGCGATCGGCAGGCCGCGGCCGTCCGCGAGCTCCTCGCGGAGCGCGGCTGGGCGTTCGAGGACGCGATCGTCGCGCTGCCGGGCGCCGCCGCGTCGGTGCACGTCCTCTCGCTGCCGTTCAGCGATCCGAGGCGCATCGAGCAGACGATCGGCTACGAGGTCGAGGCGCAGATCCCGTTCGACCTCGCCGACGTGGCGTGGGACTGGCAGCTGCTGGGCGTCCGCGAGGGTCGCTCGGAGCTGCTGGCGTCCGTCGTCCGGCGCGACGAGCTCGCCTCGCTGCTCGCGTCGCTCGCCGCCGCGGCGGTCGATCCGCGGGCGGTCGTCCCCCCGGCGCCGGCGTACTCGTCGCTGCACGGCTCGTCCACGCTCGCGGGAGACGACGACGCCGCCGAGCCGGGCGCGGTGGACGTCGTGCTCGACGTGGGCGCCGACCGCACGAGCTTCTCCGTCGTTTCCGGCGTCACGCTCGAGTGGGCGCGGACGATCCCGCTGGCCAGCGGCGACCTCGCTCGCGGGCCGGCGCCGCTCGTGCGCGAGCTGAGGGCGACGCTGAGATCGTGGCGCGCCCGGTTCAGCGAGCCGCGCACGATCCGCCGCGTCCGGCT
>DASSQI010000138.1:0-33013 GCA_035702585.1 Anaeromyxobacteraceae bacterium
TCCGCGAGCCGGTCGGCTGGAACCTCGTCGCCGGCGGCGCGCTCGTGCTCTCGGCGGTCGCGCTCGAGGCAGCCGCGCCGCCGAGGCCCGCGTCATCGTCCGCGCTGGCCTGACGGCGCGAGGCGCCGACGCGGTCCGCGAGGACGTCAGGGCAGGACGTCGACCGAGCCGTCGTCCGAGACCACGACCGCGATCGTGCGCGGCCGATTGCTCACGTAATTGACGGCGGAATTGAACCGAGATCCGCGGGAGGGTCGCCCGTGAGGGGTGGCGATCCCGTCGAGGATCACGCCGATCGCGTGGCAGACGCCCGTCGGATCGAGCAGCATCGCTCCTCCGATGCCGGTGGCGGCCTGCAGGACCTCGGGCTCGAGCACGCCGGCGCGGATCGGCGTGCCCTGCGACGCCAGGCGCCGCGCCTCGTGGGCGGCGTCCGACGAGACGACGACCGTGATGCCGCAGCCGGTGGCGATCACCGATGAGACCGCGCTCCACACGCGCGCGACGTCGCCGGCCGCGCAAGCGGGGAAGGCCCGCCGCAGGCCCGCCTCGAGCCGGTCTCGATCGAGAGGAGCGCGCGGGAGCATCGGCCTGCCGTTCTCGACGACGAAGATCACCCGATCCCCTCGCCGCAGCTCCCAGCGCCCGCGGCCCGCGAAGCGCACCTCGACGAGGTCCGCACGCGCGGCGACGGACGCCGAGGGCCTCCCGAGGCCCCAGATCACGCCGCCGTCGGCGAGCGGCGCGAGCCCCGCGTCGCTCATCTGCAGGAGCTTCCGCGCTGCGCGGGACTCGCCCAGGGGCACCGGCTCCAGCAGCTCGAGCAGCACCTCCGCGCGCGGCCTCTCCCTCGGGCACACCAGCAGCGCCGCGCGGTTCTCGCTGCGCTCGTACGCCTCGTGCGACAGCGCGTCGAACCAGGCGAACGCGCGGTCCAGCGCTCCGGCCGCGCCCCCCGCCTCGAGGACCTCCGCGGTCACGCGGGCTGCGGCTTCGGGTCCGAGCTGCTGATGTTCGATCGGCGAGATCACGGGCGAAGTGTACCGCGGCGCGGGCCGCAGCCGAAGCGAGGCGCCGACGCAAGAAAAAAACCACGCGCACATCCGGCGCGCGCCGGGCGCGCTCCGGGCGCCCGGATATGCATCGGCGACGCCAATCGGAAATCCCGTGGCGTTACCGCAATCAGCGCGCGTGTGGCAATGAAGTCGCATTGACGACCTTTACGAGCGCCCGCCGCGGTGCTTTCGTTCGCGGGCGTCTCGACCACCGCAACGGAGCTCTCCGTGCCCTCGCCCTGCAGCACCTCCGACGACCCTCCCAGTCCGATCGCCCGCGCCCTCGAGGTGCGGGCGTCCCCGTTCACCTGCAGCACCGTCCATCGGCAGGACGCCCGCGCGCGCGCCGCGCTGGGCGCCTGGCTCGACGCGATCCCGGTCCTCGAGCGGCGATCGTTGTCGGCTCCGACGCGGGCCCGCCTCGCAGACTCCAGGCGCATCTGCGGCGAGCTCGCGCGCGTCCTCGACGGCGCCGAGCCCGGCGAAGGTCGCGCGTCCGAGCGCACGCTCCACCTCGCCGTCGCGCGCGGCCGGATCCACGCGATCTCGTCCATGTTCGCGTGCCCCGCCGGTACGTTCGTCGAGCTGCTCGTCACGGCGCCGTGGAACCTGCTCACCGGCGACGATCCGGCGGACCCTCGCACGATGCGCGGCGCCGGCACGGCGCTCGTCGCGGCGGCGGGGGAGTGGAGCCGTCGCCGCGGCTGCGGAGGGACGATCGCGCTGCAGGCGGAGAACGCGCGCGCCGTCGCGTTCTACGAGCGCCTCGGCTTCCGCGTGATCCGGCCGGAGGACGATCCGCTCTCGCTCGTGCCGAAGGGCGACGACGGCTGGTCGACGTCGATCCTGCGGGTCGCTCGAGGCCGCCCCGGGACGGAGGAGCGGCGGAGCCCGTGGCTGCTCCTCGCGCCACGTCCCGTGCCTGCGGTCGCCGTGATGACGTCGGTGATGACCGCCGCAGGGTGACGGCCGCCCCGCAGATCGGCGTGGGTGTGAACGTTCCGGCGCGATGCGCATCGTCTGTCGCGGGAGGCGGGCCATGGCGGAGCAACACCAGGTTCCCTGGCGGTCGCTCGGTCGCACCGGAGAGCGAGTGTCGGCGATCGGTCTCGGCGGGTGGCACCTGTCGCTGCCGCACGTGGGCGAGGGCCTCGCGATCCGGATCGTCCGCAGCGCGATCGATCGCGGCATCAACTTCATGGACAACTCGTGGGACTACAACGGCGGCGCGAGCGAGGAGCGCATGGGGAAGGCGCTCCTCGACGGTTACCGGGGCAAGGTCTTCCTCATGACGAAGATCGACGGGCGCTCGAGGACGGAGGCGATGCGCCAGCTCGACGAGTCCCTCCGACGGCTCCGGACCGACTGCGTCGACCTCGTCCAGCATCACGAGGTGCTGCGCTTCGAGGACCCGCACCGGGTCTTCGACGAGGACGGCGCGAACGCCGCGCTGCTCGACGCGCGCCGCGCGGGCAAGGTCCGGTACATCGGGTTCACCGGTCACAAGGACCCGCTCATCCACCTCCACATGCTGGAGGTGGCGCGCGAGCACGGGTTCACGTTCGACGCCGCGCAGATGCCGCTCAACGTGATGGACGCGCACTATCGCAGCTTCGAGAAGCTCGTCCTGCCGGAGCTCGTCGCGTCGGGGACTGGCGTCCTCGGGATGAAGCCGCTCGCGAACGGGATCATCCTCAGGTCGGGGGCGGTCAGCGCGGCCGAGTGCCTGCAGTACGCGCTCAACCTGCCGACGTCGGTCGTCATCACGGGGGTGGACAGCCTCGAGATCCTGGAGCAGGCGCTCATGGCCGCGACGTCGTTCCGGCCCTGGTCCCGCGAGGAGGTCGCGGCCGTGCTCGCGCGCACCGCGGCCCCGGCGGCTCGCGGCGAGTACGAGCCGTTCAAGACGTCCTCGATCTTCGACGCGACGGCGGAGCACCCCGAGTGGCTCGGCGAGGAGCCGGAGCGGCTGCAGGCGCTCATGCCGGGGTGACGGGCTGGTCGCGGAAGACGACGCTGATCTTCCCCGTCCGTTCCAGGAACGCGTCCTTCACGTCGGCGAGGCTCTCCTTCCCGTGCTCGCGAAAGTCCAAGCTCTTCATGCCTGGAATGTACGGTCCGGCGACGGCCGCGGAAGCGGCGGGCGGTCGGGCGCGTTCGGGGTCGATCCCGGGACCCGTCGCGAGCGGTGCCGCCCCGCGAGGCCTATGATCACGACGTGGGAAAACTGTTTCTCCTCGCGGCCGCGCTCCCGCTCCTCGACCTCTGGCTCCTGTTCCGGATCGGCCGATCGATCGGGTTCTGGCCTGCCGTCGCGTTCGTGCTCGTCATGGGGGTCGTCGGCGCGTGGCTCGCGCGCGCGGAGGGGTTCCGCGTGCTCCGTTCGTGGCAGGCATCGCTCGCGGCGGGTCGACTGCCGGATGAAGGGGTGCTCTCCGGCGTGCTCATCCTCGTCGGCGCGGCGCTGCTCGTCTTGCCAGGCATCATCACGGACGTGCTCGGTCTCGCGCTCGTGTTCGCGCCGACGCGGCGACTCGTCGCGGCCGGACTGCGGCGGCGCATCGCCACGCAGGTGGCGGCGGGGCGCGTGCGCGTCGTCACGTTCGGCGGCGTGGCGCCGACGCGCGAGCCGGTCGAGGACGCGATCGACGTGACGCCGCCGCGCGACCACCGGCGGCTCGACTCGTGAGGTGCTCACGCGGCGCTCAGGCGCGCCGCGGGAGCAGCCCGTGGAGGAGGTCGGCGCGGTCGACGATGCCGACGAGCCGCCCGTCCACGTCCGTCACCGCCACCACCTTGTGCTCGCCGCGGAACATCGTCGCGATCGCGTCGGAGAGCAGCGCGTCCTCTCGCACCGTGACGACGTCGCAGGTCATGACCTCCGCGGCGGTGCGACCGCGCGTATGCACGGCGAGGGACTCCTCGCCCCTGGCATGTCCGAACGGCAGTCGCTGCATGAGCGATCGGATCGCGCCCGGCCGCAGCGCGGGCGTCACCCGCTCGAGGAGCTCGGCGTCGGTGACGACCCCCACCGGCCGGCTGTCCTGATCGACCACGAGCGCGCGGTTCAGCCTGGTCGAGACGACCGCCTGGAACACCTCGGGCAAGGGCGTGTCGGGATGGACCATCGGGACGTCGCGGCGCACCACTCGCGACAGCGGCTGGTCGCCTTCGAGGCCCATCTCTCGCGGCACGGGCTCCTTGCCGCCGAACCCCGCGCCCGCAGTACGGAGCAGGTCCACGCGGCTCACGATCCCGACCAGCGCGCCGTCGTCCTCGACGACCGGCAGGCGCTTCAAGCGCTGCCGCACCATCACCTCCGCCGCCGATGGGAGGCTCGCGGACGCGCTCACCGTCACGGGCGCCGCGGTCATGACGTCGCCGGCGGTCGCGTTCTGCGACGCGAGCCGCTCCAGGATCTCGTGCAGCTGCGGCTTGTCGAGGCTCGCGACGAGGTCGAGGCGCACACCGAGCCCGCCTCGCTGGACGAGATCTCCGTTGGTGACGATCCCGACCGGCCGCCCGTCCTCGACGACCGGAACCGAGCGGTACGTGTGGCCGAGCATCAGCTCGACGACCTCGCGAACCGGGGTCGAGCGACTCACCGAGACGACGTCGCGGCGCATCACGTCGCGAACGGTCGCGGTCGCGGCGAGATCGCGCACCGGAGGCGGCTCGAACAGGAGCACGTCGGTGTCGTCCACGGTGATGAGCCCGTGGCGCACGAGCTCGCGGATGCGCGGCGCGAGCCGCTCGACCTGCTCCGGCCGGTCGATCCACTCCACGACGACGGGGAGCCTCCAGGGAACCTCCGCGAGGCTGCTGACGTGGATGCGTCCCGTCGCGCCGAAGCCCTCGAAGCCTCTCGTGACGGTGGCGCCCTGCGCGTTCTCGCGACGGAGCAGCTCCAGGATCGCGAGGTGGAGCGGCCTCCCGCCGACCCTGTCGTCCTCGCTCACGTAGATGCGAACGCGCTTCGCCTTGCCGACGATCTCCATCGAGCGATCCTAAGGCCCGCGCCGTGGTCGTGGCTCAGCGCCTCACCGCCCACGGCCAGACGACCGTGACGAGGAACGCGGCGAGCAGGCCCGCCAGCGCCTGAGCGAGGACGAACACCCAGGGCCCATACCGGACGAGGATCGCGACCGCGAGCACGACGAGCATCGGCGCGGCGACGCCGATGAGGTAAGGCCGCGCCGCCTTGACCCTCGCCGTTCGCGCACGAGTGTCGCGCCCCGTCTGGACGTGCTCGGTCATTGCGCCACCCGGACCGCAGTGTCGCGCGGCGCGTCGTCACCTGTCGCGGGACCCGGGCGGGGCGTCCGCGATCAGCCCAGCGTCTTCGTCAGCGTCTGCACGAGATCGACGTAGGCCTGCATCGCAGCGGTGCGATCGGTGCCGCGGCGGGAGGCCCACGCGTCGTACTTGGCGCGGCCGACCATGTCGAGCATGCCGGGACGTTTGCCCGCCACGTCGCCCTCCGTGGCCTGCTTGTAGAGACCGTACAGCGCGAGGAGCTGATCGTTCGAGGGTCTCTTCGAGAGCTGCTTCACGCGCTCCTGCGCGGCCGTGAAGTCCTGTTCGAGCGGCACCGTTACCTCCCCGAGCGAGGGTCGGCCCGCACGAGCGCGGGCACGCGGTGGTCTAACGCCGGCGATGGCTTGCGCGCCAAGCCATCGAAAAAGCCGATAGCCAATCCGTTCATGCGTCTACGTCGTCGCAGCCGGTCGGCGGTAATCCTCCGCGCATGACTGGATCGCTGCTTCTCATGACCGTCGTGCCGCTCGGTTCGTTCCTCATCGCGCTGTCGTTCGCGCTCTGCCCCGTCGTCTTCGCGGCGCTGCTGTCGCTGCGCGAGACGAGAGAGGAGGGGCCGCGCCCGCCCGCCCTTCCGTGACGAGGCGTCAGCTCGCGATCGCGCCGGGGCGTCCGGCCGGCGCGACGCCGAGCCGGCGCAGGCGCGCAGCGAACCGCGGATCGTCGCGCAGCGGGTCGAGCGCGGGCTCGACGGCGAGGAACACGACGTACGCGACGCGCTGGTCGAGCGCGACGTCGAGCCACCGGAACGCCTCGTCACGATCGCCGAGCGCGGCCCACGCCTGCGCGAGCTCGGCCGACGACGGCGCCCGCGCCGCGACGTCGAGGTGCTTGCGCGCCTCCTCGATGCGGCCGCACCGCGCGAGCACGAACGCTCCCGCAGCGCCGCGCGCACCGGGATCCCCCAGAGCCTCCGCGCGCTCGAGCGCCTCCAGCGCCTCCGCGCGGAGCCCCGTCATCGCGCACGCGCGGGCGAGCCGCGCATGGCCGCGCGCGAGGCGCGGCTCCATGCCGACCGCCTCGCGGTACTGGGACACCGCCGCGTCCAGGAACCCGGCGAACATGAGGTGGTCGCCGACGTTCATGTTGATGCCCGGGTCCATCGGGCCGAGCGCCGCCGCTTCCGAGATCTCGCGCAGCGCCTCGGAGGTGCGACCCTGCGCGACCAGCGCGTCCGCGAGCGCGAGGTGCCCCAGCGCGTAGCTCGGCGAGGCGGCCACGCAGCGGCGAAGTGATCGCTCGGCCGCGGCGAAGTCCCAGTCCTCGAACAGCTGGGGCGCGGCGAGCGCGCAGTACGCCTCGCCGAGATCGGGGGCGAGCTCGATCGCCTTCTGCGCAGCAGATCGCGCGGCTGCGAACGCCTCGGCGGGAGGGAGCAGGGCGTAGACGGCCATGATCGCGCTCGTCACGCCGGCGCCGGCGTACCCGAGCGCGAACTTCGGATCGCGCTCGATCGCCTCCTGGAAGAGCCGGAGCGCGAGCCGCATGTCCTCGGGCGTGCGCTTCGCGAGGGCGTAGAGCCCGCGGAGGTACGCGTCGTTGGCGCGAGGGGTGACGCGCGAGGACTCGGTCACGAGACGGATTCCGCTGGGGACGTCGACGTGCAGCTCGCCGGCGATCGCGCGCGCGGCGTCCGCTGCGATCCCGAGCAGGGCGTCGTAGTGGCGCCGGTACTCCCGCGCCCAGACGTGGGCGTCCGCGCGGGCGTCCACGAGCTTCACGATGACGTGAACGTCGCCGGTCGGAGAGCGCAGCGTAGAGCCCTCGACGACGTAGTCGACGCAGAGCTGGAGCGCGATCTCGGGCGCGGTCGCGCGGGCGTCGCGACAGCGCAACGCCGAGGTGCGCGAGGTGACGCGCAGCCCGCGCAGCATCGCGAGGTTCGCGCTCAGCAGCTCGGCTGTCGCCTCACCGATGTGCTCCTGCCCGGGGTCGCCCGAGAGGTTCACGAACGGCAGCACCGCGAGTCCGAGCGTCCTGGCGACGCCGTCGTCCGGTCGGGCCGCGGCGTGCGTCAGGAGCCGGTATCCGCGACGGGCCACGGTCTCGATGAACCGCGGCGCGCGGGGATCGTCGCCGAGCGCCCTCCGGAGCTGCGAGATGCAGCGCGCGAGCACGCCGTCGACGACCCGCGTGCCGTCCCATACGGTCGAAAGGAGCTCGCGCTTCGAGACGACCTCGCCCTTCCGGCGAGCGAGGTGGACGAGGACGTCCATCGCCTTCGGCTCGATGCGGCGCTCGTCGGAGCCCGCGACGAGCGCGTTGAGATCTGGGCGGACGACCCATTCGCCGACGCGAAACTGGTGGTCCGGCACGGTTCGCCTCCCCCGCAGAGCCCTCATGCAAACCTTAGCACGCCCTCAGGACGCCTCGTCGCACCGGACGATACCGTTCGGGCGGCTGATAGAGCCGGTCGCCCGGGGATGCGGGGGCCGGGTGACCGGCTCCGCCATCAGCCCGCGGAGCCGCTCGCGAGGCGATGCCGCAGTCCCATTCTGCAGGGAACCGTCGTCGCGGCGTATCACCGAGGATGGTGGCGGGGCGCGCTCCCTCGCACGAGCGAGACGGCGCCGGCGAGCGCCGCGACGGCGGCCCCGGCGAGCAGCGCGGCACGATAGCCGTCGAGGAACCCGCGCTGACCCGCGCCGCCGAACGCGCGGAACATCGCCTCCGACAGCGAGATGCCCACCACCATGCCGAAGTTGCGCGCCTGCGCGAGGAGGCCGCCTCCCGAGCCGAGCCGCGCGCGCGGCAACGCGCCCATCACCGCGCTGTTGTTTGGTGGCTGGAACAGCCCCATCCCGAGGCCGCACAGCGCGAGCCGCAGCACGATGGTGGCGAGCCGGTCGTCGGATCCGGCGAACGACAGGGCCGCGAGGCCGGCCGCGAGCAGCGCCATGCCGGCACCGCACAGCTCCCGGGAGCCGATCCGGTCCGAGATGCGCCCCGACACGGGCGAGGTGATCGACAGCGCGAGCGGCACGGCGGTCAGGACCGCGCCGAGGCCGCGCGGGGACAGGCCCTGCACCTGCGCGAGGTAGAACGGCGTCAGCAGCGTCGACGAGAACAGGGCCGCGTACGACAGGAACCCGCTCACGAGCCCGGCGGTGAACAGCCGGTCGCGGAACAGCGATGCGTCGACGAGGGGCGACGGCGTGCGGCGCTCGGCGCGCACGAGGCCGGCCACCGCGCCGGCGGACGCTGCGGCGAGCGCGATGCCGGCGAGCGCAGAGTCGGGGCCGATCTGGACGGCCGCGACGGCCGCCCCGACGGCGAGCGCGATCCACGCGGCGCCGCGCCGGTCGAACGTCGTCGCGCCGGCGCCCTCGTCCGCCGGGAGCGCGCGCCACGCCCACCACGCCCCCGCGACGCCGATGGGCAGGTTCACGTAGAACAGCCACCGCCACGACAGGTGCTGGACGATGAACCCGCCCAGCGGTGGGCCGAGCGTGAGCCCCAGCGCGACCACGCTCGCGTTGGCCCCGAGCGCACGACCACGCTCGTGCGGCGGGAAGATCGCGGTGATCGCCGCGGGCCCCATCGCCATCATCGCGGAGGCGCCGAGCGCCTGCAGCACGCGCGCCGACACGAGCGCGGCGAGGTTCGGCGCGACGCCGCAGAGGACCGACCCCGCCGTGAAGACGCCCACGCCGGCGACGAACACGCGCCGGTGCCCGAGCAGGTCTCCGAGCCGACCCACCGACAGGAGCGCCGCGCTGATCGTGAGGAGGTACGCGGCCACGATCCACTGGATCCCGGCGATCGACGCCTGCAGCTCCCGCTGGATGGTGGGCAGCGCGACGTTGACGATGCTGCCGTCCAGCGTCGCCATGACGGTCCCGACCGACACCGCGGAGAAGCCGACCCATGGCGACGGGGCCAGCTTCGAAGCGGCCGGCCGCGCTGGCCGCGGCGTCGGATCGGGAGTCCTCACGTCACCTCGACGGCGCGTGGGGGCTCCGCACCCCCCGTGCCGGGCATGCATGGTAGCGGAATCCTCCGTCGCGGCATCTTGGCAACGCGCTCCGCGCATGCTCCTCTCGTCGAGATCCCATGCGCCATCCCTCGCTCGTGCTCGCGACGGCCGGGCTCCTCCTCGTCGGCGTGCCGCTCGCGATCGGGCTCGCCGCCCTCGCGCGCATCGAGCGCCGTGCCGACGAGCGCGCGCTTCATCGCGCTCGTGGCGAGTTCGAGCTGCGAGTCGCGAATCCGGGCGCCGCCCACCTCGCGCTCTACCGGGCGGGACAGGACCAGGGCCAAGCGGTCCCGGTCGACGTCGCGTCGTTCGCGTCGGCGTGGCTTCCGCCAGCGCGCTACTTCCTCGAGGCGAACGGTCCCTCCGGTCGCCAGCTGTATCCCGTCACGTTCGATCCCGGACATCCAGGCCCGAACGGCGACGGCTCGCTCGATCTCGTGGTGAGACCGATGCCGCTCGCTCCGTCATCGCCCGGCAGCGGTTCGAGCTTCGTCTACGTGCCGAGCGGACCGTTCGAGATCGGCGACCGGCGCACGCCGAGGCAGGCGCACCCCGTGTGGGTGGCGGGCTTCTTCATCGCGAGCTTCGAGACCACGAACGCGGAGTTCCGTCGCTTCCTCGCGGATCCCGGCGGCTACGACGACCGGGCGAACTGGACCGACGCGGGGTGGGGCTGGCGCGCGCGGGGCGCTTCGCGGGTGACGGCACGGCTCGAGGCGGACGACCCTCGCTTCCCCCGCTTCGGCCGTGATGCGCTCCCGGTCGTGCTCGTCACCTGGTACGAGGCGGACGCCTACTGCCGCTGGCTCACGCGTCGCAGCGGAGACGGCCGCCTCTGGTTCCGCTTGCCGACCGAGGCCGAATGGGAGAAGGCCGCGCGCGGCCCCGACTCCTTCGACTACGGTCTCGGCATGGAGCTGAGCGAGCCGCAGGAGCGGCTCTACAACTGGAAGAAGAACCCGGGCGCCGATACGACGCTCGTCGGCGCGGGGGACGGTCGCGAACGGTACCGCGCCAATCGCTACGGGCTCCACCACATGTCCGGCAATGCGGCGGAGTGGACGGCGTCCCTCCATCGCCTCTACAACCGCGAGGAGCCCTACCGCGAGGACGATCGCAACGACCGCACGCTGCCCGGCATGCGCGTCACGCGCGGCGGCTCCTGGTACAGCGCCGCGAACGTGCGCCTCTACCTCGCCTACCGCGAGGAGTTCCAGCCGGAGATGAGCAGCGACGATCTCGGGTTCCGCGTCGCGGCCGTGCCGCTGCCGGGGCCGCTGCGCTGACGTTCGTCCGCGGAAGTGAAGTGTCGCGGCCGTCTCAGTCTGCGCGTGCGCAGCGGGACCGAGGCCAGGTGAGCGTGAACGTGGTGCCGTGCTCCGGCGACGACTCCGCGGCAACGGTTCCGCCGTGCGCGCGCATGATCTCGCTCACGATGTACAGCCCGAGGCCGAGTCCCTCTCTCGCGCCGGCGCCTGCTTCGCCCCGCTGGAACGGATCGAAGAGCTTCGAGATCCCGTCCTCCGAGATGGGTTCGCCTTGATTGGTGACCTGCACGACCGCATCGTCTCCGACACACGTCGCACTGACGACCACCGGCCCATCGCCATAGAGGAGAGCGTTCGAGAGAAGATTGGCGACGGCCTGAAGCGCCCGGTCCCGATCCCAGTTGCCCCAGAGATCTCCGCTCACCTTCACCGTGATCTCTCGATCCGGCTGCGTCAGGCTCGCGTCCTCGGCGGCCGCGTGGCAGACCTCACCCATGTCGATGCGCGACGTGGTGTTGACCGGGATCCCTTCACCGAGTCGCCCGCGAGCGAGGTCCAGCAGATCGCGGACCATCCTGCTCATCCGAGCCGCGTTGCGAGCGATTCGCCCCGCGGCGCGGTCCAGCCCCGGTTGGAGTTGGCCGGACCGCAGCATGTGGTCGGCGCTCATGACGATGGCGCTCAAAGGTGCGCGAAGGTCGTGGCCCAGCACTCCGATGAAACGCTCGCGGACGTGCTCCCGCTCCTGGACGAAGTACTCGACGGAGTCGCTGATCGCCTGATCGAGTCCCGCATTCAACCGCGCGAGCTCGCTGACACGGCGCTCCCTTGCTTCGTGCGTGTCGGTGCGGTCCTGTTCCTCCGCCTCCGCGAGGAGCAACAGCCGCAGGATCGTAGCTCGCAGGACGCGAAACTCGGAGATGAGCTGCGCGAGCTCGTACGCGTGCTTCAGACGCTGCTTCGCGTGAGTCGTCGGAACGCCCTCGAGCATTCCGCCGAGAGGCGCATCCGAGGTCCTCATCCAGGCTGCGAGCGAGACGAGGAACTCGGGAAGGTCGTTACGAAGCGCCGATTCCTCGAGCTTGATCGGTCGCGGCTCTTCGTGAATGGCTCGCTCCCACTCCGCCATGATGCGGTCGCGCTCGCGCGTGAGAAACTCGTGTGTGGTCAGGGCCATGCTCCGCTCCGCGAACGGGGATCGAACGCGGGGGCACTACACCATAGGAGGGTATGGCGCGGCGAGCACTCCCGCCAGGAAGGGAGGCCCGCGACCCCTCGTCCTTTGCTGAACCGGGTCAGCGAAGACTGCCGGCTGGAAGGTCTGCTTACGCCCTCGAGGAGTCATGCGTGCTCTGCCGCAACAGGCGAAGTGCCACGGCGGAGGTTCGCAGCGGAGGTGCGTTCATGTCGAAGCTCATGGTGAAGAAGTTCGCGACGCCGGACGAGACGCGACCGTTCACTCACGGCCGCATGGATGTCATCCAGTTCGAAGGCGGGATCGTCGGGAGAGGCGTGTTCGAGTCGGGATGGCGCTGGTCGAAGGACGTCGCGCCGATCGCCGGCACGAAGAGCTGCCAGGTGTCGCACGCCGTCTACGTCCTCTCCGGGCGGATGCACCTCAAGATGGACGACGGCACCGAGGAGGAGATCGGTCCCGGTGACTTTGCCGTCATCCCGCCGGGTCACGACGCGTGGACGCTTGGAAACGACGCCTGCGTCGCGTTCGACTTCGCGGGCGCGGCCCACTACGCGAAACAGGCTGCAGGCGCCCGCGCGGAGCCCACGCGCACGCACTGACGGAGCTTCCTCGCGGGTGGCGAACGGCGTCGCGCGCCGCGCACCGACACGGCGGTCCGTCATGACGGCTGGTCGGGACTGATCGCCATGGCGAGTTCGACCTCTTCCCGCGAGCCTGCCGAAAGCCGCTGGGAGGCTTCGCTCGTCTTCGGGATCGTCCTGGCGGTGGTGACGTTCTGGCTGTTCGCGCAGACGACGCTGAACGTCGCGCCGGCCATGCGCGACGATCTCGGGATCGGGGAGGGCACGAGCAACATCGCCGTCAGCATCACAGCCCTCTTCTCCGGCATCTTCATCGTCGTCGCGGGCGGGCTCGCGGACCGCGTCGGTCGCGTGAAGCTGACCTACGTCGGGCTGGCGCTCAGCGTCGCCGGCTCGCTGCTCATCGCCATCTCCCCGCGCGGCACGGCCACGTTTCTGATGGCAGGACGGATCATCCAGGGGCTGTCGGCCGCCTGCATCATGCCGGCGACCCTCGCCCTCCTGAAGACCAAGTTCGAGGGGAGGGAGCGCCAGCGCGCGGTGAGCTACTGGTCCATCGGCTCGTGGGGCGGCTCGGGCGTCTCGGCACTCTTCGGCGGCCTCGTCGCGTCCACGCTCGGGTGGCGGTGGATCTTCTGGATGTCCATCGCAGTCGCGGTGGCGAGTTTCCTGTTCATCCGGGGTACGCCCGAGAGCAAGGCCGGGTCCGCCACGGACCGTTCTTTCGACTGGCTCGGTCTCCTCGCCTTCGTGGGCGCGATGGTCTCGCTGAACGTCGTCGTCGGGCAGGGCTCGGCGCTCGGGTGGACGAGCCCGCTCGTGCTCCTGCTCGCCGCGCTGTTCGTCCTCTGTGCCGTCGCGTTCCTGCGGATCGAGCTCCGCAGCGCCCACGGCTTCATCGACCTGCGGCTGTTCTCGAACACGACCTACACCGGCGCCACGCTGTCGAACTTCCTGCTGAACGGCGCTGCCGGCACGCTCCTCGTGGCGCTCACGCTCGTCCAGCAGGAGGCCGGACTGTCGTCGCTGCAGTCCGGGCTCATGACGGTCGGATATCTGGTGGCCATCCTCTCCACGATCCGTGTGGGCGAGAAGCTCCTGCAGCGGTGGGGCGCGAGGAGACCCATGCTGCTCGGCTGCGCCATCACCGCCGTCGGCATCGCCCTCACGACCTTCACGTTCCTGCTGGCGCGGCAGTACATCGCGGTGGCGTTCGTCGGGTTCACGCTCTTCGGCGTCGGCCTCGGCTTCTACGCGACCCCGTCCACCGATGCCGCGCTGTCCAGCGTCCCGGCGGACAAGGCCGGAAGCGCTTCCGGTATCTACAAGATGGCGTCTTCGCTCGGCGCGGCCCTCGGCGTCGCGCTGTCCGGCGCGATCTTCACCGGTCTCGGTCACCAGCGGGATTTCACGCCACTGGCCGGCATCTTCATGGGGCGGACCGACAACGCCCAGATCCGGTTCGCCGCGGGCGTGGCCTTGCTGTTCAACGTGGTGATGGTGCTCGTCGCCATTGGCTCGATCGTTGCGACCGTGCCGAGGCCGGATCACACGGCGCACGGCGACGCGCGAGTGACCGCCCATTGACGAAGTCCGGGGTCTGCGCGAGTTCACAGATGCTGTCGGCCGACGAGCGTCAAGAACTCGGTCCTCGTCGTAACGGAACGCCGGAAGCTCCCGAGCACGGACGACGTGGTCATCATCGAGTTCTGCTTCTCCACACCCCGCATCATCATGCACAGGTGCTGTGCCTCGATGATCACGCCGACGCCGTCCGCCTGGAGCGCTTCCATCACGGCGGCCGCAACTTGCTCGGTGAGCCGTTCCTGGATCTGCAGCCGCCGCGCGAAGTGATCGACGAGCCGCGCCACCTTCGAGACGCCGATGACGCGGCCCTGCGCGATGTAGCCGATGTGAGCGCGCCCGAAGAACGGCAGCATGTGGTGCTCGCAGAGGCTGTAGAGCTCGACGTCGCGAGCGATCACCATGTTGTGCGTCTGCTGCGTGAAGACGGCCTGGTGCACGATCTCGCGCGGAGCGCCGCGATACCCCGACGTCAAGAATTCGAGCGCGCGCGCTACGCGCGCGGGCGTCTTCAGGAGCCCCTCCCGCGTCGGGTCCTCGCCGACCTCGAGGAGCAGCTCGCGGACCAGCGATTCAAGTCGGGCGGCGTCCATTCGTGAACCTCTCTCTCGGCAACCGCGTCAACGGGAGGGCGGGCTCCATGGGCCACGGCGGCAACGCCTCGACCCGCTCACGAATGCCGCCGGCCGATGAGCGTGAGAAACTCGGCCCTCGTCGCCGCGGAACCCAGGAAGCTCCCCAGCACCGACGACGTGGTCATCATCGAGTTCTGCTTCTCCACCCCGCGCATCATCATGCACAGGTGCAGCGCCTCGACGACGACGCCCACCCCGTCGGCTTGGATCGCCTCCATCACCCCGGCCGCGATCTGCTCCGTGAGTCGCTCCTGAAATTGCAGACGCCGCGCGTAATGGTCGACGAGCCGCGCCACCTTCGAGACGCCGATGACCCGACCTTCCGCGATGTAGCCGACGTGAGCGCGCCCGAAGAACGGGAGCATGCAATGCTCGCAGAGGCTGTAGAGCTCGATGTCGCGGGCGATCACCATGTTGTGCGTCTGTTGCATGAAGACCGCCTCGTGCACGACGTCGCGCAGCGTGCCGCGATAGCCCGACGTCAGGAACTCGAGGGCGCGCGCGACACGAGCGGGCGTCTTCAGCAGCCCCTCGCGATCCGGGTCTTCGCCGATCTCGCGGAGGATCTCGCGTACCAACGATTCAACCTTGGCGGTGTTCATCCGAGAGCGGCCTCCTCAGCACCAGACGAAGCTACGCACTACCCGAGGAGCTCGTGCGGCCACGACGGCGCACAGCTCGTCTGGGGAAGCTCAACGCGCGCGGGAAGAAGTCCTGACGCAGCGCCTCCTTCGCCAGCGCGAGCGTCTCCTCCGCAACCACGTTCGCCTTGACGGTCCCGGAGCGGAGCACATCGATCACGTCGTCCGGCCGCGACTCGTACACCCTTCGACGAGCACGTATAGGCTCGAGGAACGCGTTCAGCACGTGGACCAATTCCCGTTTGACCGCGACGTCTCCGACCCTGCCTTCCCGGTACGCCTGCTCGTGCTCCTGGATCCATGCGGGATCGGGATTGAACGCTTCGTGAAAGATCCAGACCGGGTTGTTCTCGACCGTTCCAGGATCCGTCGCCCTGAGCCGCTTCGGATCCGTGTACATCCCCATCACCTTCTGCTGGACGGTGTCGGCGTCGTCGGACAGGAAGATGGCGTTACCGAGTGACTTGCCCATCTTCTGGAGCTCGCCGGTCGGCCCGGGGCCGCCCGTGCCTACGAGGCGCCGCATCCGGCCGAGCTTCGGCTCGACGATCGGGAAGAGACCGCCGTGGCCCACGTAGTCTCGATCGTCCGTCTGCGGATCGACGCCGCAATAGAGTTGATCGAAGCGCCTGGCCACCTCGCGTGTCATCTCCAGGTGTGGGAGCTGATCCTCCCCGACCGGCACGAGTTCGGGGCGAAACGCGAGAATGTCTGCCGTCTGGCCGACGGCATACAACGGAAAGCCGAATGGATACGTATCCCCGAGTTCCTTGTCGCGAATCTCGTCCTTGAGCGTCGGATTGCGCATGACGCGATTGAAAGGAAGGAGCATTGCGAAGAAGAACGTGAGCTCGTCGATGGCGGGCACTTCGCTCTGGATGAACATCGCGCTCCGTGCAGGATCGATCCCCGCCGCGAGGTAGTCGGCCGCGATGTCCAGGACGTTCTGCCGGACTTCTTCGGGATGGGCCGCGAGCGTGGAAAAGGCGTGCTTGTTCGCGATGATGAAGAAGCAGTCGAAATGCGACTGCATCGCGACGCGGTTCTCGAGGCTACCCACCCAGTGCCCGAGGTGCAGCTTCCCGGTCGGTGTGTCGCCCGTGAGGACGCGCGGCTTGCGCGAGGTCGTCATTGCAAGCTCTGTCTCTCAGCGTCGCGTGCGCACCGTGACCTCGCCCCGCTCGTCCTCGACGAGGACCGTGTCCGCCATCCCCAGGAAGAGTCCAGTCCCCACGACGCCCGGGATCTCGCTGATGCGGCGCTCGAGGCCGGCCGGATCGGCGAAAGCCTCCACCGCGCAATCGAGGACGTGGTTGCCGTTGTCGGTGATGAAGGGGGTCGTCCCGTCCAGGCGGCGCCTTGGGCGGCAACCGAGCTCGGCGAGCTTCCCTGCACAGAAGGACCAGCCGAATGGGATCACCTCGACTGGAAGAACACCGCGCGATCCAAGCGTCGCGACGAGCTTCTCAGGCCCGACCAGGACGACGAATCGGCGGGAGGCCGAGGCCACGATCCGCTCGCGCACGAGCGCGCCGCCATAGCCCTTCACGAGATCGAGAGTGGGGTCCACCTCGTCGGCGCCGTCCACGGCCAGATCGATCGAGCCCACCTCCTCGAGCGAGGCGAGCGGCACTCCGAGCCGGCGCGCCGAGGCCTCCGTCGCCTGCGAAGTGGCGACGCACCGGACGCGGAGCCCGTGCCGGACTCGCTCGGCGAGCGCCGTGAGGAACGCAGACGCCGCGCGGCCGGTCCCAAGGCCGACGACGCTCTCCGGCTGCACGAGCTCGACGGCCCGCCGCGCCATCGCCTCGCCGTGTCTCCGCTCGGTCATCGCGGCCGCACCGCGACACCCCCTCATGTGTCTCCGGATGGAACCTGGGGACCGCCCGGACCGTCGGCAACCGCCCCCGAGCGGCGGCGCGGCGTTCTCCTCCTCGCTATGGAGACGGGAGAGGCCGCGAGGGCGAGACATGGAGCTGATGGTCCGACGCCCGTTCCATCTCGAGGCGACGGTCCGGCTACTGCAGAGAAGGCCGTCGAGCGTCATCGACCTCTGGGACGAGAGCGCTCTCGCTTACCGCCGCGTCCTTCCGGCCGATGGGAAGCACATCCTCTGCACTGTCCGGAACGCCGGTTCGATCGACGCTCCGTCCCTCGCACTCTCCGTCGAGGCTGGCCGCGTCTCACGCGCGGGCCTCGGCGAAATCAAGCGCGCCCTCCGCACCATCCTCGGCCTCGAGGAGGATCCGAGCTTCGCGCTGCCGGTCCGATCGCCGGCGCTCCAGCTCATCGAGCGGGCGATGAGGGGCGCTCGGCCCCCGCGTTTTCCCTCGTTGTTCGAGTCCTTCTGCCGGATCATCCCCTACCAGCAGTTGAGCCTCGAGGCCGGCGGCGTGCTCGTGCGGCGATTCGTGGAGCGGTTCGGGACGCGCCTCGACACGGCTGCCGGATCGGCCTGGGCCTTTCCGGAGGCCGGCGACGTCGCGGCGGCGTGCGTCGGGGACTTCGCCGGAATCGGCTTCAGCCGGACGAAGATCGAGTCACTGAGGAACATCGCATCGCTCGTGGCGACGGGAGAGCTGGCGCAGGATGAGATCGAGCGGCTGCCGACAGAGATCGCACTGCGCCGCCTGGATGCGCTGCCCGGTATCGGGCCGTGGACCGCGGCGGTCGTGCTGCTGCGAGGATTCCGGCGGATGGACGTCTTCCCGAGTGGAGACGTTGGCGCGATGCGCGGCCTGCGGCGGATCCTCGGCCCGAGGGTGGCCCTCGGTCCGCTCGTCGAGCGCCTCGGCGACAGGCGAGGGTATCTCTACTTCTACTCGCTCGGAGCGCAGCTCCTGGAGCGCGGGCTCATCCACCCGGCGGCAGCGGAAGACTCGCGCGAGGAGGCCCTGTATCGCGACGAGCCCGGCGGCCATCCGTGACCGCCGCCCGCAGGCGACGGCGAGAGCGACGTCTCGCCCGTGAGCGCGTCCTGGGCTCTGGGGCCGAACACTCGGGGTCGGGATCGGCCGGCGCGCGTGCGCCGGTTCGGAAGCGGCTCGCGCGTGGCAGCAGCGAGGCCGGCAGATCGGCGGGCCGGCTCGGTGTGCGCCGCTGCGGACCCTCTTGTTGAGCTCTACGCACCCCAGTCACGGGGAAGAAGCCATCAGTCCGCAGGTCGTCGGAACGCCCTCGATCATTCCGCCGAGGCGCATCCGCCGTCCGCATCCAGCCTGCGAGTGGCAGACCTTCTACCTGTACGTCTCGCCGGATGGGCGGCGGTGGTCGCGTTCGTGTTCCCGCCGCTATTTCGGTTTTCCTGAGCCGTTGGGTTTCGGCGGCTCAGCCGACGTTCGGATACGGCATGGGCAGCGGACTCGGTGCCGCAGGCGGCACTTTCCGCCACCAGCCGAAATGGAGGAACACGCCACCGGCGATGCTTCCCAACGCGTCATCGGGGATGTGACGGGGCGGTTCTCGACGGTCGTCGCGCTTCATCCGAGTCCTCCTGCGCAGGTCAGTTCGACGCTCACGTGCTGACGTGGCGAGGCTCGGGACCTGACGCACCTTCGTGGGTCGAGCGTTGTTCGCCGACGACTCCGGGCTCCCCGCGAATGGGACTGCTCCGGTGTCACAACCCGAGGCGTGCCCGCAGCTCGCGCGCCGTGAACAGGTGCGTGTACACGGGCGTACCCACGTCGAACGTCCGCGCTTTCGCGAGCGGCCCGACCACGACCGGCTCAAACCCCGCGTCCCGCACCAGACGCGACGCGAGCGCGAGCGCGTCCGCGTCATCGCCGGCGATCGGGATCGCGATGCGCTCCCCGTTGCGGTACGCCTCGCTTCGAAGGTCCTGAGCCCGGATCGCGTTGAACGCCCGCACGAGGCGCACCTGCGGCAGGTACTCCGCCGACGCAATCCCGGTCCCCTTCCGTCGCGCCTCCTCGGCCATCTCTCCGTCGCGCTCGGGGTAAGGGTTCCCGGTGTCGATCACGACCTTGCCTTTCAGCTCCTTCGCGAGGTCCCGGCCGATTTCCGGGAGCGCCTTGTATGGCACGGAGACGAGGACCACGTCCCCGAACGTCGCCGCCTCGCGCGGCGTCCCCGCGCGTCCCTTTGGACCGAGAGATCGCGTGAGCTCCTTCAATTGGTCGGGATGGCGGGACGAGACGAGCACCTCGTGACCTGCCTTCGCCCAGTGTGACGCGAGCGTGCCGCCGATCCTCCCCGCGCCGATGATCCCGATCTTCAGGGGACGGGCTTCCGTGTCAGCTGCGAGAGCGGTGCCGCCGCTCACCGCGCACGCGACCAGCGCGAGTGCGAACCCTGCACGAGTGAGCCGAGCTATCGAGCGCATCCGTTCTCCGGTCGAGCGATCCAACGGCGCGATCGTCTCGAGTGGCTGGCGTTGTGTTCGCCCATTCGCTTTCGCGCAAGGCATCCGGCCGTCGCAAGAAATCGGGACCGAGACAAGATTTCCCAACATGACGGCGGGTCAGAATTTGGTCCGAGGTCCGTCCATTCCACGTGCCCGGACAGAAGCCGGGGAACTCAGAAGGCTGCACTTACCCAGGAAAGGGAGATCCGAGGATGAAGACGAGTGAAGGTGGTTGTTACAAGCTGGCGGATGAGCAGATGAAGGACGTCTCCGGCGCGTCGGGGCCGCTGAAGGAAGCACTCGAGACAATCAAGCTCGCCATCGACATCATCAAAGACCTCAACAGTGCTACCGGCGGCGCGCTGTTGGCGCCGCTCCCCACTCCCAGCGAGATGGGCAAGATGCTGAAGGGGAAGACGCCGGCGTAGCGCAGCCTGCGGCCGCCTCGGGCGACGACCTAGCAACGTGCAGCGAAACGTAACGAGGGGTCACCGGCGAAGGTCGTGACCCCTCGTTGCTTCCTCTGCGGGCGCCCCTAACCAGGAAAGAGAGAACCGATAATGGACACCAACAGAAGCGGTATTCGCAAGCTGGTCGACGAGCAGATGAAGGGCGTCTGCGGCGGGTCGCCCGTGATCACCTTCCTCAGAGTCGTCGAACTGTTGAAGACAGTCGACGACATGACGGGCGGCGCGCTGTCCCAGCCGCTCCCCACTCCCGACCAGCTGAAGAAGATGCTGCAGAAGGGGAAGACGCCGGCGTAGCCGAGGTCGTGACTGGGGGAGGGGGCTTGTCGCGGGACCATCGCGGCGCACCCCTCGAGCGAGGAGGGCACGACGTGACGGTGCGCATTCCGACGATGCGGTGGTCGCCGTGCTCGGGTTCAGCGATCGCCCGGAGAGCTCTCTCTCTCGTCTTCGCCCCGAGCTTCCGACAGATCTCCTCGAAGTGCTCCCTGCACCAGCCGTCGAAGCAACCGTATCCGAGCCCGGCGGGTCTCCCGCACTCGGCGCCGCCCGGCTGCGTCACGCTGCGGCGGCGGCTCGAAAACGCACCAAGAAGCGCACCACGCTCGCCGAAAAAGAAACGGCCCGTCACCCGGAACTGCCGTGGTGACGGACCGTTAGATGGTCGGGGCGACTGGATTTGAACCAGCGACCACTTGCACCCCAAGCAAGTGCGCTACCAGGCTGCGCTACGCCCCGGAAACTGGGGGAGGCCTAGGTAACACCCGCGCCGTAGGGGGTCAACAGCGGCAGCGTAGTGGCGTTCCTGCGCCGACGCCCGGCGCGCCGTCGAACTCGCCCCTGCCACTTATCCCGGGAGTGGTGGTCATCGCGGATCCGGCTCCGCCATCGCGGATGTCGGTTCGCCTTCGTTCGCGACGAGTGACGCGCGTCGAAGCGCACGCGGAGCCGTCCTTCCGAGACTGCCGGCCGCGGCGTGGGACGCGCCGCTGCCGCCCGCGCGACGCCCGACAGCGCTCCGCGATCGTCTCGGCGTCGAAGGACGACGCCGCTCGCCCCGAACGGACCGCAGCAAGACGAACCCGTTAGATCACGGACCGGTACGATGTGGTGCACGTCGAGGCGCAGTACGTGTGCGGCACGACCGCCGCCCGCGGGAACGTGTTCGGCACGACCGGCCGCTCGTTCGAACGTGTGCGGCACGACGAGACTACGGGGGCGCGCATGACCCAGCTGAACGCGCAGTGGTGGTATGAGCGGAGCGGAGCGCAGGCCGGACCGGTCGCGTTCGCGGTCATCCAGAGCCTCGCCGCCGCGGGTGAGATCAAGCGTTCGACGATGGTCTGGACCGCGGGCATGCCGGGCTGGGTCCGAGCGGAGACGATCCCGGAGCTCGACTGGCCCGGGTCCCAGGTGATCGCCGACGCACAGACGCCGCAGGCACCTGCTCCGGTGATCGGCGCGCCGCCGCCGTTCCGACAGCGGCCCGAGCCGCAGCCGTCCGGGGCCGGTCCGGCGCCGGGCGGCAATACCGGCGCCGCTCCGACGACGCCCTGGCGCCCGCCGCCGGGCGCTCCGGTCCGCACGGCCGCGGAAGGCGTCGAGACGGTTGGCGAGATCGAGGTGACGAGGACGATCCTCCTGTCGTTCGTGACGCTCACGATCTACGGCGTCGTGAAGTTCTTCCAGACGGGCAAGGCGTACGAGCGGCTCGTCGGGCGCGAGACGCGCTTCACGACGTGGTTCTGGGTCTGGGTCGCCCTCTCGGTCGGATCCGTGCTCATCGGCAGTTCCTCGGGTGCGCTGCGCTGGCCGCTGGGCGTCGCCGCCGTCGTGTTCCAGTTCCTCACGCTCTACGAGGCGCTCAAGGCGCGCGACTACACGATCCAGCGCTGGAGCCTCGACGCCGCGGTGACGCCCGACACGACGCACTACGTGCTGATGGCGCTCGGGATCGTGCTCGCTCCCGTCATCGTCGGCATCGTGCTGCTGGTCGTCCAGGCGGTGAAGTGGTTCAAAGACTGGAACGCGGTGCGAGCGGCGGCGCTGCGACGGACGGCGACGGCGATGGCGCCCGACCGCGGCGCGCAACCGGCTGGCGGCTGATGACGCCCTCGGACGCGGCCCGTCGCATCAGCGAACGAGCTGCGACACCTTCTTGAACTCGGCGGTGCCGGCCTGGTGAAGGAGGTCGAAGATCGCGCTCTCGGCGGTGGTCACGAGCGCCCCCGACTCCTTGATGAGCTCGAGGCCGACGCGCCGGTGCTCGGCGAAGCGGCTCGTCACCGCATCCGCGCACACGTGCACCTCGTAGCCCTGCTCGGCGAGGTCGCGCGCCGTCTGGAAGACGCACACGTGCGTCTCCATCCCCACGATGATCACCTGCTTGCGGCCCGTCGCGGCGAGCGCCTTCACGAACTCCGGATCGGCGCCGCAGGAGAAATGCGTCTTCACGAGCGGCGCGTCGGGCAGGAGCGCGCGGATCTCCGGCGCGGTGGGGCCGAGGCCCTTCGGGTACTGCTCGGTCGCGAGGACCGGGATGTCGAGCTCGCGCGCCGCGCCGATCATCGCCTTCGTGTACTTGAAGACGCGCTCGAGCTCGTCCTGCCGCATCGCGGGGAGCAGGCGCTCCTGGATGTCGACGACGAGGACGACGGCGTTCTTCCGGTCGAGCTTGGGGCGGGGCGTCGGCATGGGGTCACCTCCGAGGGGGAGACATCATCGTAACCCGGCGGGCCCCGTCCGGCTCGCCGACCGCGCCTCGCGAGCAGGAGGCGTCGCGAGGCGCGAGCTCAGCCGCGCACTCAGACGGCGTAACCTGCCGCGCCGCTCGCAGCGGCTGCTTCGGGGTCGATCGCGACGTCCACGCAGGCGACGGCCCCCGACTCGAAGGCGCGCTCGAGCGCCGGGACGAGGTCGGCGGGATCCTCGACGTGCTCGCCGCGCCCGCCCATCGCCTCGACGATGCGGTCGTAGCGCGTGGGAGCGAGCGCGGTCGCGAGCGCGTGCTCGTCGCCGTACAGGTTCTTCTGAGGGACGCGGATCTGTCCCCAGGCCGCGTCGTTGCCGACCACCACGACCATCGGCAGCCGGAACCGGACCGCGGTCTCGAAGTCCATGCCGTTGAGCCCGAACGCGCCATCGCCCTGGATGACGCAGACCGGGCGCGCCGGATCGAGGAGCTTCGCGGCGATCGCGAACGGCGCGCCGACGCCGAGGCAGCCGAGCGGGCCGGGATCGAGCCAGCGCCCCGGTCCGGATACGCGCAGCACCTTCGCCGCGACCGCGACGACGTTGCCCCCGTCGCCGACGTAGGTCGCGCCGTGACGGGAGCCGACCTCGTCGATCGCCTTCGCGAGGCGAAAGTGATGGATCGGCTTCTGATCGCTCTGCTCGAAGTCCCGCTGCCGCTCCTCGCGCAGGCGCTCCTTCTCGCGCAGCGAGTCGAGCCACGCGCGCGGTCCCCACTGCCGGGAGGTCCCGGACTCGAGCTGCGCGAGCACGCTCCGCGAGTCGCCGACGATGCCGACGTCGATGCCGCGGTTGCGCCCGATCTCGGCGGCGTCGACGTCGACCTGCACGAGCTTCGCGTTCGAGCCGAAGGTCGGCTCGGTGCCGTAGCCGAGCCGAAAGTCGAGCGGGGTGCCGACGATCAGCACCGCGTCCGCGCTCGACAGCGCCTCCTTGCGAGTGTGCTGGAGGAAGCTCGGGTGGTCTGGCGCCAGGCTCCCGCGGCCCATGCCGTTCAGGTACACCGGCGCGCCGGTGCGGCGGGCGAGCCGATCGAGCACCTCGCTCGCGCCGTCCCACCAGATCGAAGACCCGGCGACGACGACCGGGCGCTCTGCGCGCTCGAGGATCGCGAGCGCGGCCTCCACCTTCTCCGGATCTCCCGGCGAGCGCGCGTCGGTGCGGTAGCGCGAGATCTCGGCGACGCTCTCATCGGCGCCGTTCGAGAGCACGTCCCACGGGATCTCGAGGAACACGGGCCCTGGCCGGCCGGTGCGCGCGACGCGGAACGCCTTCGCGAGGAAGCTCGGCACGAGCTCCACCGCGTGCACGCGATCGCTCCACTTCGTGATGCCCGCGAAGAGCTGCGTCTGCGGCATCTCCTGGAGCGAGCCGCGCCCCTGGTTGAACGTGGGCGCCGCGCCGCCGAGGACGAGGAGGGGAACGTTCGCGGCCCACGCGTTCGCGACCGCGGTGACGGTGCCGGTGACGCCGGGGCCCGCCGTGACGATGCAGACGCCGAGCCCGCGCGTGAGGCGGGCCCACGCGTCGGCGGCGTGGGCGGCGGCCTGCTCGTGGCGGGTGTCGACGAGCCGGATGCCCTCGTCGGCGCACCCGACGTAGATCGGCGCGACGTGCAGGCCCGACAGCGTGAACGCGGTGCTGACGCCTTCCTTCTTCAGCATGCGGGCGACGAGCTGCCCGCCGGTGAGGGTCGCCATGGAACGACGATGCCCCGCGCACCTGAGCGGCGCACGGGGCATCGGGGTGTTTCCGCAGCGAGGTGCTGCGCTGCTGTGGCGTTACGCGGTCTTGCGGAAGCGAGAGAGCTCCGCGGTCAGCTCGGCGAGCGGCGGAAAATCCTTCCCCGCGTGCACGGTGGCGAGCTTGCCGTACAGCTGCTCTTCCGTCTCGGTGCCGTCGCTCACGCAGCAGTCCACCGGGCACACCACGGCGCAGGCTTCCTCGCCGTGGAACCCGACGCACTCGGTGCAGAGGTCCGGGTTGATGACGTAGATGTCGTCACCCTGCGTGATCGCGCTGTTCGGGCACTCGGGCTCGCAGGCGCCGCAGTTGATGCACTCGTCCGTGATCCGCGTGGCCATCGGCAGCTCTCGGAAGCTACGCCGGGACGCAGCAGTCGACCGGGCAAACGGCCGCGCACGCCGGCGAGTCGTTCTGGCCCTTGCACTCCGTGCACTTCGCCGCGTCGATGATGTAGAGGTCGTCGCCCTGGGTGATGCAGGTGTTCGGGCACTCGGGCTCGCAAGCGCCACAGTTGATGCACTCCTCGGTGATCTTCAGCGCCATCTCTATCGACTCCTTGCGCGGTGCGCGCACGTGTGGAAGGTGGACGGGGTTATCGGACGTACCCGCCCAGGTTGTCAAGAGGAGCATCGGCGCAAGTCCGCGAAAAACTTGCGGAAATTCTGGAGTAGGCCCGTCCCCTTTTTGTGGCTCCACCAGGCGAGCATGCGGTGTAACGTCGCGGGTTCATTGGCGATGTGGGTCTCGGGTCCGATCCGGCATCGCGACGGCGGCGCGCATCCTCTGCGATCGCCCTTCCGACGGGCCTCACTTTTTCCACGCTCGCGCAGCTCCTCGCCTCGGCTGAGGCCGCGGGCAGCCATCCCGGGTTCGGGGTATGGTCGCCGGCCCGAGACATGGCAAAGCCCTACGACCCGAAGGACTTCTACTACCGCAAGGCGAAGCAGCAGGGCCTCCGCGCGCGCTCGGCGTTCAAGATCGACGAGATCATCCGCAAGCACCGGCTCGTCGGGTCGGGCCAGGCAGTGCTCGACCTCGGGGCTGCGCCCGGCGGGTTCCTGCAGGTCCTGGCCGAGGCGGTCGGACCGCGCGGCGCCGCGATCGGCGTCGACCTCGAGCCGATCCGGAACCTCGGCAAGCCGTGGGTGAAGACGGCGGTCGTGGACCTCCTCGCGCCGGACGCGCTGGACGTGATCCGCGGGCTTCACCCGGCGCCGTTCGACGTCGTGACGAGCGACATGGCGCCGAAGACGATCGGCGTGAAGGTGACGGACGAGGCGCGCTCGCTCGAGCTCGTTCGCATGGCGCTGTCGGTCGCCGTCGAGACGCTGAAGATCGGCGGGACTTTCGTCGCGAAGGTGTTCATGGGCGGCGACTTCCCGATCCTCCGCAAGGAGATCGCGGCGCACTTCGACGCCGTGAGCATCGCGAAGCCGCAGGCGACGCGGGAGCACAGCTACGAGGTGTTCGTCGTCGCGAAGGGCTTTCGCGGTCCGCCCCAGCAGGTCGGACGAGCGAACGTGCCGCGCGACGTCCCGAAGAGGTGATCGACACTCCCGCGGGTCCGCGCGCCCGAGGCCTCCCGTGCACACCCTTGACCTCGGCGCGGGGCGGGCAAGGGGTGACGATGTCGCAGCTGCTGGTGGTGCACGGGCGCGACGCCGAGGCGGTGCGTGCGGTCACGGACGACGCAGTGGCGCTGTTCGCGGCGCTCTGCGGCGTGCGAGCTGCCGACAGGCTCGACGCGCGGTGCACCTCGATCGTGGTCTTCCCGCGGATGCACGCCGAGCGCGCTCCGTCGATCGCGCGCCACGACGAGGGCCGCTGGGCCGCCGCCGCGGGCGTGTACTTCCCCGAGGACGCCGCCACCGCGCTCGCCTCGAACGATCGGTTCGCGTCGCGCGTGGCGGGGCTCGAGGGCATCTTCGTCGCCGCTGCCGGCGACGATCGGACCGCGTCCGTCGCCACCGACCGGCTCGGGAGCCTGCACGCGTACCAGTCGGTCGTGCGTGGCTGCGTCGTCGTCGCGACGTCGTCGATGGTGCTCGCCGCGCTGGGATTCAAGGAGTGGGACCTCGACGGCTGCCGGGACTTCCTCGCGACCGGCACGGTGTTCGAGTCCCGCACGCTGTTCCGCGGCATCGAGAAGCTCGAGCCCGCGACGATCCACCAGCTCCGCGACGGGGTCGTCGCCGAGCGCACGCGCTACTGGGTGCTCCCCGCGGTCCTGAACGACGGCGCGCCGTCGCGCGACGACGCGACCAGCCTCGCCGACGCGCTGCGCGGCGCGGTGGAGACCGCCGTCCGCGCCCACCCGAACGCAGCGTTCGACCTCACCGGCGGCTACGACTCGCGCGCGGTGCTCGGAGCGGCGCTGCGCACGAACGCCGTCCGCAACACGGTGGTCGTCGGCCGCGACCGCGATCCCGACGTCGTCGTCTCGAGCGCCATCGCTCGGGAGTACCACCTCGGCCACGAGCAGCACCGGCCCGACCGCGACGCGGGCGAGTGGTGGCGCGACGCGAAGCGCGCGCTCGCGCTCTGCGACGGCGAGTACGACGTGCTCGAGTACGCGAACATCCTCGCGGTCCACGAGCGGCTCGCGTCGAGGTTCGACGCGAGCGTGAACGGCTCCAACGGCGAGATCTGCCGCGGGTTCTGGTGGGGGCTGCTCTTCCCGCGCGCGGGCGAGCGCGGGCACTTCGACGCGCGCAAGGTCGCGGCGGCGCGGTTCCTCGCGGAGCCGCAGGCGGCCGATCTGCTCCAGGCGCGATTCGACGAGCCGCTGCTCGACCACTTCGAGGGCGCGGTGCGCCGCGCCACGGCGGGGCTCGAGCACCACCCCAACACCGCGCACATGGACGCGGTCTATCTCACGATGCGCATGCAGCGCTGGCAGGGGCGCATCGCCAGCGCGACGAGCAGGATCTGGCCCTCGATCTCGCCGTTCGTGTTCCGCGAGCCGATGGAGATCGCCCTCGGGATGCCCGCGGCCATGCGGCTGCGGAACCGCATGGCGCGGCGCCTCATCGCGCAGCTGGATCCGCGGCTCGCCGCCATGCCGCTCGCGCAGGGCTATCCGGCGGAGCCGCTCGGGCTGCGGAACGTCTACCGCTTCTGGCCGGCGGTCACGGAGCTCTGGAGCAAGGGACGGAAGAAGCTCCCCATCGTCCGCGCGCAGGCGCCGGCGTCCGCGAATCCGCTCCTGCCGCTGTGGCGCGAGCCGGAGGTCGAGGACCTGCTCGACCCGGCGCGGATGCGCACGGCGTCGCTCTACGAGCCGGCGCGGCTGCGCGCGTTCCTGTCGGCGGCGCGCGCGCAGACGTTCGGGCGCATCGCGCAGCTCGGCCGCGTCCTCACGCTCGAGCTGCTGGCGCGCGCCGTGGCGACGTAATCGGGCGTCTTGGCGGAGTGATCGCGCGGCGTGCCGGGTGATCGCGCGGCGTCAGGGCGCGATCTTGAAGCGCACGAACCGGCGCTTCCCGACCTTGACGAGCCACTCGCCGGCGCCGAGCGCGCCCTGCGGATCGGCGAAGCGCTCGCCGTTCACCGAGACGCCGCCCTGGGCGACGAGGCGGCGCGCCTCGCTGTTCGACGCCACGACCTTGGCGTCGGCGAGGAGCCGCGCGAGCGGCAGCGACGGCGCACCTTCGAGCGCGATCGCGCGCTCGTCCACCTCGTCCGGGACGTCCTTCGCGCGGAACACCTTCTCGAACTGCTCCTCGGCGCGATCCGCTGCCTCGGCGCCGTGGAAGCGCGTCACCAGCTCCTTCGCCAGCGCGACCTTGGCGGCGCGAGGGTGGCCGGCGCGGAGCGCGGCGATCTCGCCGGTGCTGCGCGCCGACAGGAGCTCGTAGTAGCGCCACATCAGCTCGTCGCTCACGCTCATGAGCTTCCCGAACTGCTCCTCGGGCGCCTCCGCCACGCCGACGTAGTTGCCGAGCGACTTCGACATCTTGTCGCCCGCGATCCTGCCGGTCGCCGGATCGAGCTTCGCGTCGAGGCCCTCGAGGATGGGGCCGGTGAGCACGATCTGCGGCGTGAGGCCGTAGTCCGGCATGATGGCGCGGCCCACGAGCAGGTTGAAGAGCTGGTCCGACGAGCCGAGCTCGACGTCGGCCTTCAGCGCCACCGAGTCGTACGCCTGCGCGAGCGGGTACAGGAACTCGTGGACGCTGATCGGGCGGTTCTCGCCGTAGCGCTTGCGGAAGTCGTCGCGCTCGAGCATCCGCGCGACGGTGTAGCGGCTCGCGAGCCGGATCACGTCCGCGAACCCCATCGCCCCGAGCCACTCCGAGTTGAACCGCACCTCGGTCTCCTCGGGGTCGAGGACCTTGAACACCTGCTTCTTGTAGGTCTCGGCGTTCGCGAGGAGCTGCTCGCGCGAGAGCGGCGGGCGCGTCGCGTTGCGGCCGGTCGGATCGCCGATGAGGCCGGTGAAGTCGCCGATGAGGAAGATGACCGTGTGGCCGAACTGCTGGAACCGCCGCATGCGCGACAGGAGCACCGTGTGGCCGAGGTGGAGGTCCGGCGCGGTCGGGTCGAAGCCCGCCTTGATGCGCAGCGGGACGCCCGTGTCGTAGGCCTTGCGGAGCCGGTCGAGCAGATCCTTCTCGACGTGCAGGTCCACGCGCCCGCGCGTGACCTCCTCGAGCTGCTCCTCCGGTGTCGCGCTGCGAAGCCGCTCGCTGCCCTTCGTCATGCGTCAGTCCTCGAGGCGCTCCTGCACGCGCCGGATGGCGAGGGCCTTGCCCGTCGCCTCGTCGATGTCCACGAGCGCGCCCTGCAGGTGCGTCTCGCGCTTCGCCGGCTCGAACCCGACCGGACGCTGCGTGAGGAACCGCTGCAGGACGAGCTCCTTCTTCACGCCGATGACGGAGTCCCACGGCCCGCACATGCCGACGTCGGTGATGTACGCCGTACCGCCCGCGAGCACGCGCTCGTCGGCGGTCTGGATGTGCGTATGGGTGCCGAGGACGGCCGAGACGCGGCCGTCGAGGTAGTGGCCCATCGCGTTCTTCTCGCTCGTCGCGTCGGCGTGCATGTCGACGAGGATCGCGGTGCAGCCCTCGGCCTTGAGCGCCGCGATCTCGCGATCGGCCGTGCGGAACGGGTCCTCGAGGTCGCGCATGAACACGCGGCCTTCCAGGTTCACGAGCCCGAGCTTGCGCCCGTCGCGCGTCTCGACCACCGCGCGGCCGCGCCCCGGCGTTCCCGGCGGGTAGTTCGCGGGTCGCAGCAGCTTCGAGCGCGGGGCCTCGAGGTATCCGACGATGTCCTTCTTCGACCAGATGTGATTCCCGCTGGTGAGGAAGTCGACCTCGTAGCCGAGCAGCTCCTCGGCCTCGTTGGGGGTGATCCCGGCGCCGCCCGCGGCGTTCTCGCCGTTCGCGATCACGAGGTCGAGCCCTTCGCGCGCGATGAGCTTCGGCACGAAGTGCTTCACGGCCGTACGGCCAGGCTTTCCGAACACGTCTCCGAGGAACAGGATCTTCAAGGGGCTCGCATCAAATCCGCGGCATGGCGCGGTGTCAATGGGAAGCGGTGCGCGCGGCGGTCGCCGCGTGCAGCACGCGCGCGTCGGTCACGAGCACGTCCACCGGGACGTCGTGACCTTCGCTGGGGACGAAGGGGACGATCTGCGAGTCGAACGCGAAGCCGATCCGCGTGACCCGCGGCGACAGCGCCGCGAGCGTGGCGTCGTAGAATCCGCCGCCGCGGCCGAGCCGGCGGAGGTCGGCGTCGAACGCGACGCCTGGCACGACGACGCAGTCGATCTCCGAACGCGATACGGCGGGGACGAGCGCCGGCGGCTCGCGCGTGCGGTGGGCGCCGGGCACCAGCTCGTCGAGCGTGGCGGGGGCGAACTCGAGGACCCGCTCGGCCACGCAGCAGCGCGGAAACACGACGCGTTTGCCGGCGGCGAGGCACGCCTCGACGGCCGGCGTCGGATCGGCCTCGCTGCCGACGGCGGCGTAGAACGCGATGGTGGAAGCTTCCTGGATGATGCCGAGCTGCAGGAGGCGCTCGGAGGCGCGGGAGGACAGCTCCGCGCGAAGGTCGACGGGAAGTCGCAGGCGCTGGAGCAGCAGCCGCTCCCTGATCAGCGCCTTGTCGTGGTCCCGTTCGAACAAAAAAAGCCCCCCGCGGTGAGCCGTGTGACCCGGTTGCTTGGACCTGTATTTCTACAGGTGGGGCACCCGCGTCGCCGCTTTCCGTAGGCTTCTCCCTCGAAACGCGGGAGCTTGCTCATGGAAGCGGCCGGGCGCTCCTCTTTTCACAAAGTCGGCCCAAACGACTCGACGTCGAATCACGAACTCGGCAGGGGGCAGATCAAGAATCTTGAAAAGAGCCAAACCCGCGAAAGCAGGCTTGTTTATGGTCTGAATGGTAGACGTGCGATCCGGACATGTCAATAGCCGCCGGACGGCGTCGACCGCAGATATCGGAGCTTCGCACGCGGGCGCGCGGAACCGCTGAGGAATCTGGCCTCAGGTCCCTGAAGGGATGGCCGCGGTGACGCGGCTCGCGAGCGGCGGAATGACGCGCAGAGCCGCCTCGACGTCGGCCTCCGAGCTCGACCAGCCCAGCGACAGGCGCAGCGTCCCGCGCGCCTCCTCGGGCGACAGCCCCATCGCCGAGAGCACCGCCGACGGCGTCGACGAGCCGGAGTGGCAGGCGCTGCCTGCACTGGCGCACACGCCCTCGAGGTCGAGCGCGATGAGCAGGGTCTCGGCGTCACAGCCCGGCAGCGTGATCGAGAGGGTGGTGGGGAGGCGCTCGGCGCGCGCGCCGTTCACGACGGCGCCCGGGATCGCGGCGAGCAGCCCGCGCTGCAGACGGTCGCGCAGCGCGCCGATTCGCGCGGCTTCGTCGGCGCGGTGACGCAGCGCGGCCGCGAGCGCGGCCCCGAGGCCGGCGATGCCGGGGAGGTTCTCCGTGCCGGCGCGGCGGCCCCGCTCCTGCGATCCGCCGAACAGCGGCGCGAGCCGGATGCCCTCCTTGACCCACAGCGCCCCGCTGCCGCGGGGGCCGCCGAACTTCTGCGCGGTGAGGGCGAGCAGGTCGGCCCCGAGCGTCGTCACGTCGACGTCGAGCTTGCCGACGGCCTGCACCGCGTCACAGAACGCCAGCGCGCCGGCCTCGCGCGCGAGCGCGAAGATCCGCGAGACCGGGAGCACGACGCCCGTCTCGTTGTTCGCGAGCATCGCGCAGACGACGGCGGTCCTGGGCGTGATGACGCGCTCCGCGATCGCGAGATCGGGGAGCCCGTCGCGATCGACCGGGATCACGTGCACCGGGGCGCCCTGCCTCTGCAGCATCGTCGCGAGCGTGCCGACGCACGGGTGCTCCACCGAGGTGACGACGAGCTCGTCGCGCTCGGCGCGCGCCGCCGACAGCGCGCCGCGGATCGCGAGGGCCGCCGACTCGGTCGCGCCCGAGGTGAACACGATCTCCGACGGGCGAGCGCGCAGCGCGCCGGCGACCTCTCCGCGCGCGGCGTCGAGGAGGTCCCGCGCGGCGCGCCCCGCCGCGTGCACCGACGAGGGGTTCCCGAACACCTCGAGCGCGGCGCGTACCGCGGCGATCGCCTCGGGGCGCATCGGGGTGATCGCGTTGTGATCGAGGTAGATCACACGATCTTTCGCGGCTTGCGCCCCTTCACGCCGAACGCGTCCAGGAACGCGACGGCGATCTCCGCCTTCAGCCGCTTGCGCGCCGCGCGCGACATCCCGGCGAGCGGTACGCGCGCTCCCGCCATGGAGCCGTGCCCGCCGGCGGAGCCGCCCTTCACCTCGATGACCTCGCGGATGAGCCTCCCGGCGTTCATCCTGCGGTCGCTCGTGCGGAGCGAGAAGAAGATCTGATCGGCGTACTCCCCGTAAGCGAGGGACCAGCGGACGTCCTCGAGGAACCCGAACCGCTCGGCGACCTCGGCGACCATGTCCGGCGCGTAGATCTCCGCGAGATCGCAGACGACGGCCTGATCGCCGTAGAGCTGCGCGCGCTCGATCGCCGTGTGGTACAGGCGGAAGTACTCGGCCGGCAGGCGAGGGTGCTCGATCTGCGCGAGCGCCTCCTTGTCGACGAGCGGGAACAGCCACAGGTACGCCTCGACGTCCTCCGGCGTGGTCTGGCGCCCCAGATCGCGCGTGTCGGCCTTGATCCCGTAGTACAGCGCCGTCGCGATCGGGGCCGGCATCTCGAGCCCGCTCGCGCGGAAGTACTCCGCGATGAGGGTGCTCGTCGCGCCGCGCGTGCCGCCCACGTCTGAGATCGGCGCGAGCTTGGTGTCGGGGCGTTCCGGGTGGTGGTCGATGACGACGTCGGGGAAGATCTCGGACGGGAGGCTGTGGTTCCCCTGCTCGGGCTGGGTGTCGACCATGCAGACGAGGTCGAACTCGTCGAAGTCGACGCGCGCCAGCGGAGA